>CAYVAN010000005.1:17991-48143 GCA_964449225.1 uncultured Rhodopirellula sp.
CTTCGGCAGACAGCGCTATCGGCTCGGAGAGCCGAGCGACGATGGCGAATCGCCCAGTGTGAAAAAATTATTTGCTCTGAAATGCACTTGTGGGCAGTACCCGATCGCCACGGCTTCCAGCTACGATAAGCGGCAAGATGATGCACCTCACCACGCTATTACCGCGATTCGCTGCTGCGAATTCTGTCGCGATCGTCAACTTGATGATCAGCGTGTTGATCTTTTCGACTGCCAACATCTCTGCGCAATCGCCGCCGGTGGATCGAACCACTTGCTATCTGCCACCGAGAACTCATTCGTCCCCGAAATCGAAGCCACAGAACCCGGCCTTGCACCCGAGCGACCGGGGGCCGGACCAATTGACATCCCGCGCGTCGATCGGCTGGCAGAATTACCGTCGACTTTGGCGGGCGTTGCACAACGACCCATCCAACGAATCGTTGCGTCGATACCTTGGGTTTGCGAAAAGGAAATCACGACGAACTGAAATCACCAATGAAGATGTCAGAATCCTTCGCGGCCGTTCCGCTCCGGAGTGGCTGGCGTGGAAACCGGGATCCTATCGGCAAATCGAAACCAGCCACTTCACGATTTACTCGCGTTCGAATCGCCAACTAGGCACCGAAGTTGCGCAGTCCCTTGAACAATGCTATTGGGCTTGGACCCAAATGTTCTTTCCGTTGTGGGAAGCAGCGCCACAGGTATCGGGCCACCTTGAACGCTTAGCCCCCCATCAATCACTCGAAGAGTTCCTGGCACAATCTTCCAGCCGCATCACAATTCGTCGACGCTTGACGGTCGTACTCTTCGGTGACAAATCGCAATATGTTGAATCGCTGGGCAAGGACAATCCTGGCATTGAACAATCCACAGGTTTTTATAGCGATCAACGCCGAACCATGTTTTTGATTGGGCAACCGCTTGACCTCCCAACGTTGCGTCACGAATTGGTTCACCAATTGTTTCGCGAAGCAACTCGCAGCGGACTCGATCAGCAAGCGAACACCGAACCCGCCTTCACCTCAGAGCGAGATTTTTGGTTAGTCGAAGGCATCGCGGGGTACTTTGAATCGTTCAGCGAACAGGCGGATGGAAAGGCGACGCTAGGCGGTTGGGATTCGCCGAGATTACAATTTGCCCGCTATCGGGTTCTTGCGGGCGGCGATTCGATGCCAATCAAAGAACTCCGCCGTGATGGGCGTTTGTCGGCTCAATCGCGAAGCGACCTGCCACGATGGTACGCGCACGCAATCGCTCGCACGCATCAACTTCTCGACGGCGGCAACCCAGATTCGCGGATGTGGATCTATCAGAAACTTGCTCAGCTCTACAAAATCGATGCCGGGCTCGGGTCACCCAGCGACACAATCCCGATCGAGGGAACGCTTGCCGATTTCTTGAAGGTCGATGATGCCGATTTGAAATCGAATCCACCGACGCGAACATTGATAAAACTCTGCCTGACAAAATGTGACGTCACCGCAACAGGACTCGCTGCGTTGCCCGTTTCTGATCGACTGGATTGGTTAGACCTTTCTCACCTGCCAATCCAATCGTCGGATGTCACTCGGTTACTTCCCCAACCCGTATTCCTGCGACAACTCAGCTTGGAAGCATCCAAAGTGAATGAAGAATTGAGCGAATGGTTGGCGGACGCCAAGGCTCTTCGCGAAGTGGATCTAAGCTGGACGCCGACAGGTGACCGAGTGACCCAGTCGCTTTCCAACGCAAAATCTCTTTCAACACTTTGGATGACGGGGTCAAAGGTTTCCGATGCCTCGATCGACATCGTTTCGCAGATGAAAAATCTGGACAGCATTGATTTACAACGCACCGAAATTACCGAATCGGGCTTATCACGTTTGCAAGCTGATCGCAAACGCCTGACGGTGAACCCACTTCAGTTGATTTCACAATAGACAGGGTGTCGTTATGAATCGTTACCCTGAATTGATTCAAGTGGAACAATCGTTGCATCGACAAGCTGTGACCAGTATCGAAAAGTCAACCAGCGAAACACTACAAAACTGGGTCAGCCGTCATGCTGATCACGGCAGGACGATCCAACCGGGGCATCGAGTTGCCATTGCGGTCGGAAGCCGCGGCGTCGCTAATCTGGTTGAGATTGTTTCATCGGTCGTGGATTTTTTTCGCGGTCTTGGTGCAAAGCCAATCATCATTCCCGCGATGGGCAGCCACGGTGGTGCCAATGCGGATGGCCAGCAACGCGTGTTGGCTTCGCTTGGGATCACCGAGTCATCGGTGGGATGTCCGATTGAATCATCCATGAAAACGGTATCGATCGGCCGAACCCAAGCGGGCTTCAACGTTCGCTTTGACCAGATCGCGGCTCAAGCTGATCACGTCATCGTGGTTAACCGCGTCAAGCCGCATACGCGTTTGATTGGCGATCTGCAAAGCGGACTCGTCAAAATGATGCTGATTGGACTCGGTAACCACGACGGTGCCGCTGCCTATCACAGCCTTTTTCCAGCGCACCAGTATCGGCTCGATGCGATCGCAACGGAGATCACTCATTTGATTCTCGCAAAGACTCCCGTGACGATGGGGATCGCGATCATCGAAGACGGTGCCGAACAAACCTCGCATATCGAAGCGGTCGATGCGACTACTTTCCTAACACGGGAACCAGAGCTGCTAAAAATTGCTGCCAATCGAATGCCGTCGCTACCGTTCGATTCAGCGGATCTGTTGATCATCAATCGAATTGGCAAAGAGATTTCGGGCACGGGGATGGACACCAACATCGTTGGCCGCAAGTGGAACGACAACGTGGCTGCGGCAGAGGAATGGCCCAAAGTCAGCGAAATTTATGTGCGGAACCTCAGCAAAAAAACTGCGGGCAATGCAACGGGAATCGGAGTCGCCCAATACTGCCACCAAAACGTCGTCGACGCGATGGACCTGGAAATAACGAAGACGAACTGCATCGCAAGTGCGCACCCAACCGGTGGCCGAATTCCGTTGACCTTCCGCAGCGACCGGGACGCTCTTGATGCCATCGTCTCTCAATACCGCACAACACCGCTGGCTAAAATGAAATGGATTGCAATCGAGGACACACTGACGCTCGGTCGATTCTATTGCAGCACTGCCTACCTGGATGAAGTTCGCTCACGTGATCGCTTGCAACAGAAAAGTAATTCCACTGCCATTGAATTTAGTGACGCTGGAAATGTGACAAATCTATTTTCAAAGAACAAAGTATGAGCCGAACCCGTCCAAATCCACTAACGGTTCTTTCGTTTGCATGGATGATGTCGTTGACGGCCACGGGAATCGCTAGCGATAACGTTTTTGATGTCAGTAGCGGACCAAGATCGATCATTTCGGTTGTGGGCAACAACGCGATGCCCAAGAACATTGTCGAACCTGGCGAACGTTGGAACTTTGGTCCGGGATCGTTGTGGACGCATCGAGGTTGGCAATACGCAGCGTACTGGGATGACGGCAAGCAAGTGTCGATAGCTCGCCGCCGATTGCCTGGGGAAACGAGGCCTGGTGGTGCTCGCGTTGGTGGATCCTGGGCCGTGATTTCATTGCCCGGTTATCAGCGAACCGCCGACATCGATCGTGGAAAGGGCGGTGCAACCTCGCGAGGGTTTGGCGATGGACACGAAAAAGTCGCGATGGGAATATCGAGCGACGGTTACATCCACCTATCGTTTGACCATCACCTTTCAACCCTTCGATATCGCCATAGTGTTGGGCCGATCGCTAACTCTGCCGAAAGGGCGAAGTGGACCGAGGAAGCTTTCAGCCCGGTCCACAACAACCTAGGCAGAGTCATGCGATCGCGGAACAGTCGAACACGCCGCAATGCCGTTGGTCCCAAAATTGAATCGGTCACCTACCCCAGTTTTGTGAGGGCAGACGATTCATTACTCCTGTATCTGCGGTTGGGCGGTGGGTCGGGTAGCGCAAACTCGCATCTGTTTCGCTACCGAAAAGGACAATGGCTCGACCGTCAGGAACCGACCAGCAAGTTGATTGATAAGACTTGGTCGGGCGGCGACCGGACCGTGAATGCTTATCCGTTTGGAATCAAGGTTCAAAAAGGCCGATGTCACATCGCATGGTGTTGGCGCGATACGCCTAACCCAAAAACGTCGCACGATCTCTGTTATGCCTATTCGGATGACCTGGGCACCACGTGGCGAAACAATGCTGGAACCGTTATTGCGAGAAAGGGATTTCGTTTCATGACAGCCGACACGCCCGGCGTGACCGTATTCCAAATTCCAGCAGGAAAAAGATACATCAACGGTGGGTCCATGGCAGTGGACCCCAAAGGCCGCGTCCACATTCTGGCACGTAATGAAGACGGCGCGCCCACTCATTACCAACGTGACCCGCGGACCAAAAAGTGGTCGCGACAATCATCGTCCGAGGATGGATTTTTGGTCCCCGGTGCAGATGATTCCATGTTTATCGTTTCCGCCGATGGCTTGTATCAAATGTCCGCGACTGGCGATGGCAAAGCCAAGCTGGTTGTGAAGGGAAAACCAGAACTATTCGAAGACAGCAAGATGGGCATCGATACGACTAGGCCCCTTCAGGATGGATGGTTGTCTGTGTTGGGACAGCAAAACAAAAAGGTGACGGTCATTGATTATTGGGTTGGAAAGCCTTCAACAAAATAGACTGAACCTTTGCGGTCCCCAAATGTCCTGAGCTTTCAATTGATTTTACTTGTAGACTCCGGCACACCGAAACCATCATGGACACGACCACTGAAATGCTTCACATCACCGGGCCCGCAATGGCGGAGCTTCCGGTTGCGAATTTCGTTGGCGGTGAAGATTCAATTTCCCCGATCACGGTGATCGGAAACGAAGCCATTCGGGAAACCTTTTGTGGACAAACGCTTCGCCAAGCAATCAACAGCCGATTGGCCCCCGGTGTGTCACGCGTGGTTTTGAATCCGGACGCGCACGTCGGCTACGGCGCACCGGTGGGCTGCGTGATGGTCTCGCCGACTCACGTCTATCCCGGACCGGTTGGTGTCGACATTAAATGCAGTATGAGTTTGCTGCAAACCGATTTGCCCGCAGATGCGATTGATGATCTGGTCGTTCGTCGAAAGCTGATCAAAGCAATTGGCAAACGAGTTCCATCGGGCGCTGGTCGGGGACAACGCAATGCGCCAAAGTCTCGGCGAGTCGATGGAGCGTTAGGCTTTCAAGTGGTAACCGAAGGCGCGACCAAGGCAGTGCTAAAGAAGCTAGGGATTCCCAAGGCGTGGGCCGATGCGTGCGAGGATGCGTATCACACCGCACCGGACGGTTCGTCCGATACCTTGGCGGCTCGCTTGCAATGGATGGGACGCAAACGTGACAAGCTGGATCGCATCGAAAGCAAGTATCGGCAATTGGGCAGCCTAGGTGGCGGAAACCATTTCGGTGAAGCCGAAGTGATTCAGTTGACGCAGGATCCAGCGCTGCGAAAAATCGGCGAGAGGTTTGGACTTCGCGACGGCCATGTTGGGTTCTTAACGCATTGCGGGTCACGCGGATTTGGCCACGACATGGCGATGGGGCAATTCCGTGCAATGAAATCAGATTTTGAAAAACGCGGTTTGGCCTTCCCCGCTGGCGATCCGCAACTGTGCTACGCCGAAGCAAATTCTGACGCGGGACAAACCTACCTTTGCGACATGGCAATGGGAGCCAACTTTGCAACCGTGAACCATTTGCTGATCAACGCGTTGGTGTTGGAAGCGTTTGGTGAAGTCTTCCCAAGCGTTCGCGGTGAATTGGTGTACTTTATCAGCCACAACATTGTCCGCCAAGAAACGATCGATGGGGCATCGCAGTGGGTCCACCGCAAAGGCGCCACACGCGCCTTTCCCGCAGGTCATCCTGATTTGGCAAGAACACCGTTCGCAGAAACGGGTCACCCAATTCTGTTGCCCGGTAATCCTCGTGATGGTTCCAGCATTATGGTCGCCAACCCTGCTGCATCGGCGTCCGCGTTCAGCGTTAACCACGGTGCCGGACGCAGAATGAGTCGCACCAAGGCGAAGAAAAACCTGCGACAACAACAGGTCGATCAAAGTTTGCTGGACCATGATGTTATTAGCAATTGTCGAGTCTATCCGCGCGATGAGGCCCCTGATGCATACAAGGATTTTGGTGAAGTCTTGGCCAGTGTCACGCAAGCTGGGCTGGCTTCAGAAGTTGCCAGACTGAAAGCCAAGTTTGTGATCAAGGACGGCGCACCGGCCGATGACTAATGCATCAAGGTGTCATGCGTCCAAAAGAGAACTCGTCTGGATGCCGTCGGCGAGTTGCCTAAAAAACGGCCACGGAGCTAAACGATGATTAGTTTTCCCATGACACATCGACGCAATTGCAATCAGTTCGATTGATTCAGTGCATTTGTCGCTCCACCACCAACGACTCACAGGGCAAGCCGGTGACATTACTTGCCCAATGTTGGCTGTGATTCGATTTGGTCAGAGTGAGTTTCGTCGGGTGGGTTTGGCGTATGATAGGAACTTAACGTAACCGAGTCCTTTTAGATTGCTGCCATGAGCCACCCTGATACTCACGCACGATTGCCGAAGCAACAGCTTCAATTGGTCGTGGTGCAGGATGAATACCAGCGTTGTCCTTACCGTGACACGGTTGCCCGGATGCCATTGAGGGTTCCGATGGGGAACGTTTCACCCGATGCCGTCGATGAAATGTTGATGCTCGGATATCGTCGGAGCGGTGACTTTGTTTACCGGACGCAGTGTCCGGATTGCAGTGCCTGCGAACCGACGCGGATTGACGCCCAAACGTTTCCATTGACCAAGTCGATGAAACGCGTGCTCAGCCGAGGTGACCGTGACCTTGACTGCATCATCGGTCTGCCTAAGTCAGGACAAGAAAGAGTCCAGTTATTTAATGATCATCGCGAGCGTCGTCATCTAGGTGAACGATGCGATTGGGTTGACGAAGATTCCTATCGATCTTTTCTTGTTAGAAGCTGTTGCCAAACGCTTGAAATTGCAATCTATCACAGCAAGAAGCTCGTTGGAATTTCAATCTTTGACGTCGGAGCGGAAAGTGCATCGGCGGTGTACACGTACTTTGACCAATCCTTTCATCGATATAGCTTGGGCACCTACGGGATCTTGAAACAATTGGAATGGGCCAAGCAAAAAAGAATGCGATTTTTGTATTTAGGAATGTTTGTTGCTGACAATCGCCACCTAAACTACAAGTCGCGGTTTCAACCGCAACAGCGACTGATCAACGGAGAATGGCAAGGCTTTACCACCCCATCCAGCATTGCTGTGTTTCAAAACAACGCAGCTAAATGATACAGCGAGATGGCACAGCAAAATGGATAAGGTGTTGCAAGCCCTGCCGATTTCGCTGAGCGATTGGTCTGGAACCTTCAAATTGAGAAACGCTTGATGAATTACCTTCAATTATCGTTGATTGCGATGATCGTGTCGGTTTGCCAAATCGGGACAGCGTCAGCGCAAGGCCAGGGTGGCGGCGAACAGCAAGCCGGTGTGGCGGGCGGAGGATCATTCGCGGACTTTGGATCACTTATTGATTTGATTCAGACCACCGTTGTTCCCGATACCTGGGACGCGTTGGGCGGCCCCAGTTCGATGCGAGAATATCCTCAAGGTGTCTACGTCGATCCGGCGGGAACCTTGATGGCCTGCGAAACCACGAATCCTTCAAATTCGATTGCCAATTTGGAATCGATGCTGCAAATCGGTTCCGGCGAAAGCTGGTTGACCCCTTCATCAATGCGATGCGTTTCGCTTGGGCGGCTGAAAGATGCATGGCTTGCTCGGCAAACCGTTTTTGCCCAGCCAACCGAATCAATGGCGCACTTGGCTGGTTTGTCAAAAATCCAATACGTCATCTTGACCGACGATGACATCGTCTTAGCAGGCCCGGTCGGTGGTATCGAGTCGCATCACGGTTGGGTTCGCGATCGACAAACGGGACTGGCAGCGATCCGCTTAGATTTCCTAACGACAACGATTGCGGCGGCAAACGCTAACATTCCGTTTGGTTGCACCATCGATCCAACGAACCAAGGCTTACGTAACGCGGCGACGGTTGCTGATCAGATCCAGTCAAAGTCAATTCCTATCGGAAGGGCGGCCGAAACATTGGCAAGCGCCATCGGGATGCAACGCATTGAAGTCTTCGGGACATCAGCCGACGCCCCCATCGGGTTGATGATGGTGGAGGCTGATCGACACATGAAGCAGCTTGCCTTGGGTATCCATCCGATGCCCGACGGAGCCAGCAACTATTTGGACGCAATTGATGCCACCATCAAGCACGGACCACCGAACGACCTGCTATTACGACTGTGGTTTACCGCAAATGCCTGCCGCGTCCGATCCGATACTGAAGGCCGAATCTTTCAGATCGATGGAAACGCGATGCGATTATCAGGTCAAAACGAACGTGCGATGGCAAACGGCGATAGAGGTCACGTTGTTGCCGATCCCAGGACCGAGATGTTTGTGAGAAGCTTCAACTCCCACGCCGCTGACATCCGCGGCATGTACCCGATCTACGCGGGGTTGCAATCGATCTACGAAGCCGCTGTTGTTGCGGCGATCGCGGACAAGTTCGCGACGTCGGACAACTACAAAGCGTTATTGGATTTCTTTGCAGCATCAGCATCGTCATCTGCAAACCTAGGCTTATCCGTTCCCAAGCACGTTCAAACAATCGCTGTCATGCACCGCAGTCGATCCGACAAACATCGTCACAACATTCTGATCGCCAGCGGCGGCGTCGCCGTCACGCCCGCTGACACCGTATCGATGAAGTTCGGCGCTGATACCGCGATGAAGGATCCCGCGTTAAAATCGTATCGAGGCGTAGCGGAGAAGCGTCCCAAAGTCATCCAACGATGGTGGTGGGACGCAGGAAAGTAGGTCCAATGGACCCCAATGGTGCCGAGGCGAAATCCGGCAATACCAATCAGTGCATCAGCCGACGGGAGGTTGAAACAACCTCCCCTACGATGTCAAAACAGACGCGAATTTACAGTTCCAGGAACAAACGTGCTGGCTCTTCGATTACATCTTTGATCGTCTTCAAAAAGCCTACTGCTTCGCGTCCATCGACGATTCGGTGATCATAGGTCAATGCGATGTACATCATCGGGCGGATGACGACCTCGTCGTTGACGGCAATCGGACGTTTTTGGATCGAGTGCAGCCCCAGGATTCCACTTTGTGGTGGATTGACAATTGGTGTCGATAGCAGCGAACCGTAGATGCCACCATTGCTGATCGTGAACGTACCGCCCATTAGATCTTCGGGTTGCAATCGGTTTTCCCCGGCTTCCTTGGCATAGTCGCCGATTGAACGTTCGATATCAGCGAAATTCATTCGTTCAACATTCCGCAAGATCGGTACGACCAAACCTTTGCCACCACCGATCGCGATGCCGATGTCTTGATAATGCCGGTAGACAATGTTGCCGTCGCGAATTTCTGCGTTGACGGCGGGGAACTTGCGAAGCGCTTCAACCGCCGCCTTGGCAAAGAATGACATAAATCCAAGTTTAACGCCGTGCTTTTCGGCAAACAGATCCTTGTATTGACTTCGCATTTCCATCGTTGGCTGCATGTCAATTTCGTTGAAAGTCGTCAACAGTGCGGCGGTTTGCTGGGCCTCGACCAGCCGCGAAGCAATGGTCCGACGCAGCATGCTCATTGGCTTGACTTCCTCGCCTCGGTGCGGCGACTGCTCGGTCATCAGCGAGCCAAACGAACCAGCGCCCTGGACGGGTGCCGCCATTGCCCTGGTTTGCGGTGGCGCAGGTTGCGGTTTTGCAGGTGGCGATGATGCAGCAGCCGGCGTTGACGGGGCCTGCATTTGCGGCGGATTACGAATGAAGGCGACCACGTCTTCTTTTAAAAGGCGTCCGCCTGGTCCCGTCGCCGGAACATCCTGAGCGTTAATGCCATGTTCATCTAAGATCCGACGGGCTGCGGGCATGACAATGCCACCGCCGTGCGAGTTTGAGCCGTTGTTCTTAGGAGCGGGGGGCGTGGATGCAGCGGGCGTGGGTGCAGGGGGCGTGGGTGCAGGGGGCGTCGATGTCGCAGCGGCTGCTGGAGCCGACGCTTGTCCACTTGATGAACCGCCCCCTGACGCTTGTCCAGCGGGATCAATCGTGGCAATGACTTCGCCAACCAAAGCAAACTCTTCTTGCTGCTTTTGGATGCCCTGTAGCACTCCGCTGGCAGGCGCCGGGATCTGCACCGAGGCTTTCTCGGTCTCGATTTCAACTAGATCTTCACCGGATTCGACATAATCGCCTTCGGATTTGAGCCACTGACCAATTTGGACTTCACTGATCGATTCGCCAACGGTGGGCACTTCTACTTGGATCATTTCGCTCACGAGAAAAGCACTGCTTCAGAGAGGGATAGGAATCTGGAGGACATCGTTCTGTTAACGATAACAATCTACCGACATCATGCCAGCCACAATGGGCCCGTAATTCTTAGGATTTTCAGCAACACGGGATGACTGAGTGTCAGTTCTTGTCTTCTAGGTTTTGTTGACGCTTTGTGTCACTCATGACTGTAAGCGGTTCCACGGCGACAAAAGGTGATCGAATCTTGTTAATCTGATTCGACAAGTTGATTCGTCAAGCAGCTTCACGCACAAATTCCCGCTGCTGACCTAGCACCTGTGGAAGTCCATCGATTGAACGAATGTGCAAGTCTTGTTGAGGAAACGCGATCTCGATCCCTGCTCGATCGAATTCTTCCGCGATTGCCAGATTGATTTCATTAACGACATCAACATAAAGTTCGCGTTTGGGAATAAAGACCCGTAATTCCAGGTCTAACGTGCTGTCACCAAACCCCTTGAACAACACATGAGGTGGCGGTTCGCTTAGAACCGAATTGCTGCCTTCAGCGATGTTCAACATGATTTCCTTCACTCTCGCGACACTGGTGCCGTAGGCGACACCAACGGGCAACGTCACGCGAGACACCGGATCCGACAACGTCCAGTTAATCACGCTATCGGTAATGAAGGTTTTGTTGGGGACAATCAGTTCGCGTCGATCAAAATCCGTAATCGTCGTCGCTCGCATCTGCATTTTGGTGACATGCCCAGTGATATCGCCAACGGTGACCAAGTCACCCGCTCGGATTGGCCGTTCGAACAGGATGATCAGACCGCTGACCAAGTTTGCAAAAATCTCTTGCAGTCCAAAACCTAACCCAACCGTCATCGCAGCCGCCAACCACTGGACACTTCCCCATGACAAGTGGATCGCATTGCACACCAACAACATTCCCGTCACCGTTGCCGCATAGCGAACCAGGATTGCGATTGCCTGTCGCGTGCCTGGTTCCAGTGGCAATCGTTCCAGCAAAGTCAATTCCAGCAGGCCAGGTAACCGCCGACCAACCATCACGGTCCCCAACCCGATTACCACCGCCATCAAGACATTGGTCAGAGTCGTTGGTGAATTTCGTTCCATCGTGCGAATCGATTCGCTGCCGTCTTTTCCGATCACCGTCTCAGCAACAGCTTCGATGTTCTGCCACAGTTCGACCTTGTCAAGAATCCGCAGCGCGGGAAGCACATCGGACCAGATGAACCAGCCTCCAACGACAAGCGTTATGACTGCCGCGTATCGCAGCAGTTCTTTAAATTCCTGGTCAGCGGATTCGTTCATTTGTTTTCGCGAATGTTCCATTGATTGGCTCGATACATCGACAACGGATGCTGAACTCATCGACGCAGCTTGCGTTTGCGAAATCACGGTTTCGTCGGGATTTAGAATCTCTTCGCGTTTCTTCTGTTGCTCTTCTTTACGCTGCCGCAATTTTCGATTGAAACCTTGAACCTCTAGCCAGCAAAGCGACAACGAATGCAGCACAATCATGGCAACAATCGCCGCTCCCGTTTCGGCCAAACGTCCAGACAATTGGTAGGCGGAAAAATGAAAGCCCGCGAACGACATCAATGCAAAACCAATGGGCGCTGTGGTTGCAAAGATTCCGATTGGACGACGAAGACGACATACCAGAGCTTTGGGAGCGTGTATCACAAGCGCTCGCATCAGCTTGCCCTGATTGCGTGCTAACCAGCCAATCTGAATCCCCGTCAACAACAACAGCGTGATGAACAGAAAACGTTTCAGACTTTCCATCTCGGGTGTTTCATCAAACTGCGCCAGCTGCAAAAGTGCAAACAGCGGCGTCCCCACAAGCAACATCGTTTCCAGGGCTCCGCGGATCGATGCGGAAACACCTTCGGACCAACCAAAAAGTCTTTCGCCAACGCCGCCACGACGACTCATTTCGCGAATCAGTTCAAAGCTCCACACGAAAAGCACGGTCGTTAAAAGTGCTTCGCCGACGCTGTAGGTCCACGGCGTTGATCCACTGGCGGACACCAGACGATAACCAAACGCCGCCAGCAGAATCGGCCAGCGAACCGAGATTACCAGCGTGATGACGCAGGCAAGTGCGTCATCACGAAAACTAGCAAACTGTCCCGGCGTTGGCGGGTTAGTCAAACGTGTTTGCGTCGCCACCATTCGTGCGCGGAACATCAGCACCAAAAAGAAAGCTGCGATCACTGCGACTGCAACCGCAGGACGCCGCAGCATGTCAGCGCCACCGACCTTGGCGACCTCGGCGATTCTGCTTGGCGCGATGACGGTCCGAAGCCCCTTTGCCGCGTCGCGGATGTCGGACAAACCGAATACATCGTCGCTGCGAATCCAAAGCACACGCTGGTCCAAGAATCCCCTGAATTGGTCGACCTGAGTCGCCAAGGCATCGTTTGCCAGATCAAGTTCATTGAGATCACGTAGATAGGTGTTCTGATCGGGGATCACTTTGTCCAGGAAATCTCGCCGATCCGACAGCAGGCGTTTGACGACCGCCAGGACATTCTCGCGATTGTATTGAGCCAAGTCTTGGCCGACATTACTTAAGACGATGTCCGCAGCGTTTCCCAAGTCTGCTACTTCGCGTCGCCATTGCTTCAGCTCCATCAAACGCAAATGCGCCTTTGGCATTTCCTGCTCCACCAACGACTCTCGTTTTAAGAAAGTTGACGATTGCGGCAACTCACTACGTTGTTTTCGCAGCAAGATCCCGGTCGATGTGGTCGCGCCAGCGTGTTCGACGCGATCACGAAGATCATCGAATTGTTCACCAGTTCGCGTCGATGACTCCCGAATATCGTGGAGCATCTTTGCTAGTTTTTCGATACCTGCGGCCGTCGCAATCCGAAGCTCGGCAATTTCCGCATTCTGGCTGGCCAGGGACTTCAGCGCCGGGTGAGACTGTTCGGCGATACGGCGAGCCTGTTTGGCTTGGCGTTGTGATTCATGTTTTCGCCAACGACTGACAGCATCTTGCCATAACGTCAGTTGTTTTGCGGCGACCGAGGCATTGCGAACAGCCAGGTCACGCTGCATCGGAAGGATTTCGCTATTGGCCTCTACCAATCGCTGCTTGACTTTCAGCATTTCTAGTTGCCGAGTCAACGAGATCTGGCGACATCGTTGCTCGGTCAACTTGGCCTTGCTAAGCAGATCCGTGCCCGTGATTGTGACGATGGATTCGGCTGCCTGCGTCAAACGTTTATCGGTTTCCAGAATCTGCTTGGCTAAATCGGCCAACCGGACTCCGCGTGATTCAGTAGCTTTCTGTCGAGACTGTGCGTTGACATCTGCGGCTTCGACTTGTTGCCGCATTTCAGCCAGTCGAGCTTCCAGTCCCGCGATCGTAATGCCTTCGGGAAACTCAGGCTGCAACGGAGCCGCGTCTTTGGCAAGTTGCTTCCGAATGTCTTCGGTCCGGGCAGGGAGAGACCTTAATTCAGCTTCGGTGGCGATGCGTGTTTGACTGGCAGCATTAGCGTTCGCCAGGGATTCTTTGGCCTTGCTAAGACGCGCCAAACACTCTTGCTTCAGTTCGTCCGCAAGATCCGCAGCCTCGGTGATAACGTTAATCTCATCCGCGACCGATTTGACCGTCGGCTGATCTCTGGCGATCGATCCAATCGCGGAATCCGACGAGTCTGGTTGCGGCGGAGATGCCCTTTTCTGGTCAGCAGTCACCGCCTGCGAACCTGCTGCCTGTGTGTCTTTAGCAGGAGAAGCGGGAAGTGATAGGCCCGCCAGCTGGGCGCTGCCGGTCGACGAGAACAGTAGGATCGTCGCAGAAAAGATCGAAAGCGAAGCGAAACGCATCAGAGATCGCATAGAGGTTTGCACGCCAGGACATAGCAATAAGCAAGGGGAATCGAATTAAGCATTCGGCAATGCTTAGGTACCTCAGTCGCTGCGGTGGCGTCAAGAAGATCAGCGTGATCCCAGGGTAAATCGGTTTTTCAAGCTGGACATTGTCGCTCGGCTCTCCGAGCCGACAGCGTTATCGGCTAGGAGAGCCGAGCGACAATGGCGAACGCTCCGAAATGATAAGGTGATTTGCCCTGGCTTGATCCCTCAACGTATCGCCCTATGTACCGCGAAACACCTGGATCGAGCTGGAGAGAAAAAACAGTTTCAGGTGCAGACGGGTAAATCCTGAATTCAGATTGACTTACGAGCATGAATTCCACTATTCACAGCGTTGAAATGACAATAGAAGATCCAATTGCCGTACGTCGCCCCGCTCGCTGGACGGAGCCGATGGATGCGTCGATGACCGACGCGGACGTTGCATGGCTGCGCAGTCGGCAACCGTTTTCCAGCATGGATGAATCCGCGTTTCCGCGAAGCTCCCCAATCGAGGGTATCATTCGTGGCGATACGCGGCTGCACCGATGTGAACCTGGGGAAGTCATTGTTCGTGAAGGAGATTACGGCAACAGTGCGTTCTTGGTGCTTTCAGGTGAAACCAGTGTTCTGGTCGATTCGTTAGACCCAAATCTGCTGGGACGACCGCCGGTTGAAAAACAATCTTGGATCGATGCACTGGGTGCCTACCTGGGGAAGTCATACCTGGGGCGGCCAAAATTGCATGAAGCAAGACGCCCCGAACAGGTCACCACCCACCGATCTGATGGTGGGCGCGATCACGGGAATCAAAATCAAAATAGCCCCACCTCGATTCGACAGGTGGACGATCGTCCGGCCATTTTTCTTCAAGACTTTGGCGGAGTTCTTAGGGGCAGCAACACGATCACTATCGGCCCTGGCGAATTGTTCGGCGAAGTTGCCGCGATGTATCGGTCACCGCGCACCGCCACCGTGATCGCCAAGACGGAGGCCACATTGTTAGAGATTCGTTGGCAGGGCCTTCGCATTCTGAGGCGTGACCGGAACTTTGCCGACACGCTAGACCGACACTATCGCGAAAATTGGCTGACCGTTCATCTGCGTGAATTGCCATTGCTTCGTCACCTGCCCGAATCAGGATTGGAACGCGTGGCCAAAGCCACCCAGATGCGTTCCTACGGCCGGATGGAATGGAATGCCGATTACAAAAAAAACCGAACCCTACCCGTTGAGCAGCAAATCGCGTCGGAACCACTGGTGGCATCCGAGGGAGCGACGCCAACCGACCTGATTATTGTTCGCAGCGGTTTTGCAAGATTATCACAAGCTTACGGAGCATCCGAGCGGACGACTGCTTACTTGGGCAAAGGACATGTCTTTGGACTTGAAGAAGTCGCAATGAATTCGGTCAGGACAAGTGCGACTGCTTCGCGTAGCTTGCACCACTCCCTTCGTGCCGTTGGATTCCTGGACACCCTGCAAATTCCCATTGAAGTCTTTGCGACCGAAATCCTTCCTTTTGTTCGCCGAAGTGAATTGCCCGATCAGGTTGCCAGCCGGCTAAGAGAAAGTGATGCCCAACGAAACGGCAAGGAAGATCGACGTAAGTCAGGACGTGAACAACGTGTTGCCAAGTCAGATTGGAACGACTTGCCATCGTCCGGTGGCCAGCAATTCCAGCCAACCGGCCTGTTAGAGTTCGTCGTTCAAAACAGGCTAAACAATGGCCAACAGGCAATGGTGATCGATCTGCACCGTTGCACGCGTTGCGATGATTGCGTGAAGGCTTGCGCGGCGACTCATGACGGAAATCCACGCTTTACGCGGCAAGGAGTCTCGCACGAACGATTGCAGTTTACTCAAGCTTGTATGCAGTGCGACGACCCGGTCTGCATGATCGGATGTCCAACCGGTGCAATCACCCGTAATGATGAAACGGGGGTGGTTGGAATCCACGAACCGATCTGCGTTGGATGCGGTGTTTGCGCCTCATCGTGCCCATACGAAAACATTAACATGGTCCAAATCCAAGATCATCTGGGGCGACCTTACACCGACATCGCGACAGAGCGTCCCATTCAAAAAGCGACCAAGTGCGACATGTGCCAAGATTCGCCCAGCGGTCCCGCTTGCGCCGCAGCCTGTCCCCATGATGCTCTGGTCCGCATCGATTTGACTCAATCTAAACCCCTACGTGATTGGCTTGACCAACGGGGGGCGTCATGAGTTCCAAGTTACTCGCAACGCCCGAGCAAATTTCGTTTGGGACTCGCCGACTGATCGGAGTCTCGGTGACTGTCTTTGCAGTCCTGTTCTCACTCGTGCTGGTTTGGCTGATCGATGCTCGCCTTGGTCATGCATCGGTATTCAGCGGATCGGCCTTGTTGGCATGTCTGTGCGGTCTGATTTTGATTGGAGTTCGCCGCCGGTTGCCCATTTTACCGCTCGGAAAAGTGAGCACGTGGACTCAGGTGCATTTATACATCGGATTTTTTAGCAGCGCCATCTACTGGATGCACGTGCCAGCGATCGTGGGTGACGGTGTACTGGAATGCAGCCTGTCGATCGTATTCTTGATCGTGACAATCAGCGGATTCTACGGACTCTACGCCAGCCGAACGCTGCCCAAGCGTTTAACGGCGGTGGAGGGCCAACATCGCTTTGACCGAATTCAATGGCACCGCGACCAAATTTCATCAAGTGCTCGGCAACTGCTCGACGGTCTTGGCGAAGCGTCCGCGATTCGTGTGCTGGGAAATTTCTATGCAAAGTACCTGATCCCTTTCTTTGATACGCCACCGTCATTGTCCTACCTGTTGGCTCCCAACGGAATTCGTCGCAGACGATTGACAAGTGGCCTAAAAGAACTTGACCGATACCTTGAAAATGAGGGACGGGCATCGGCCGGTAAGTTCATTGCATTGGTTAGGCATCGCGATGATTTGGATTACCAATTCGCACTTCAATTGCGGCTGCGGGTTTGGTTGGTAGTTCATGGAACCCTGTCGACGCTGTTGCTGCTTGCCAGCATTGTCCACGCGTTCGTTGCACTTCAGCATTTAGGTTGATCCGATATGCGGCGAGACGAAATCGAATTACCAGAAGCCAGCGGACGAGACCGACCGGGCGATCATTGGGTTTGTGCACGGCGCGGACAAACCGATGCGTGTGCGTTTGGACCGAACCGTTCAGGCCGCTGCCCGCTCATCAATCAGCCCGAGACAGATCAATGTCGCCCGCGACGAACATGGGCAAGTCGTAAACGCCAGTTCTCTGTTGCGTTTCTGCTGACAGCAATCGTCTTAATCATCGCGACGTTCTGTTTGCCAGGAAACAAAGATGGTTTGCTTGGTGCTTCAAATACGATGCTTGGCAAAACGATCAAGCCAGGCGAATTGACGACTCATCACGCTCAGATCCTGGCCACGACCAATGAAGTCGATCGATGCATTGTCTGCCACCCGTCGCAGCAATCTTCGGTTCTGTCATCTCTGATCACATGGGTTCCATTCTTGGGCGCCGACCCGCACGCCGAATTGACCCAAACGGAACTGTGTTCACAGTGCCATCAAAATCATTTCGCGCCGGGCACAGCGATGCTGGCCCATAATTTGCCAGCCGAAGAACGAAATAAAATAAGCCTTGCATCGACCGCCAATCGATCAAATGACTGGCATGATTGGTTGCCATCACCTTCGGTTGACCAGGAAAGCTTGGATTGCAGTGCATGTCACCGGGAGCACCAAGGACCGAATCACAACTTAACAGCTTTGTCAGATGCTCAATGCCAGAGCTGCCATCAAGATCGTTTCGGAGCGTTTGCAACGTCCCATCCCGAGTTTGTTGATTGGCCCTATGGCCGCGGCGGCGCGATTTCATTCAATCACCAATCCCACCAAAACAAACACTTTCCCGAATCAAAAGTTGAAACCGAACACGGTGGATCGTTGCTTTCGTTCCGGTGTGCTAATTGTCACCAGCCTACCGCCGACGGGCGAATCAGTCGTGCGGTAGATTACCAAGCCGCGTGTTCGGCTTGTCATGATCAGTCTTTGCAAACAGAGGTCGCTGAAGGAATTGAATTAGTATTGATCCCAACATTGCCAAGTGATGTAGTTGCAGGCTTACCGTCGTGGCCGGAAAACGCGACCGGATTCTTTGATGGAAAGCTGCCGGCGCTGACACAGTTATTGATTCGCGGCGAACGTGGTGTTTCGAATTCAATCGATTCAATTCCTGATCAAGAATTTACTCGAGTCGATCCAGACAGCCGACGGCAAGTCCAAGCATCGAAACGAATTGCATCTCAGCTGTATCGTTTGCTGGTCGATCTATCCGAGCACGGTCAAACAGAATTATTGAAACGGTTGTCGGGGAACGATTCGCAACCAACTGGCTGGAAACCTGTTGTGCAATCCTTTTCGCCTCAGTTGATCGACGGCGCGATGAATCGTTGGTTTGAACAACCGGTTGACGTGGCTGTCAAAATGAATCGCCAAAGGAAAGACCGATCCGTGTTTCAAACAGTTCAGTACAAAAACGGATCAAACGACGACTTGCTTCAAGATGACTTACTTGCAGACGATTTATTGGAAAGCGATGCGTTGTTGAGCGACGATCCGCTGCAGCCGAGCGATGATTCGAATCGTTCAAGAACTCGAAAACGATTTAACGCTGAAGAAATGCTGGTCGCAGGCGGCTGGTACCGCGATGACATTCGCTTGGCCATACGCTACCGAGCAAGCGGTCACGCTGATCCAGTCTTAAAAGCAACCATCGAAGCAACCGCACGTCTGCCAAAAACCGATTTAGCTCGCAAAGGTCTGTTTCAAAACGCTGCGGTTTCCGCATGTTTGCGGTGCCATGTTTCAGCAATTGAAAATCCGGGATCTTGGAAAGCGATTGAACGCACCAGTGCCACCGACCAGTTCACGGCTTTCTCGCACAGTCCTCATTTAAACATTGCTTCGCTGACGGACTGCGTTGGATGCCACCGAATCAAACAGGGTGCTGTACAAGAAAGTGCTGTTACCAAAACTGAATGGACGGATCACCACGCAAACGATTTCGACCCGATCTTAAAACAAGACTGCGCAACCTGTCACACCAAATCGGCGGCCGGTGATTCCTGTGTTGGATGCCACCGGTACCACATTGATGCTCGAGCCTTGCCTGGTTTTTAGATCACACCTTTCGCAAAAGTGCTCGCCTTGTTCCGCTAGAAAAACCAAAGTTCGGTAAAAGACTTGGCAATCAGCAGGGATGTGATCAGCCGGAACAAGGTTCCGACGTTACTCGGTTGGGAATTCTTCGATCAGTCGGACCAGAGTCTGCACCATCACACCGGTTGCCCCGGCATCGCGGTGGGGCTTGGCTGAATCGACGAACGCGGGGCCAGCGATGTCGATGTGAACCCAGGGAACTTCGCCAACGAATTGTTCGAGGAATTTTGCAGCGGTGATTGCACCACCCCATCGGCCTTCGCCGATGTTTCTTATATCGGCAACCTTGCTCTTAATTTTTTCGTCATACAGCTCGAACATCGGAAGCTGCCACACGGGTTCGTCTTCGGTCTTGGCCGCAGCGATTAGCTGATGACAAAGATCATCGTTATTAGTCATCAAGCCAGCGACTTCGATGCCCAGGGCGACCATGCACGCGCCAGTCAACGTTGCCAAATCGATCATTGCACGCGGTTCGTGTTGAATCGCGACATCCAAGGTATCCGCCAAGACGACTCGACCTTCGGCGTCGGTGTTTAAAATTTCAACGGTTTTGCCGCTGCGAGTTTCAATCACGTCGCCCAAGCGGTAGCAGTCGCTCGACACCATATTTTCAGCCAAACCGCAGAAACCAATGACGTTCTGTTTGACGTTCAGTTTTGCGATCGCACGCATCACGCCAAAGACGGTCGCCGCACCGCCCATGTCACACTTCATGTCTTCCATTGCGGCACTGGGTTTCAGCGAGAGTCCGCCACTATCAAACGTGACGCCTTTGCCGACGATCGCGATGGGTGCTTCTTTGCCGCCACCGTTGTAACGCATCATCACAATTCTTGGCGGCTTTGCCGATCCAGCGCCGACGGCCAGGATCGCACGGCAACCTTCCGCCAGCAATTTCTTTTCATCCCAAACTTCGACTTCGATGCCGACTTCTTTTGCCAATTCGATCGCGGCATCGGCAAAGGTTGCCGGATAGATTTTGTCCGCTGGCTCGTTGATCAGATGGCGGGTTGCGTTGATCGAACTGCCGATACTAGACCCACGTTCCAAAATCGCGGCATCGATCCCACTGAACAGAAGTTGTTCGGGCAATTTCGCCGCAGGATCCGATTGATAGAGCGCCTGTCCTTCCATCGCAAAGATGGCTCCGCTGACAACGCGATCGCGTGCTTGCGAATCGGCCGACTCGGCAAGCGCAATCACGACCGCCCCCCGGTCTCGGTCCGACAATTTCCGAACTGCGGTACTGGCCAGATCAAACGCAGCTCCCCGGCCGAGTTCTTCGTCGCCGGTTCCGATGACCAAAATCATCGTTGGTAACGAAGCATCGGCGGCTGACGGATTTGGCGACGCGATTAAAGAGACTTCGCCAAGTTTACCACGCAGTTGTTCTGCTTTGACGAGCCCGGTGATCCAGCCACCCGTCGCTTCGTCGATCTGCTTGAGCGTTGGCGATAAGCTTCCATCGGCCGACAGCCCAACAACAACGGTGTCGATAGATGATTCAAGCGGTGAATCGGTGATTGCTAATTTTGTCATAGTTTGGCAAGAATCATTTCGAGGAAAACAAAAGGTATAAATTTTTGAAACCGCAACCCAGCGGGCCGCGTGATCAAGCGTCTGCACAGCGATCAAGCTTCTGCAAACGCACGGGACAATGCCCCAATCGCACTTACTTTAAAAAGGTAGGCCCAATGGAGCCAAACCCGCGAGATGACTTGTGCCGATTCGATTGTTTCATCGTCAAAGTAAGTGCCTTGGGGCGATGCCCAGGCGGTTCAACGTCACGGTTAGTCTAAAGTCAGGCTCGCGGTTATCCTAGCCATCGAAACAGTGTTCCAGGGCCAATCATTTTTCACTTTGCAGTGTTCACATTGTCGTTTGGCTCTCCGAGCCGATGGCGTATTGTTCCTCGGCTCTGCGAACCGATAACGATGTCGGCTCGGAGAGCCGAGCGACATTGCCCAGCTTGAAAAACTGATTTGCACTTCACCGTGCTCGTTCACTCTCTTTGACGTCCCCTCGATCCAGGAAAACCACCGCTCGTGAAGCACCGCTGCACAGCCGATGTCGTCAATGACCTGCGACAAGATAACCGTCTGATTGAAATTGATGATGAGATCGATCCAAACTTGGAAGCAGCTGAGATCCAACGGCGTGTGTACGCTTCTGGCGGACCAGCCTTGTTGTTCAATAATTTGAAAGGATGTCGATTTCCGGCCGCCTCAAATTTGTTTGCGTCGTTGGACCAAGCTCGCTATCTGTTTCGTGACACGCTCGAAAATGTTCGCCGACTGGTAGAGATCAAGGTTGATCCATCCGCCTTGCCCAAGCGTCCGTTTCGCTACGCTGGCGTGCCGTTTACCGCATTGCATATGCTGCCGCGAAAAACTCGGTCCGGCGCGGTGCAAGCGAATGAATGCCAGATCAACAATCTGCCGCCAATCAAATGCTGGCCGGACGATGGCGGAGCATTTGTGACACTACCGCAAGTTCTAAGCGATGACCCGGCTGCGGCAGGAAATCTAATGCGGGTCAATTTGGGGATGTATCGCATTCAGTTAACGGGGAATGAATACGATGTCGATCGGGAAATTGGATTGCATTACCAAATCCATCGCGGCATTGGAGTTCACCATCAGATCGCAATGAAACGCGGTGAGCGTTTGCGAGTTGCGATCACGGTTGGCGGTTCCCCGGCGATGTCGTTGGCCGCTGTGATGCCGCTGCCCGAAGGCTTAACGGAACTAACCTTTGGTGGTGCGTTGGCCGGACGAAGGATTGCAATGATCCGATCCAAAAAGGGTTCGCCGCAGCACGCACCGGTCTACGCTGATGCCGATTTCGCAATCATTGGAACCATCGATGCCGATTCAATGAAACCCGAGGGCCCCTTCGGCGACCATTTAGGATACTACAGTTTGAAGCATGACTTTCCGGTGATGAAGGTCGAAAAGGTCTGGCACCGCGACAATGCGATCTGGCCGTTCACTGTCGTTGGTCGACCGCCACAGGAAGACACGACGTTTGGCCAACTGATCCATGAACTGACTGATCCGATCATTCCTTCGGTGATCCCAGGGGTCAAAGCGGTCCACGCGGTTGATGCAGCGGGCGTTCACCCGTTGCTGCTGGCGATCGGCAGCGAACGCTACATGCCTCATCTGAAAACCACCGAACCACAAGAGTTGTTGACGCAGGCCAATGCGATCCTGGGCAACGGTCAACTTTCACTCGCAAAGTATCTGTTCATCACCGATGACCCCGATGACCGGCTAAAAATTCATGACATCGAAGCTTTTCTTTATCGAGTTCTATCGCGAATCGATTGCCGCCGCGATTTGCATTTTCACACACGAACGACGGTTGATACGCTGGACTACAGCGGCACCGGTTTTAACCGAGGTTCCAAGGTTGTCATCGCGGCGGCCGGACAACCAGTCCGCGACTTACCGACCGACATTCCAACCTCGTTAAATTTGCCCAATGGTTTTGAAAATCCAAAGGTCGTGATGCCAGGTGTATTGGTAGTCGAGTCACCAAAGTGCCAACATGATGACGACCGAAAACTCTTGCAGCAGTTTACAAAGAACTTTGGCGTGGAATCGTCGATTAATCAGTTTCCAATCGTGACACTGGTCGACGACAGTGAGTTTGCGGCCCGCAATTTAAACAATTGGTTGTGGAGCACGTTTACTCGCAGCAATCCCGCGATCGACATTGACGGAATCGGTTCAGGAGTCGTTGATAAGCACTGGGGATGTGCGGGATCGATGGTGATCGATGCAAGAGTCAAACCACACCACGCGCCGCCATTGATCGAAGACCCAGATGTGATCGCAAAAGTGGATGCACGTGCGGCTAGGGGCGGACCGTTGGCAAAGTATCTGTAGCTGCCATCACGTGGACTTTTCAGCCTGATAAAGTGAAAACATGACAACACTTCAAGACAACTTTCAAACAGACCATCCGGTTGCGTTGATCACCGGCAGCGGAGCACCACGTGTTGGCCGATCGGTTGCTCAGCACCTCGCTTCGTTGGGCTGCCATGTTGCACTGCACGCCAACACATCAATCGATCAAGCCAACAAGGCCGCGAAAGAAATCCAATCCAACGACGGCGTCAAAACGCTGGTCACTTTAGGTTCGCTTGAAGACGAGAACGTGCCCGCTCGATTGGTTGCTGAAACGGTCCAAGCGTTTGACCGCATCGACATTTTGGTTAACAGTGCCGCGATCTGGAATCCGACTTCGTTTGAAGAAATCACTGCGAGCGAGATCCAACGTTACTTCAATATCAATACACTGGCATCGTTCTTGTGCGCTCGAGCGGCAGGTGTGCAAATGGCAAAGCAGCCCCGTGGCGGATCCATCGTCAACATTGGTGACTGGGCAACCGTCCGGCCTTACCTGGATCACGCAGCGTATTTTCCCAGCAAGGGTTCAATCGAGGTAATGACTCGGTCCCTTGCGGTCGAACTTGCACAATACAACGAAGCGATCCGCGTCAATTGTATTCAACCTGGTCCCGTGTTGTTGGCGGACGATGTCGACGACGCCAAGGCAAAGCAGATCGCGTCGAGCACCCTGGTTGGACGAGTGGGCAAAGCAGAAAATGTCGCCCACGCAGTCCAATTCTTATGCGAGAACGATTTCGTCAATGGAATCTGTTTGCCCGTCGATGGAGGCCGCAGCATCTTCGCCCCCGATGGAATGCAGGTCGGCATGAATACCGGCTAGGATGGAATGCAGGTATGTTCGCCTGACGCAAAGTCGCGGTAGAGCTGATCGACATTTGACGCATTGGTGGCAATCGTGTTCAAACCCGGTTGTGATCCGACAGTGATGCGTCCAATATCTTTTCGACCAAGAGCATCGGCTCCGTTTTTCGTGGCCATCGCGATGACCGAGGCTGGGTCCAAATCCTGCCGATGGTTTAGCAAGAATTGGACCTCGCCCCAAAGCTTCAAGTCGGGATTGCTGGCTCGCGAATCCGTTCCCAAGGCAACGTTGATACCAGCCTTTGACATTTCAGCAACAGGATGGCGATCGAAGCCAAAATGATGATGTGTGCGTGGACAAAAAACGACGCTCAAATTGGTCGACTGCTTTAAAAATTCAATCTCCGCTTGCTGAAGATCGTTGCAATGAATCAGCAACCCACGATGGCAAGCGGATAATTGATTCATCAAGTCAATAAAGGGAGACTCGCTTGGAGTCTTCGTCCGCGGAAAAAGCGATTCGTCAAAAACCCCAAGGCGTTTTAATGATTCGGCCATCGGGCCGGTACCGTTCATTAGCAACTCTCGCTCGCTTGGTGATTCGGCAACGTGCATCGCAAGCGGTCGACGGCGGTGCGCCGACCACGTGACACAGCGGTCGATCGTTTCCGGCAGCGTCGAATAGGGTGCATGGGGACTGATAGCGGCGTGATCCATCAACTTGTCGGATGTTCGATTCGTTGGATCAAACCAGGCGTGGGATTCTGCGGCGTTGAACCGTTCAGTGGACCGCTGGTGATTTAGGCCGATCACCTCGCAAAAGTGAATCATTTCCATCGGCGAATCAACAACCGGGTACTCAATGGGCGGAGTCGCAATCTCACCGAGCACGCGAACGCCCGCGTTGACCGATTCCATCACTCCCTTTTGGATTGCAGAAACTCGTTCGTCAATCGTTGTCGTACCGCGTGCAGCGATGACGAGGCCAATCCAATCTGCAAGTTGGATTCCCGAATCCCCCACCGGTTGATCAAAGTTTGAAAATTCAAGGTGCGTATGGGCGTTGATCAGACCTGGCAAGATTGCAACATCGCCAAGGTCGATCGCTTCACCGTCCGTTGGTCCGCTACCAACTTCAAGAATGGTTGCACCTTGCCGTCGAATCCAACCGCGATGAATGGGCTTGCCTAAAACCGGGACGACCCATCGCGCAATCAAGACTTCGGTTGACGTTGCTGTTTTAATCATTCGCCAACCGCTGACCCGATCGCCGAGGGAACCATTAAAAATAACACATGACGATCCACTTGGACCGACGTGGAACTCGAAAAGTTCTTACCGATATACGGTAACTTTCCGAACATCGGCGTTGGCGATTCTTCGGTCGTCGTAAACGAATCCGTGATAGATGGATCAACAAGCAAACACTGCGCAGGTGCCAGATCTGTTGAGACGACGATCGATCGCGTTTGCTGCACGGGTGCTTGGACCAGGGAAGTCCGAACGACAGTCTCGCGATCCAACGCAGAGTCGCTAGCACCCTGATCCAGCGAAATCCGAGGTACCTTTACTTTTTCGACGCTGGTGATTCTTGAAGAAATGATTTGAGCCGTGAACCGAATCGAATCGGTTCCTGTTATCGCAAGCATACGGATCTTCGTGCCTTCTTGAAACGTTTCAACGGTTCCGCTGGTTTTGGATGCGTGATAACCGATCGCGAAGGGACGTTCCGTGACGTCGTTCATCTCGGCGACGTTTCCATTGATAAGCCTGATCGCAGGTGATCGCTTGATCGACATCGGGTTGGCTTGACTGATTCGCGAAACGATCCGATCGGAAACGATTCGATCGATCACGGCTAGTGCGCAGGTCGTTGGCGCGCGAACCGTCACGGTGCTCTGGACTAAGTTTCCGATTTTCGCCATTTCCAAATCGGCTAAGTCGATGAGCGCTGGCGGTGGATCGATTGAGGTCTGAACTGCAAAACCAGGCTTACCAACATCCTGATAGATTGAATTCCTGGTTTCTTCATCGACCAATAGCTTGATCGTAGTGACATGAACCTGATGCCTCCGGTCAAATGACGCCGTGCCGATGCTTTGGTTCGCCGGAGTCTTCAAGTGATCCGAAGACTGCACATTTACCTGTTCGGCATTGTCCGGGTTTGTGATCGTCAGCTGGCCACTGACGGACGCGGATATGCTGATCAAAAGAACGCTAGCGCGAACCGCAGACCACACATGGATCAAGACTGGTTTTGCGGTTTTACGGGCATCACCAGCGAGCTGTTGCATACGATTCATGTCAGCTTCGTAACAAAACAGGGATCTTGGCGTCAATCGGCCCAATGACGCGATCTCGTCTTGGACGGGCTAAAGTTTCTGACAAGATTTTCTGCCCAGATTCTTTGATCGACGCGAAACCTCACGTCCTTTCATTGGTTTCATCGTTGGAACCGGTGGTTATACACCTTTCAATCACATTCGTCGAAAGAACCGAAAATGAAATTTGCACCTTCACTTATTGCTGTAATAGGCGTCACTTTGGCCGTCGCCGCTTTTTGCACCACGTCGAACGCCCAAGACGAAAGGGGGCGACGAGAGGGCGGACGCCGCGGTGGTGGATTCAGAGGCCCTGGCGGCGGTGGCGGTGGTGATCCTATCAGTGGGCTGCTTCGCAGCAAGGACATCCAAGAAGAGCTAAAAATCACCGATGAACAAATAGCTGCCATCAAAAAGCTATCGGAAAGAAATCGTCTTAAGCGTCCCGAAGGTGTCGATTTCCGCGAAATGAGCGAAGAGGATCGATCAGCCTTTTTTCAAAAAATGCAGAAGCAACAAGCCGAACGCATGATGGAAATGAAAGAGCAGCTTGAAGAGGTGCTCTTGCCAACGCAAATCAAACGAGCCGAAGAGATTGCACTTCAGGCTCAGGGCGTCCGGGCACTCAATCAGCAAAAAATCGCTGAGAAGCTCGGTATGACCGAGGAACAACAGCAACAAGTCAAGGAACTGCAGGATTCGCTACAGCAAGATATTCGCGAAAAAATGCGTGAGATGTTAACTGGCGGTCACGGCGTTGGGGTGCGGGAAAAGATGATGGAGATCCGTAAGGAGATGGAAGAAAAAGTCCTGGGCGTTCTGACGTTGGGTCAGAAAGCCACGTTTGAAAAGATGAAGGGCGAACCTTTCAAAATGCCAGAAAGAATGGCGCGAGGCGGTGGACGTGGTGGTGACGCTGGCCGAGGTGGTCAACGTGGAGGACGACGTGGAAAAAATAATATGAACGGCGAGAAACGAGGCGGAAAACGCGACCGCCCCGAAAGCCAGGAATAACGACTTTCTTCGTTTAGAATTGTTACAAGCCGAGAGTCACTGATTCTCGGCTTGTTTGATTTGCGTTACGTTTTCCATATGTGCAACGTAAAACAACTTGACCATGTCGCCCTGAATGTCGCGGACGTTGAAATCAGCGTCCAATTTTATCGCGATGTCATGGGATTTACTCCGTTAGATCGCCCCGCATTTGATTTCCCAGGTGCCTGGTTTCGGCTCGGCAGCACCCAAGAACTACACCTAATCTGCGATCACTCTTATCCTGTTGCTTCCCATTATCGCGGCGGGCATTTTGCGATTGCGGTAGATTCATTGGACCGGTGGGAAGCTCGGTTTGAATCGGCCGGTGCGAAATGGTTGCCGCGTAAAACCCGCCCCGACGGCGCGATGCAAACCTTCGTCAGTGACCCCGACGGCAACTGGATTGAACTTTGCGTTCATGCGTCGAGGTGATGGATTTCTTGCAGCGAATCTCACCAAGATTTTTAGCTGCGGTCATGGGATATCTGAGGGTCGAAAGCCTTGGCGACGTTCGCGACGTCATGCTTTGACACACCTAAGCCTTGCGTCGTGCGGCGACCGCGTCGGCAAGATCTTGTAACACCGCAACGGTGTCGTCCCAACCGATGCAGGCGTCCGTGATGCTTTTGCCGCGGACCAAGTTACCTTCGCTAAGGCTTTGGTTTCCTTCGACCAGGTTGCTTTCCACCATCACTCCCATGATTCGGTGATCGCCGTCGGCGACTTGGCTACAGATGTCGCGACAAACGTAACGTTGTCGTTTGTGCAGTTTGCGGCTGTTGGCGTGCGACGTGTCGATCATGATTCGCGGCGTTAACTTTGCCTTTTCTAACAGAGCCGAAGCGGAATCAATGCTGGCAGCATCGTAGTTTGTGTGCGCGCCGCCTCGCATGATCACGTGGCAATCACCATTGCCCGTCGTCGCAAAGATCGCCGACGTGCCCTCTTTGGTAACTGATAGGAAATGGTGGGGCCGCGATGCAGAGCAAATTGCATCGACTGCGATCTGCACATTGCCGCTGGTCCCATTTTTGAAACCGACCGGACATGACAATCCGGACGCCAGTTCGCGGTGGCCCTGGCTTTCGGTCGTCCGCGCACCGATCGCGCCCCAGCCTACTAAATCGGCGACGTATTGCGGGCTAATCAGATCCAAAAACTCGGTTCCGGTAGGTAAACCGAGAGCGCTGATGTCTCGCAATAGGCCTCGCGCGGTTCGCAGTCCACGGTTGATCTCAAAGCTATCGTCCAGACCAGGGTCGTTGATCAAGCCCTTCCAACCAACGGTTGTACGCGGCTTCTCGAAGTAGACTCGCATGACAACCAGCAATTCACCTTGATGCTTTTGCTGCTCGGTCGCCAATAACTCGGCGTATTCGATCGCCGCTTCGGGGTCGTGGATCGAACAGGGACCAACAACGACGACCAACCGATCATCCGCACCCGATAGAACTTTCTGGATACCAGCACGGCCATCGGCAACGGTTTTGGCGACATCAGGTGTTGCAGGAATTTCTTCCATCAATTCCTGAGGTCGCATCAGCGGTTTCACCGCTTTGATCCGGAGATCATCCGTCGCTGGTGAAATCGTCGAAGTCTCGTTTTCGCTGGTCATCAAGTTGCCTACGCATTGAATCAAAATCGGGCCGTGGGTCTCGACTATCGTTGATGAGCGAAAAAGATCAATACCCGTTCTTCAGTCCTGTGATTACCCGACCGATCACCCCATGCCATTGAGGGGCAAAAAGACATATCAAATCGCCATTAAGACGGGAGTACAAGTTTGGATTCCACCTCTATCCTGTGTGGCAGAACACCGTTTTCAATGAACACAGTTTTCAATGAACACAGTTTTCAATGAATACAGCTCAATGAATACAGCCCAACAACCGCACCTTCCGGGAATATCGAATGACACAATCGAGCCACGACTTAGAGAAATTGCCGCTGACGGGGAAACGCGTGCTTCTTCTGACCGGTGAAATTTACGAAGATCTCGAACTTTGGTATCCAAAATTGCGATTGGAAGAAGCCGGCGCATCGACCTTGATGGCGGGCCCCGACGCGAATCAAGCCTATTCGGGCAAACACGGATACCCGTGCACGAGCGAAGCGGCGATTAGAGACATGGTTGAAAGCGACTTCGATGCGTTGGTCGTTCCAGGCGGATTCATGCCTGATAAACTCCGCCGTGATACGGTGCTGCTTGACCTGGTCCGAGACTTCGATCGAGCACAAAAGCCAATCGCTGCGATTTGCCACGGCGGATGGATTCCAATTTCAGCGGGCGTCTACAAAGACGTTCGGGTGACCGGATCACCCGGAATCAAGGACGACCTGGTCAACGCCGGTGCCACCTATGAAGACAAGTCCGTTGTTGTCGATGGCCACCACGTTTCCAGCAGAAGACCCGATGATTTGCCGGACTTTTGCCGAGCGTTGATCGACCTAATGATGAAACCCTGAATGAGATCGCGGTGAGCAATACTGATCCTAGAACAGCTGCGGCGTGACGGGGTGGCCAGGGGGGCCGGACCCCGGTGTTTTTACCCGAGTAAAGGGTTTGGAATAATAAA
>CAYVAN010000006.1:0-10187 GCA_964449225.1 uncultured Rhodopirellula sp.
GCGTCGATCCAAAAAAAGCGATTGTTTATAATCAATCTTCTGTGCGCGCCCATACTGAACTCGCATGGTATTTTAACTGCGTTGCTCGCATGGGCTGGCTGCAACGTATGACGCAGTTCAAAGACAAAGCGGGTAAAAACTCCGAGCGGATGAGCGTAGGTCTTTTTGATTATCCCGTCCTGCGCTTTCTTGTACAGACCCTTTGGGTCGCGAGCCTCACAAATCTCTAATGGAGTGTCGACAAATACTTCGACGAAATCACCGTCACGCTGTGCGTTGACAATTTCTCGCACTCGATCGCGATCGCGACGGTAAGGACTGACAAACGCCGTCAATGTGATCAGTCCCGATCCAGCCATCAATGCCGCGACTGATCCAATCCGGCGAATGTTTTCCTCGCGATCGGTTTCCCCGAATCCGAGGCCGAAACGTTTTGCAAATTCTTCGCCGTGTTGCTCCGCCAGACGCTCTGGTGGTGAACACAGCCCATGGCGAATGTTGTCTCCGTCAAGCACCGTGGTCGCTCGGCCAGCATCAAAAAACAATTGATCAAGCGCATTGACGATCGTGCTCTTGCCACAACCGCTTAGCCCAGTGAACCAGACAACGATGCCACGCTGGCCGAGTCGTGTTTCACGAGATTCGCGAGAAACGGAGTGGTCGTGCCAGACGATGTTCGATTTAGCCATGGAGAGACGTTTAAGGGGTGATGGGTGAAGATTGAAAAAGCAATGTAGGACAACTGTCCTTTGAGAAACTGACGGAACCTGCAAGCGACCTTGCGTTTTTTCCCGCAAATCCCGTATCCCGTGAGGAGCATCTTAATCAATCCCTTCGATTTTATCTTCCTACGTACGTGCCGCGATGCCAGTCATGGAATTCAAAACTCGCCGAGCCTACCCTGCTGGTCGTCGCATAGGTACCAATACGCTGCATTCAGGTACCAGTACGCTGGATCCAGGAACCAATACGCGGGATTTAGGCGTGTTGCCTTGGGGCACGTTGGGGTTTTGCTTGCTTGCGATCGTAACATCCGTCGGTTGCACGTCGTTCTGGACACCCAAGTCAGAGAACGAGATCAGTGATGCCAAGTTACTGGATCTGAAAAAGGCTCCGCCAACCCCGGACCTCGTTCGAGATGCCGCGGTTCCCAACGGCTTGCACCCGATACAAGTTGACGGTGTTGGTGCGGTCAATCAATTAGCCGGGACCGGCGGACCCGCGAATCCATCGCACTTTCGTGATGAATTGATGGAGGAAATGAAACGCCACGACATTAAAGATCCCAATCGTTTTTTAGAGCTCGATTCGAACGCACTGGTCCGCGTTCGAGCGTTGATTCCGCCCGGTGCTCGTCGCGGCGATCCGATTGACATACGCGTCCTTGCACCTGATGAATCAAAGGTCACTGACCTGGGCGGCGGTTGGCTGCTTGATACACGACTGCGGCGTCAAATCCGTCTCAAGCAACGGATGATGCAGAAAAGTGTTCACTCGGGCGAAGTGCTGGCGATCGCGACCGGGCCCGTGGTGACTCGCGGGGCACACAACCCAGGCGACGAAGTTGCCAACCGAATTGAAGGCAATGTAATTTCGGGCGGACGAGTTCAAGAAAATCGGCTGCTGTCTTTGGTTCTAAGACCAGAATATCAACATGTCAAAGTTGCGATTGAAATTTCAAAGGCAATCAATAATCGATTCTTTTTCTTTGACGGTGCGACTCGCCGAGGGATCGCTAATCCGCGTGAGGATGATCTGATCGAGTTGGAGGTTCATCCAAGGTATCGCAACAATGTTTACCGCCTAATCGAAGTGGTTCGTGCTATCGGTGTCGAACCGGAATCGTCCAAGACGCAAGGGCGGTTAGCCGGATTGGCGAAGAAGCTGTCGTTGCCAGCGACTGCCGCGGACGCAGCTCTACAACTGGAAGGCATCGGTGAAAGTGCCGTACCAACTTTATTGGACGCATTGAAATCGGATGATCGCGAGATTCGCTTTTACGCGGCCGAATCGTTGGCGTATATGGACCGAGAAGAAGCGGTGGATGTTCTGGAGGAGTCTGCACGCGAAGTTGCCGCATTCCGCGCACCGGCGCTGATGGCTTTGCAAGAGCTTCCGCATCCCATGGCCGAGCATGCTTTGCGTCGTTTGATCGATAGCCCTAGCATGGAAACTCGCTACGGAGCGTTTTGTTCTCTTCGTCGCCGCAGCGATGCCAAGCGAATGCTTGGCGGCAAGTCGCTAGGGCAATTTTGGCTATACGAAGTTCCATCAACTGAATCACCTGCCGTTGTGGTCTCGCTTCGTGAATCACCTGAAATTGTAATCTTTGGATCTGGTGTCTCCTTGCCGCTGGAGAAGTTCTTGCGCGGCCCAGCCGGGATCCTGATCAAGGCGGACTCATCCTCCATCGACCAAAACGGTCAGCCCCAACGACTGAAAATTAGTCGTTTCCAAGCGGGGGAAGAAGACAAGCGAGCGACGACCGGTGTTTCCATCGATTCCTTCATCGCTGGGCTGGCTTCGGTTGGTGCTGGCTACGGCGAGGTGATTGAAATCTTGCGGCTGGCGAAAGACGGCGACCAATTGCAGGGTCAGTTGGCGGTGGATCCGTTACCACGATCGCTGCGAAAATACTATCGCGAAGACGCTGGCGAAGACGAAGAGTAGCCCAAGCGTTGGCTAAATCTGGCAATCGCACATAATCATTTCGTCATCCCATCGCCGAATGTCGCCGAATGTCGCTTTGGCTCCATTGGGCCTACGACTACGACTTTGCCGCCAGGATCTCGATGGATTCGCCACCGCAGTATTTCTTTGCCGCGGCGGATACCGCGTCAACATCGAGCGACTTTAATCGTTCCAACATGTCGTCCGTGCTGAAGTATTCGCGATGAGTGAGCCAGCGACTGCCCAGGCCAAACAAACGATTGCTTGGCCGTTCGCTCTGCATGATGCATCCCGCAGTGGCTTTATTGATCGCCTGATCTAATTCTTCTTTTTTGATTCCGTCTTGGACGACTTGATCCATCACATCTTCGATCAACTTGGTGTTGGTTTTGACATCAGCTGGATCGCAAACCAGATAGGTGAACCAGGCACCGTTGTCCATGAACTCTTGCGGCCAAACGGTTGCGACTTCGGCTTTGCCTGTGTCGATTAGATCCCAGAACAATCGGCTGCCGCCTTCGTCACCGACAACAGCGGCCAGGGCCCGGGTGGCGAATCGATCATCGCAAGCAGCCGATGGGCCATTGGTCATTCGGATCAGGTAAGCCTGATGTGCGTCGGGAATTTCTAAATGACGATCGACGCTGATTCCCGCGGGCAAGGTTTGGTCGTCATCGGGCTGAGGGATTGGCGGCATCGGGGCGGACGCCCAGTCGGCTGACATTTTTTCGGCCTGCTCGACCAGCCCGTCAAAGTCAACGTTGCCGGACGCCGCTAGCACCATGTTTTCAGGGCGATAGCGACGCTGGAAATAAGCTCGCATCGATTCACATTTCATCGTTTCGATCGATTCGGTCGTGCCAAGCACCCTTCGGCCCAGGCCACGAGGGCCGAAGTAAACCTCCAGTGCTCGTTCGAAAGCGCCGAACGGGGGCTGGTCTTCGTACTTGGCAATTTCTTCCAAGATCACGTTGCGTTCGGTTTCAAATTCAGTTTCGGCAAGTGCCGGTCGCATCATGTCGGAGAGTAAGTCGACAATACGATCTTGAAACTTCGGCAACACCGTGGCGTAATAAACGGTTTGCTCTTCGGAGGTGTAGGCATTGCCTTGTCCGCCGAGTTCGTCCAATTCACGATTGACGTCGGCAGCGCTGCGGTTGGCAGTGCCCTTGAACATCATGTGTTCCAGGAAGTGGCTCAGGCCGGATTCATGATCGACTTCGTCGCGAGCGCCTGAGCGGATAAAATATCCGAATGCTGCTGAGTAGCCGCGGTTGTCAATCTCCGCTGCAATGCGTAGTCCATTGGGAAGCGTGGTTTCGCGAAATTCAGGCATCAGAGGGAATCGGTTTTAGGTGTTAGGATTGGGGGAGTGGATCTTGTTAAAGATCCTGATGCTGGGATCTTTGAAAAGATCCACCACGATCATTTTTCGCTAGCCAACGCTAAGCGGTGCTTCGCCAAGCGTCACGATCGTGTAATCGGTTGGTGGGTTGGCATCCCAATGATCGCGAATGTCGTCCAGGGTGATCGATTCGATTGCTGTTTCCAGTTCCTCGGTCGTCAAGACGTGTCCGACCTGGTAAAGATCAGATGCCAATGATGACGCCCGAGAGGCGCTGGATTCTTGTTCCATGATCAAACCGCTTTGAATGCGAACCTTCCAGCGATCAAGTTCGGCTTGCTGTAGGTCATCGGTCATGCGGGCGATTTCGCCAAGCGTCACGTCCAGGGTTTCTTGGGCACGTTCGGGTGTCGTACCGGCGTAGCCAAATACTCCGCCAGCTTTCTTGAGCGAATGACAGCTCGCCGAAACGGTGTAGCAGAGCCCGCGTTGCTCGCGAACACGGTCGAATAAACGGCTGCTCATTCCGTCGCTAAGGATTCCAATTCCTGCCCGCATGCGGAAATAATCTTTGTGACCGTAGGGAATGCTGGGGAATGCAAATCCGATGTGCGTTTGGCTCGACGGTGATTCGATGTGTTCGTAAGTTGCCTTTCGATCAACCGCAGGCAATTCAGCTACGGGAAGGCTCTTCCAGTCACCAAAAGCTTCCTTTGCCATGGCGACGACTTGATCAATTTCAACGCGGCCAGCGACCGAAAAGATTGCTTCGCCCGCGTGATAGTGGTGATTGAAATAGTCGCGAACGTCGTCGTGCGTAATCGCGGTCAGGCCCATTTCGGTTCCGAAAATCGATCGTCCCAGGCTTTCGCCATAGTGCAGTTCTCTAAGCCGTCGCATGACACGATGGGTCGGTTCATCTTGCATCGCACGCAGTTCTTGAATCGACATCAGGCGCGCATCGTCAAGTTGATCCGAGGGCAAATGAGGACGCCGAACGACGTCGGCATGGATCGCAATGCATTCGGGCAGCGAATCGGCAGGCATTGCAGCGCTGAACGAAGTCATTGACGTGGACACACCGCTGTTACGATCGATGCCCAGGTTGTCTTGCACGGCAACCAAGTCACGACTGCTGTACGAACCAGCACCACGCTGGACCATTTCGCATGTCAGTCCAGCCAAGCCGCCTTTGGACGGATCTTCCACGCTAACGCCGCCTCGCAGTGATATCGACATCGCTGCGGTTCGTTGCCAAGGCATTGGCTGAACAACCACCGTCATTCCATTGTCCAGTTTTTCAACGTGGATGGTGGTGGCTTCGATGGCAGAGGATGGTGAGATATTGGAAGTCATGGGAAGGGTGGTCAGCGGGGATGGCGAGTTTAAGTTTTCTGGTCAGTTTCGTTAAGCCGCGTGCCCATCGGGCCGCGCGTCCAACCATGCGAAATGCTAGATGCTAACGCGCGGCCCGTTGGGCACGCGGTTTAACGAGGCTTCAGATCAAACCCCGATGGAAACAACTTCGACGGTTTTAACGCGTCCCACCAACGTATGGCTGCTGGCGTCATCAATGGTGATCGAGAGAAAATGACCAGCTTGGCGACGGTTACCATCGAAGACGACGATGCGATCACAATGGGTTCGTCCAATCATTTGCACAATGTGATCCCCATTATCGATCGCGTCGGGTTCGCTGCCCGCTTGCCCGTCTCGGACAGCTTTTTTACTGGGGCCTTCGACCAAGACCTCGACTGTTTTGCCGACAAACTTCAAATTGTCTTCCTTGGCGACTTCGTCTTGCACGGCCAGCAATTCGTTGTTGCGGCGAGCTTTGACTTCAATCGGAATGTCGTCTTCCAATCGCTCGAATGCTTTCGTGCCAGCGCGGACGCTGTATTGGAAGATGAAACTGTTTTTGAATCGACATCGCCGGGTCAGTTCCATGGTTTGCTTAAAATCTTCTTCGGTTTCGCCACAGAATCCCACGATGAAATCACTGCTAATCGCGGCATCGGGCAAGATTCGTTCGATGCGTTCCATCATGGCCATGTAATCGGCGACGGTGTATCCGCGTTTCATTCGCTTAAGCACTGCATCGCTGCCACTTTGCGCCGGCACATGCAAGTACTTGGATACCTTGGGCAGATCACGAATCGTTTCCAAAAGCCGTTCGGTCATGTCCTTGGGGTAATTGGTCACAAACTTGATGCGTTTGATCCCTTCGATTTCGTGCAACCGTTCAAGCAGAGTCGCCATATCGGTCACACTGCCGTCGTCATGTTTGTATTTGTAACTGTTAACGGTTTGGCCAAGCAGTGTAATTTCTAGGCATCCTTGATCAGCCAAAATGTTGGCTTCAGCTAGGATGTCGTCGGGCGATCTGCCTTGTTCTGGACCACGCGTATTGGGCACGACGCAGTAGGTGCAAAACTTATCGCAGCCAATTTGAATCCGCAGGTAAGCTTGAAACGGTGTCGGCCGCATCGTGGGGTCGCGCAGCGGATCAAAGGTTTCGTGGCTTCGCGCGATTGACGCCTGCGAACCGCCTTTTCGTGAAAGCGACACCGCCATCTGACGGCCTTCGCCTCCGCGAACCTTGTCCAGCAAGTTAGGGATGTTGTGCAACTGGCCTGGCCCAACAACAAGATCAACGTAGGGGGCTCGCTTGAAAATGATCTCTTGATCTTTCTGAGCCATGCAGCCCATGACCCCAATGATCTTGGATTCGTTCTCTTGCTTTTGCGTCTTCACTTTGCCAAGAGCACTGTAGACCTTTTCCTCGGCCTTTTCACGGACGCTGCAGGTGTTGTACAGAACACAGTCGGCCTCCATGGCATTATCGACGACGGTGTAACCGTGACGTTTTAAGTCAGCGATCACCATCTCGCTGTCCAGGACGTTCATCTGGCAACCGACGGTCTGGATGTAGACGCGTTTATTCATGAATGGATCGGACTATTGAGGAGGCGTTTTGTTCTTGGGAGCAGGCTTCTTGGCAGTGGCATTGGGGTCATTCGACCCGGCGTCGGGCAACGACTGCTCAAAATCGCTGAGGTTCTTACTAACGTATCGGCGCAGCAAATCAGTCAGCGTCAAGCGTCGCCGGGACATTGAGCCGATTAACAAAAAGAATGCGATCAGCGCACCGGCCAACCACAAAAGTGTGGTTGGCGAAAAGACAGCATCGGTAAGCATCGCCAAAGGATACCCACCGGAAGCCGGTTTCGGGAAGAGTCGGGGCGAAAGAGTGTAGGGCAAATCAGCTTTTCAAGCCGAGCGACAATGGCGAATACTCTAAAGTGAGAAAGTGATTTGCCCTGGAGGCTGGGGCAACCTGCCCAACAATTTGCAGCTTTTCCCGCCAAGGTTTCAAGCCGTTAGGGTTTCAAGCGGTTAGGCTTTCGAGCGATCAGGCTTTCGTTCACCAGGGAACAGGTCGTCAACGAATCGAAATCGAGTGAACCGTGGCCGGTCTAGCTACGGTCTGTCGTGATTGGACTCGTTCGGAACAATTATCCGTTGGTGCTGTAGTCTTTGTCGCTTTCGCTGCCGGAAGAAACGCTGCTGGAACTCGAACTATCCGATTCCGCACGTTCGCGGGCGACTTGAACGACGCGACTAGTGATCATCTGAGCCGTTCGCAATTCAGCTGGACTAAACCACGGCGTAATGCCGGTGTACTTGCTTTCTACTCGGTTCTTTGCGGCCAGTTTTTGCCATGACAAACCATCCATCAAGTGCCACGCGACTGCTTGAGCGGCGTTTTGAGAGACCTGATGATAGCCGAGTGATTCGCACAGCACGCGAACTTCTGCGTTGGTCGTAAATTCTTCAATCGGCACGATCTTGTAGGGCATTTTGGGATTGGGATCCTTTTTGCCGTGTTCTAAGCAGACAGTTTGCACGGCGAATTTCATCGTCTTTTCGGGGCCAACGCGAAACACTCCGCCGCCGCCTTGCCCACCGCCTCCGCCGCCCAAGCCTCCACCCCCCATTCCGCCGCCGCCGGCTTGTCCACCGCCTCCGCCACCGCCTAGGCCGCCGCCACCGCCTCCCAGACCACCGCCACCTAGACCACCACCCAACCCCTGCGCAAGCACGGGAACGCTGGCAAAGGCATCAGGCAATTGCAAATGAACCGGTTGTTCGGTCAAGTTCTTGATGATGATGTTTGCTTTGGTCGCATCCTGAGGGATGATCTTGACGTCAACTTGGCCCGCATCCATGGCCGCAAACATTTCCAACTTCAACGCGTCTTCCTGCGGCCGCTTCTCTGCGTTCGCCAACGAGCTCATCGAAGCGATTGTGATTGCAAACACGGCAACGCATTGATGCAGGCGACTTGGCTTTGCGGTGGGCAAGATGGGGGTTTTCACGACAGGTTTCCTTCGAGAATAGTCCGGACTAGCGATCCAATGATCGACATATCTAAGTGGAAAGAGGCGATCTCGCTCGTTGGCCCAATGCCGTTCCTCGTTGCCGGATGCAGCAACCTAAGCGGGCTATTCTTGCGTGATTCCACTCGCCACTTGATTGTACTCGCGATGAAAACCAATCGCAGCCACCAGATCCAAAATTCGCCCCAAATTGCCTAGGCGGCACCGGAATCCGGCAGAACCCTGAAATTCGATACCTTTTGACACCGTCGTATCGCTGGTTGAATTCAATGAGTGCAGGACAAGCGGCCCAGTTTTCCTGTGACCATTCACTTTCTGGATTGGTCAATTGGGGACAATTGACCTGCAAATTACGCGCTGAAGTTCAATCCACCGCTGACCGGCTGCGCTGAACTGGGCTGTCCGGAGGGCATCGGTGGGACAGGTGCTGGGCTATTAGAGGCTCCACCCGCTTTGGCGGATAGCTCTTGCGCTACGACGGAACGCCAGGTCTCTGTTTCAGCTTCCAGCACGATTTGCATCTCGTCGATCGCGCCCGAATCGCTGTTTTGTTCGGCCAGTACTAAATGTTGAAGCAAGAAAACGTACAAGTCCGCCACTTGCAAACAAAGCTTGTTTTCAGCTTCGTTGCTGCCGCCAGCGATACCGGAAAGCAGTTCGCTAATCAATTCCATCAGCTGAAGCGATTGCTCATTTGCTCCTTGCGATTCGCCCGATCGCCACGTCGCGGCAAGCATCCGAGCGACTTCGACAGAACGTTCCAATAACATCAAACGCATCTTTGCCGGCGATGCCGTGCGAATGCTGGCGTCTAAGTATTGCTGGCTGCCGTCAACTGATCCTTGCGGACGAAAATTGCTCGGGTTGTCGTTCATGTTCATCCTTGAATCAATACGAATCGAAAAGTTGGTTTACAAAGAGATGCGTTGAATTTGGTCGATAGCGGACGAGTTGCTTTGGATCCTTGAAATCGCTTCTTCGGTTTGAAAGAAACTGATCAGCAATCTCTCGCGTTGCCTTTCGAGTCGAGTATTGAGCGTTTCAATTCGATCATTGTTCCGCTCGACCTGAACCGTCAGCGTTTGGCGGCGGTTGAGCAACAATCCCGAATCGACGCCTGCGATTGAATCAGCCAAGCTGTCCAGCCGATCGGCAAGCCCAGTACCCTCGGTCGTGAAAAATGCCTCGACGTCCTCTCGGCTATCTTCGACGGCGCTTGCCAATCTGCTTGAATCAAGGTCAAGCTTTCCTTGATCATTGAACCGAAGACCGACTTGGCCAATCGTTTTGATGTTGCCAGCGCCCGTGATCGCTCCTGACAAAAGTCGCGAATACCCCCCGCGAATCCGTTGCGCTTCGCTGGACCCAAACAGCAATCCAACTTCGTTGCTGTCCGCATTAAAGAATGTCAAGGATTCCAGCTTGTCGACTAAGTTGTTGTACTGATCGACAAACGTCTGCGCCGCCGACGTGATCCTGCTGGAGTCCTCTGTCACGTTCACCGTGATGGTTTCACTAGACAGCTCCTTCAACGTAAAGGTCAGCCCCGTCGCGTCGTCCTCTTCGTTGCTTTGTCCGGTTCCAATCAGTGCAGAAACTGTTTCGCCCGCGATCGTTTCTTCGTCCGCTTCGCCCGCAATCCCAAGACTGCTGGCGGCGATGCCGTTGCCAACGTCAGCGATTGTTAGCTTTTCGTTTCCACCGGCGGTGTCCACGATTGAAATGCCCGTTCCGTCATCACTGACAGACGCTTCGATTCCCAAGCCCAAGTC
>CAYVAN010000006.1:10197-40897 GCA_964449225.1 uncultured Rhodopirellula sp.
GCTGCCTCGCCAAAAAGAACTCGTCGATGGCATCAACCAGCTCGCCAACGGTTTCAATGCCTTGGACCGTGACGTTAATTGCGCTGACGGCACCCGCCGAATCAGTGACCAGGAAACTGCCGCTGGCAGCACCGCTGGCGAAGTCGCTTAGGCTGGTCGCTGAGGTGATCGTTGCACTGGAAGCTGCGGAATCGTTTAATTCAAAAACACCATCGGAAGACGAAAGCAATCGTTCACTTCCGCCATCGGTGGAAACGGCGATCTTTGCATCTTGCGCCTGAGCGGTCGTGTCGATTTGCAGGTCAAAGCCATTGACCAACAATCCGAATCGGCCAGCCGCGCCGCCTTTATTGCTGCGTACACGCAGTCCGTAGGAACCGTCGTTGTTCAGTTCCACCGCCGCAGTTGCGTAATTTTCTGAAGCGTTTAGTTTCTCAACGATCGAAGCCAGTGAATCAGTCGCTTCGATCTCAATCACGTCCGCCTGGGTTCCCGAAATTGCGGAAACGGCTGCTCCATCGATGGTTTGATCGCTTGCCTCGCCCGCGATTCCAAGATCGCTGGCCGTGGTTCCGTTCTCGGTGTCGATGATCGTTAGCGTACCTGTCCCATCAGCATCATCGACCAATGTGATTCCGTCACCACTCTCGCTAAGCGATGCCGTCACGTCGATGCCAAGCCCATTGATCTTGTCGATCAAATCACCCACTGACTTGATGTCATCAGTAGCAATGTTGATTGCACCAACACCACCGTCGCTGTCAGTAATGGTGAAGCTGCTATCGTCGACGCCTAAACCGCCACGCAATGAACTTAGCAGCGTGTCGCGATCGACGGTTTGCTTGTTTAAGTTTGTTCCAACGACAATATCGTTTTCGGTATCCGCAGCGACGCCCAACGAAGCTGCTGTGTCATCGGCTGACGAGATCACAAAGTTTCCGGTACCACCGGAAACATCTCGCAAACGAAGCCCCGTGCCCGAATCGTTTAGCCGAGCAATCACATCAAGTCCCGATTGATTGATTGCGTCGATAATTTCCGCAGTATTGGTTGTCGACGAAAGATCGATCGATGCCGAACTTCCATCGGCCGTCGTGACATCAAGCGTCGTTAATCCGCTAAGACCTGACCCACCCGACAGCCTCTCGATTGACGTTCCGCGAAGTACCTCGGCCTTAAATTCAGCAGTAATCGTGTCGCTACTGGAAGTCGATCCAACCAAACCAAGGTCGGTGGCGGCTTGGGAATCACCCGCATCGGAAATTGAAAACGCTTCGGTGCCGGTCGTCAGATCAACGACTTCGATTCCTTTGGAAGTGAACGATGCCGAAAGCTTTGTTGGGTCCACGGAATTAAGAACATTGACAACGTCTTCAATGGTGGGCTGAGTCGCGCCACCAAAGTCGCCAAAATCAACATCCAGCGAACTGCCATCAGCCAGAGTGATTGCTAGATCGTTTCCGTCGGCCAATCGAACGCCCTTGCCTTCTCGCAACTGAGCTAAATCCGTATCGGCATCGACGTTGAACGTGAGGTCAAATCCAGTAGCCGAATCGGCGGCAACGTCGATTCCCCACAAACCTAAATCGGCGGCAGTTTCGTCATTGCCAAGTTGTTCAACGACCAGGTTCGAAGCTGTGCTACCGGTTTGATCGGTCAGCTTTAATTTGCCACCGACGGTCGTAGCAGCCACGTCGATGTCGGCGTCGTTGATGGCTGTGATGACGTCATCGATGGTTTGAGCCGAGCTAAGGTCAATGTCGGCTGAACTGCCGCTACGATCGGTGATCCGAATTTTTCCAGCGTCCACGCCGCGACCATTGTTCAGCGAGCTCAATGAAGCTGATTGGTCCAGGAATCCGTCAGGGGTGACCTTGATCGTTCCGGTCAGGCCAAGTGCTTCCGAGTCGGAATCGAATCGGGTTCGTGATCGGACCGTGTGAGTCGCAGCTGTTTGGATCGTCCGAACATCGTGCGCCGCAGCGGTTGCTTTGCTGCCAGCGACGACCGACAGAGCATCAGAGTCCGATGAAGTGGCGGATTTTGATCGAAACGTGGATAAGTTTGAGAGCCGAGCGCCAGAGAATTGCACTCCGATGACCGATGCAGTCAATTCATCTAACGAACGTTGCTCTGCTTGCAACGTCTGGGTACGCGACACTAACCGGTCTCGCGGTTGCGCGTTGATCGCCATCAATTGATCGACGGTACCGGCAATGTCAGTGCCGGTGATAAGCCCGATCGATGACTGGATTCGCCCCATATGACTTTCTGTTGCTGCTTTATTGTTTCGAGACGCACTGAATGGCTTATCGTCAAATCAATGCGGTTAGGTCCACAAAAAGGCTAGCACGTCTTTGATTCCCGGGCCCCAATTAACCGCAACGCCAGGTTTGATCGCCAGTTGAGCTGTGAAACTGGCGCGATTGATCCGGATATGCGCGTTCTAAGGAGCGTGATGGAACTACGAATTGGTTGAGCCCGAGTTGCCGATCTGTCTTTGTAACAGCACTGGCAACGGTAGCTGATCCCGCCCAGGGGTCGGATTCATGCTGCCAACTCCTGAAGTCCAAAATCGCTCGAAACCGCGTACCGGCTGAACCCTGCCGGGGTCAGCTACCATTCACCACCGAAAGAAATCAATTCGATGTGCGGCGTCTTAGCAATCGTGACACCCGGCCAGAAAATGTCGTCGGAATGGTTGAAAATTGCTCGTCGCATGAACTCGGTAATGGCTCGTCGTGGTCCCGATGGTCATGGGATCCTTTCTCGCAATAACGTTTTGCTGGGGCATCGGCGTTTGGCGATCCGAGGTGGATCAGCAGGCGGGCAGCCGATGGCCACGCCCGATGGTCGTTATGCCATTTCCTACAATGGGGAAATTTACAACGACGATGAACTGCGACGCACACTGATCGCTGATCACGGAGTCGTCTTTGATACCCAATGCGATACAGAAACGTTGCTTCACGCTTTTCGCATCTGGGGTAAACGATGCGTTGACCGTTTGCGAGGGATGTTTGCCTTTGTAGCGGTGGACTTTCACAGCGGCGAAGTGCTGATCGCAAGAGACCGATGTGGCGTGAAACCGCTTTTTTACACTCATGTTGGTAAGACATTGTTGGTGGCCAGTTCCATCGCAGCACTGCTGGAACATCCCGACGTGCCTCGGCGTCCTAATTTCAAAGCTATCAGTCATTACATGTCGTCATTCAGGCTGACGCTTGGTCGCGAAACGATGTACGACGGCATCTATCAGCTTGAATCGGCTCAGCGAATGGTTGTTGGTGTCGCTGGCGAGCAAATTGAGACTTATTGGGAACTGCCGGTCGAAGATCAAACCATCAACTTTGCCGAAGCGGTCGCATCACTGGAAACAGGATTGGATGATTCGGTTCGCCGACGACAAGTCAGCGATCGTCCCATCGGAATGTTGTTGTCCGGCGGAATTGATTCAGCTTCGATTGCCTCGGTAATGTCACAATCCGGGGGCAGCTTCTTCGCCTGCGGAGCTGGCCAAGAAACTGAGTCTGCATCACAAACCGCTGAAACGGTTGGCTGTGAATTTGCATCGGTTCAGTCTAACGAAGACGACTACGATCAGGCTTGGAACGAACTGCTCAATGAATCTCGGCTCCCCGCTTCGACGCCCAGCGACCCAGTGATCTTGCTAATCGCCAAACAGCTGAAGCAAAAAGTGGACGTTGCCCTGGGGGGTGAAGGAGCAGACGAGATGTTGTGCGGCTACGCGGCGCAACACTGGACGGGCGAAGATTTCGTTCGTCACATCACGATGGAATCGTCAAAAGCGTCACCGTTCCGTTTGAAACTGGCTCAAAGATATGGCCGCGATTCCTTTCGGACACCCGTCGATTTGTTCATCGCTGGGAATTCGTTTTTGCAACGCGAACTAAAACCTCATGTCTTTAAGCCGCAAGTCTGGGACGCGGCCGAACATGACGCAGCGATTGATTCAACCTATGAAGCCGCCGCGGGAAAGCACGATGATGAATCCGCTAGTCGCAAAATTTATCGTTTGATCCATCGAATCAACTTGGAAGGTCAACTTAGCCGTCTGGATACTGCGACGATGCAAGCGTCCTTGGAAGGACGAGTGCCGTTTACCGACCATGTTCTTTGCGAGCAGATGGCGCAAGTTTCTTTTCATAACCACATCCGAATCTACGACGGCTGTGACCCTGACCAAACCAGCAACGAACTTGCTAACAGCCATTCGTTGCACACCAAACGCTTGCTTCGTGAAGTAGCCGGCCAGCGGTTACCCGAGTCGATTATCAATCGCCCCAAACAGAGTTTTCCAACTCCGGTTTTCGACTGGATGAGTGGATCGTGGACCGATCGAGTCAAACAAACCCTGGCAACCAGTGTTTTCTTAAAAGAAATCATTCACCCCGAACTGTTGCCGCAACTAGCGCAGTCACCGGAGACCGCAGGCTTGCTATTGTGGCCGCTTATGAATCTGGCACATTGGGGCGATCAAGAGTTCGCTGCTTAGCTCCACTGAGTCTGCTTTTCGTAAACCGACGTCAGTCCCAGCAAATTTTGCAGGCGTCGAAAATCGGACCTTCGACGCAAGTTCGTTTGTAATCCCATTGGCCGTCATCCTGGTTGACCTTGGCTACGCAGGAGAAACAGATTCCGATGCCGCACGCCATCGGTGTTTCCATTGACACTTGGCAATCGACGTTCATCTCGATGCAAAGTTCGGCAACTTTCTGCATCATGATTTCTGGTCCGCAGGTCACGACGCGGATACCGGATCGATCATCAATCTCGCTTAGCTGCTGCTTCAAAACGTCGGGCACGAGTGCTTGCTGCCCGATCGACCCGTCATCGGTGCAAAGTGTAACGCCGAAACCCGCGGCACGAAAATCATCGACGCCAGCTAATAAATTGCTACTGCGAGCACCGTAGATCAATTCCACCTCATCGGCCCAACCTGATGGACGGTCGCCTGTGCCAAAGGATTGGGTTCCCAAGGCTTCACGACCCAACAACAGCATCGGCGTTTGTCCAATTCCCCCGACTGCCATGATTAGTTTCTTGCAAGGACGGGCGTCGAATCCATTGCCAAGCGGTCCCCAGACGCCGATCGGTGTCCCGACGGGGCTGCTGGAAAGCGGTGTCGTCAAAGAGCCTTTTCGCAGGTAGACAAGATCAATCCAAGTCGGTTTGCCTTGGTCGTCCGCAATGACGTCGTAGACCGCAAGTGCTCGGCCGATCAGCGGTGCGTTGACACCGTCCAAACGGATCATCACAAACTGCCCTGGCGTGACTTTGGCTGCGATCTCTGGAACCTCGACACGCAAGCGAAACGTTTTTTCGGCAATCGGTTCGTTTAGTACCGCCGGCGACGAAACTTGCGAGATCGAATCGGCGTAATAGTTCGCGTGGACTTGAGACATATTTCAAAGTTTGAAAAGTGACAGGTGAAGGTTCAGAGTAACCCGTGGTGGATGAGCCCTAGCTGGAGTCTAGCCTTTAGGCGACTTCGAGAAAGTTATCCAATCAACGATAGCCGACGCTCCAGCAATCAAACGCCAACCCAACTATCTTCGGCGTTTTTTGTTGCCGGTAGGTTTTCCACTACCTTTACCGAAGTTGCGTGTCGTTTTTTTGCCAGGAGTTTTCTTCTTAGCATTCGCTTTGGCCTTCTTCTTTGGTTTGGGTTCTGCCGATGCGTCACCACCGATCACGGCACCCGCTTTCTTGATTCCGCCCTGCTTGCCGAGCTCACTCGGGGGCAGGAACGACAATGGATCGGCTCGCGGCGAAGTTCGTGTTCGCTTGGTTGTTTTCCTTGGCGTCGCTTTACTTGCACTGCTTTTACTTGGTTGCTTCTTGTTGGCCGATGGTTTGCGACCGCCGGTCTTGCTGGTGGATGGCTTCTTGAACGCGGTTTTCTTAGCTGGCCGCGAAGATTCCGCTGCCGCTAATTTCTCAGCCGCTTCGACAGTCTCCCAGAGCTTTTCAACTTCTTGACGAAGCAAAGGCCGATACGCTCCGGCGGGTACGTCGCCTAATCGCAATGGTCCCACCGCAATTCGACGAAGCTGTTGAACCTTGTGTCCAAGTCTTGCCAAAATCCGACGGATCTCTCGATTCTTGCCTTCCTTTAGCGTGATCTCCATCTCCGTTGCCTTGCCTTTCGCATTGATTAGCTTGGCACCTTCGACTTTCACAAAGCCTTCGGATATGTAGATCCCTTCTCGCATCTTCTTCATGGTTTCATTGGTGACCCGACCGGCGACGATGACGCGATAGATCTTTCGCACACCGTACTTGGGGTGAGTCAACCGTTGGGCGAGTTCGCCGTCATTGGTAAGCAGGATCAATCCTTCGCTGCTGCGGTCGAGTCGTCCGACGGGGAACACACGTTCGCTTGGCGGTACCAAATCGACCACGCGAGGGCGGCCTTGCGGATCACGGTTGGTCGTGACTACGCCAGTGGGTTTGTGAACGGCGAAGTAGACAAGCTTTTGTTTTTTAAGCAGTTGTCCATCGACCATCACTTTTTGCAGATTGGGATCCACCGTCGTACCCAACTTGGTCACCAAGTCCGCATCAACGTGAACACGGCCAGTTTCGATCAGTTCCTCGCACTGTCGACGAGACCCAAAGCCTGCACTGGCTAGTAACCGCTGTAGTCGAATGGGGCCCGAGGTGACAGCTTTTGCAGAAGCGGGACGAGATTTGCGTTTGGGGGCCATGGAAGTGCCAGGGGGGTGAAACAGAATGATTCTGCGTTCAAGCTAGCATGAACAAGAGGTTTTCCACACCCAGGCAGAGGTAATCGCAGGGGTAATCGCAGGGCAAATCAGTTTTTCAAGCTGGAGACCGTATCGCCGTAGCGAAGCTCGCGTAGAGCTTCGGCGATTGCTGACGATACCCCAAATTGAAAAACTGATCGGCCCTGGGGGAATCGCTGCGTTCTAACGTCCAAATCCAAACGTCGAATCACGATGAATTCGGTTTCGCACGGCTTCGGGCAGGGGGCGTTGGTAACCGGGCGGACGCGAGGCGGCTTCGTAGGGGCCGATATCGTTTTGCGGAAACGGATCATTGATGATCGCTTGGCTTTGCTGCTGTAACATCGGACCCGGTGCGGGTAACCATCCGCCTTGGCGACATCCGCTAAAAAAGGAAACCGACGTAATCGCCAGACCAAGCATTCCGGCTGTCAAAGCTTTCGCGGCCAAGAAATTGGCGAGCATTTTTGAATTGGAGCGATCGCGGCGCATGACCGGTGACCTTCATTAGATGGGGGGAGGAACCGCGAGGATAAAGGCTTCGCCACCCACATCGATAGATCGATATGAAGAACCTCAAGCCGTGTGCCGCACCTCTATTCGCTCGCTATTAGAAGGTTTCGTTTCACGCACCACCGGTGCGACAGCAAACCTACCTAAGCTTCCGGCAAACGCGACATCTGATGTGCGGTCATGCGGGAACTAACGGACAACTACGGCAAATCAGACGCAATCACCGTGTTTTCTGCTTGAGTGCTGACCACGCATGTCCCCATCGATGCGGGCAGCAACACAGTCATTCCAGCGGTCAAAGTCAACGAATCTGTTTCGGTCCGCAAAATTGCCTGGCCCGTTGGAACAGTCACGATGTGAAACTTGCCATCGCCGCCAATTTCTGCATCACCTAATCGCAGGATTCGCAAATTAAACTTGTCACACGCGACCATGGATTGCCAGCCCTTCGCTAGCGGATCAGACTGAATCGGTTCCACCGGACCGGATTCATAATCCGTCACGTCCAGGCTGGGTTCGATGTGCAGCGGTCGAGATTGCCCGTCATCGCCGACTCGATTCCAATCGAACAACCGGAAAGTCGTGTTGCTGGACTGTTGAATCTCTGCCACCAGCAATCCAGCACCCAGGGCGTGAACAGTTCCCGCCGGGATAAAAACCAAGTCGCCCGGGTCTGGGTGAAAGGAATGCAAGACCTGCTCGGTTTGACCCGAATCGATTGCTTCGCGAAGAGCCACCCGATCGACCCCCGATTTCAATCCGGCATAGATCAACGAATCCGGTTTCGAATCGACGATATACCAGGCCTCGGTTTTGCCAAGATCAGGTGGAGTCATCGCCAAGCCGTAGGCATCATCAGGATGAACTTGCACCGACAAAACTCGATTGCAGTCCAAGTATTTGAATAATAGCGGGAAATCGCTCTCGCTTTTTGCACTCTCGCCCAGGATCCATTCCGCATTGTCTGCAATCAATTGGGAAAGTGTTTTGCCCTTCAGCGGTCCGTTGGCAACCACGCTTTGATCATCGCCGTGATCAACGACTTCCCAGCTTTCGGCATAGTTGGCATCCGGTCCAATCGGTTTGCCCAGGCGAGTCCCAAGCATGCGACCGCCCCAAATCGTTTGCTTCAAAACAGGTTCGAACTGTAGAGGATAGGGTCGCATTTAAATCAAAGGGAGTTGTGGATTTGTGGTCTTAGAAAGCATTAATGTCGTCCCGACGCGAAAATCTAGCAGGCTGCTACAATGGCCTTTTGAACTCACGTGTCACCAGCGTGAATCTAGCCAAAATGCCGGAAAGAGAAAACACAGGTGGATCCAAACGCCCAGCCAGCCAGATCACAGCCAGCCAAATCGCAGCCAACCAGATCACAGGCAACCAGATCACAGGCAAAAACTTCTCAGCCAAAACTCTCGCAGCCCAAAGACGATTTGTTCGATAACTCCTCGATGACTTTTGGGGAGCACTTGGAAGAACTTAGGAGCTGCTTGGTCAAGGCGGTTCTCTGGCTCGCCGGTGGACTGATGATTGGTCTCTTTTTCGCGGACTCTTTGATCTTATTCATTCAGCAGCCGCTCGAGTCTGCGATACGGACATTTCAAGCCGACCGCGATTTATTCGAACATGCGTTGGTCGCCGAGTTGATCTACACGATCCCTGATGAGTATCAATCGCTGACGTCTGATTCCATCCGGTTCAATTCCTCGGCGGATGAATCCAGCGGTGAATCGAATTCAGCCGATACGATTCCCGATGCAACCGTCGACCCATCTGATCTCGCCAAGCTGCTCGATTCGTTGCCCAGGCCTGATTCGCTCAAGCCGTTGGTGCAGTTTCGTGAATCAAAGACGGGGCTTAGTTCGCTAAAGATGGAAGAGCCCTTCATGGTGTGGGTCAAAGCAGGGCTAATTTTAGGAGCCGTGTTTTCTTCGCCAATGGTCCTGTATCACTTGTGGTCGTTCGTTGCAGCTGGTTTGCACTCACACGAACGTCGTTATGTTTACATCTACCTGCCAGTTAGCGTTGGTTTGTTTGTTGCAGGTGTCGTGTTGGCGTTCTTTGTGGTGCTGCATTTTGTGATCGCGTTTCTGCTGGAGTTTAACGGCAGCATGGATGTGGCGGTCGAACCTCGGCTGACCTATTACGTTAACTTTGTTTTGCTTCTGCCACTGGGATTCGGAATTGCATTCCAATTGCCGATTGTCATGTTATTTCTCCAACGCATCGGTCTGTTTGAAACGCAGGCTTACGTTGACAGTTGGAAGATTGCAATTCTGGTGATCTTCGTGATCGCGATGATTGTTACCCCCGCCGACGTCACCAGCATGGTGGCGCTGGCCGTTCCGTTGGTGTTCCTGTACATGTTGGGGATCATCATGTGCCTTTTCATTCCACGCGGGCGCGGCTTAGGCAGCGACGCCTATGATCCGGCGTAGGTCTGGCGGCGCTCATAAAAAAACCGGCTCGTAAATGACGAGCCGGTCAAGTTTTTCGTAGTGGATCTTGTGAAAGATCCTATCGGATCGGATCTTTGACAAGATCCACGACAACGGAATCAAATCAACCAACTTTTTATGCTGGTAAGAATCGAAGCTTAAGACAAGCCTTCGCAGCGGTTGATGCAGTTCAAGTCCTCGAACGCTGATTTCAAGCGATCGACGAATGATAGTTCGCCCTTGCGTAACCATGCGCGAGGATCGTAGTACTTTTTGTTGGGGACGTCGCTGCCGTCTGGGTTCCCTAATTGTGTTTGCAGGTAGCCTTCGTTTTCCTTGTAGTATTCAAGAACGCCCTTCCATGTTGCCCATTGCATGTCGGTGTCCAGGTTCATCTTGATCGCACCGTAGTCAATTGCTTCGCGGATCTCTTCGCGAGAAGACCCGGAGCCACCGTGGAACACAAAGTTGACTGGAAGGTCGCCCGTTCCGAACTTCTCTTTGATGTACTCTTGCGAATTCTTCAAGATGATCGGCTGCAGGCTAACGTTCCCAGGCTTGTAGACACCGTGGACGTTGCCGAACGCCGCAGCGACGGTGAAGCGATGCGAAACCTTGTTCAGTTCTTCGTAGAACTGGGCAACTTCTGAAGGCTGCGTGTAAAGCTTGCTGCTATCGACGTCGGTGTTGTCGACACCATCTTCCTCGCCGCCGGTGATCCCCAATTCGACTTCAATCAACATGTCCATTTTGTTCATGCGTTCGAAGTATTTTTTGCTGATGGCGATATTTTCTTCCAGGGACTCTTCCGATAGATCCAGCATGTGCGAGCTGTACAGCGGCTTGCCAGTCGCGGCGTAATGCTTTTCGCCTGCATCCAAAAGTCCGTCGATCCAAGGCAGCAATTTTTTTGCACAATGGTCCGTGTGCAACACCACTGGGACTCCGTACATTTCGGCCATCGCGTGAACGTGATGAGCGCCAGAAATCGAACCAGCGATTGCGGCAGCTTGACCGTCGTTCGATACGCCTTTGCCCGCATAGAATCCGCCTCCGCCGTTGGAGAACTGGATCATGACGGGCGAATTCACTGCGGCGGCGGCTTCCAGCACAGCATTGACGCTGTTTGACCCCACGACATTCACAGCCGGCATCGCGTAATTGTTCTCGTTGGCGTGACGTAGCAAACGATCAAGGGCTTCGCCCGACACAACGCCCGGCTTGATGGTGGAATCGCTCATGGCTCTAAATTCTGGTTTAGGAGGGTAGCAAACAACGCAACGAGGCTGATCCGCCTCGTTTCCAAGTTGGGCATTGTCGTCGGCGTCGCCAATTTGTTCAACGGCCTGTGCGGATGGTCCAGGGCAGATCAGTTTTTCAAACTGTAGGCCGTGTCGCCGTAGCGAAGCTCGCGCAGAGCTTCGGCGATCGCGACCTACTGACGATAACCCAGCTTGAAAAACTGATTTGCCATGGCGGATGGTCGCAACGGCGAGGAAAACAGTCTTGAAGGCCGTTATCAGCCCAGGCGGCACCGTTATCGATTGGGAACGAAAGCAGGTGATAGCTGCCAGCAAAACGAGAGCAACTCTGATGCACGCAAGGGGCCCCGATTCAGACAAGTGCCAAATCCTAACGTCGCGAAAGTCGCCAAGATTTTTGGCCTTCATCCACGATTGCGAGCCGCCGAAACTCTTGGCGAGTTTCGCAACAAAGAATCAGATACCCTCCAGTCGATCGGTAATCTCGGTCCGCCGAATGGTTAGTTTTGACGTCAGTTCGCCGGCTTCGACTGTCAGTGGATGATCGAAAAACCGAATCTGAGTGCTCGGCCCCCAGGAATGCTGCTGCAAAAGTTGATGTAGCGATTTCTTGATATTCGATTGGTCTTTTGGTTCACCATCGATCCATAGTTCAAGCCCGTCTCGAAAAATTAGCATCGCCTGCCGCACGTTATCGATTTGCTGAGCCGCTTGTTCAATTTGTGCTGGGTGGATCTTCATCGCATTATCCAACACGATCACATCATCAGCACGGCCCAGGATTCTTAGCTGCCCCGTCGCCGGATCGACTTCGACTTGGTCGTTGGTATTGAGCCAACCTTGTTGATCGATACGATCATCGGTTGCTTCGCTGTCTTGCCAGTACCCATGCATCAATGACCTGCCTTTTACCCAAAGCACACCATCGCGGATCTGGTGCTGCCAACCATCAACAAAATCGCCTACCAATCCGGCTGTCGCATTTTCGGGTGTGGCGCTGGCAATTACGGGGCCGGTTTCCGTTAGGCCGTAGCCCTGGATGACGGTCACGCCACGTTGCTTCCAATCATCAAATGCTTCGTCGGAAAGTGCCGCACCGCCGACCCCCAACAAACGCAGTCGATCCAGTCCAGGAATTTCACGTTTCAAAACGGCGTAGGCCTTGGATGGAACCACATTCATCACGGTTGGATTTACCAAAGGAGCAGATTGCGTCAGTCCTTTCATTCCTAAATCTACGGCCAGGGTGCAACCTGAAATTAGCCATGTGCCAAGGTCGCATGTCCGAGCGTACGCGTGCGAAAGCGGCAATACGGTCAGCCGGACATCATTGGGCGTTTGTGGAACGGCCCGCAACTTTGCTGCTGCATTTTCCAACCATGATTGATGGCTTTGCATCACGCCCATCGGCTTCGACGTGGTCCCGCTGGTCCACAGCACCGTGCCGCAAAATTCGATGCCAACGGATTCGGTCGACTGATTGAGTAACCGACTTCGGCGTTCAAATTCAGCGGGCGGCAACCGATCGTCCAGCGGTGCGTCAATCCCGCCGGCACAAGCGATTGCAATTGCCATCACCACATCGTCCATCGAATTTTTAGATCGATAAACAATCGGCTTCGACAAATCCTCGCGTTCCAGTTCGGTCACTTTGATGTCAACCCAATCGCCAAACTGCGACCAACAAATCGGTCGACCTAAAGAACCAACCAAGGCGATTTTTGAACCGCGCTGGTTAAGGTACGTCAAAAGAAGTTGTTTTGCGTCCAAGAGAAATTGAATGTGGTGAAAATGTTTCAAGCAAACGTGTCGGGATGTTTATTCATAACTGCCACGGTAGGGCATCACCGGTCTATCATCAAAGACCGGAACGGACAAGCTTCGCTTCACCGCTGGTAATCGCCTTTGTTTCCAGGCCTTGCTGAACCAGTAATGCGCCCGAATCATTGATCCCCTGACACAGCCCGCTCTGGTTCGTGCCAGCGTACTGATACGAGATGGGCTTATTCGTCAGCAAACATCGCTGACGAAATGACTCAATCACGGATTGGTTGTCTTGTTTTAAGTCATATTGGATGCCGATTAGCCGCCGAACAACGGCGTCAAGCACCTCCCATTTACTCGTTATTCTTCCTAAGCATTGTGCCAGAGACTTCGCGCTCGCAGTATGGCTGACTTTCGCAAGCGGCGGTGCGTTGCTGACGTTAAGCCCTACGCCAATGACCATACAATCAGCGGCGGAGGTCACGCGTTCGATCAGAATGCCGCCAAATTTTCCTCCATCGATCCAGATGTCATTTGGCCATTTCAATTTCGTCTTTATCGGAGCAAATTCGTGTTCGACGGCTTCCGCGATTGCAACGCCAACGGCAATCGATTGCAGTCCAAGGCACGAGGTTTCGCTGGGGGCGATGCGAAATGCAACCGTGAAAGCCAAGTTTTGTTTGTCGCTGATCCATGGACGTCCTTGGCGACCACGACCACCGGTCTGCAAATCGGCAAGGTAAATTCGTGGCATTTGGTCGGCGTCAATCAAGCCGCGTCGCAGTTCATCGATCGCAGACGTATTCGTGGATTCTGCTTCCTCACCGTACCAAGCCGACTGGACCAAGCCATCTGATATGAGCGTTTGCAGGCAGCGCACGCCTGACTTGTCGACTGCGCCAATCGTCTCAAGCGTCACGGAATTAATCTACCTCAACATCGAAAAGAACAGCGAAAACGCAAAGACGATTAGCAACACGACTGATACCCATCGCCACATCGGGCGGGTTTGGGGATTCGCAAGATGGTCCGGGAAGTTCTGTTCTACAAACGAATCGTAGTCGAAGTCGTCGCTCCAATCATCCTCATCTTCTGGTTCATCTTCATACCAATCATCGTCAAGAGAGATTTTGCTGTGCATGAACCGCGTGCTCGGTAGCGTTTTGATCTTGAGGCTGTGGATGTTGTCAAAGATTCAGGTCACCAAGGATTTTTCACAAGGTTCACTCTCGCAAATGTGAGAATCGAGTTTTGCGAAACGATTAGTCTGCTTTGCCAGCTCTTGATTGTCTAGGCGATGGTCGTGAAACTCAAACGGTGTGGAGCCGTCGTTAAACACCATCATGAAACGATGCATGAGCAAAAATTTGCGTTTCGATTCAAGCCACCTAACCGGCAAAGTCGATGTAACGGATAGAGCGTGGTGCTAAACCCAGTTTGAAGTGAACCGTATTGGTCTAGCTGGCACGATCCATTCTCGACTACCTCCCATGAACAGAATCCTCCCGACCTGAAAGCCAAGCCTGATGCAGAATCGATCCCTGCGATTGTTTCCGTCTCCTCCGTCCGACTCACCAGCGTCGAAAAACCGTCGCCAGCGAGAACTTGATCGCATCAGCGGCGTGAGTGAGCCCAAGTCGGTGACGATTCCACTGTCCACCATGGTACCACTGCTGATCGAAGCGTCGAAAAGCAACCGAGCCTGGTTGAGTGATTTCGCGGACGATACTGTTCAGATCGATTCAGATTTGTACGAGATTCTGATGGCTTACCAATCCATGCAAATGAGCGAAGCTGCCTAAAGGCACGTTTCCTTTAAAATCTAGAACTGTTCCAAGACGTTTCAGCAACTACTCAGGACGAAAGGAATTCCCATGCGATCCATTGCTGTGATCAATCAAAAAGGCGGCGTCGGCAAGACCACCAGTTCGGTGAATCTAGCGTCAGCGTTGGCCAACGCGGGGAAGAACGTTTGTCTAATGGATTTAGATCCTCAAGCACACGCGTCGTTGCACCTTGGCATCACCGCCGTCGACGGCGAAGCCAGCATGTATGAAATACTGTGCGGTGAAGCCACCATCGAACAAGCCCGCGTTCGCATCAACGACAACCTTTGCGTCGTGCCGGCAAACTTAGATTTGGCTGCTGCTGAGTTGGAGCTTGCAGGCGAAGTTGGCCGTGAAATGATCCTTCGCGATCGAGTCGAAGATGATCCTGAGGACTTCGATTATCTGATATTGGATTGCCCGCCAAGCCTTGGCGTGCTTACAGTCAATGCGCTGGTTGCCGTCGGTGAGGTGTTTCTGCCTTTGCAACCACACTTTTTGGCTCTTCATGGTCTAAGCAAATTGCTTCGCACCATCGAAGTTGTTTCTCGGCGTCTAAACAGTGGGCTGCGATTGTCGGGCGTGATGCTTTGCATGTACGATTCCAATACTCGACTCGCTGCCGAAGTTAGCACCGACTTGGACGAATTCTTCACGCAAAGCGAAGGGACTAGAGAGTTCTTTCGCGGTGCAAAGTATTTTGACTCAAAAATTCGTCGCAACATTCGCTTGGCTGAAGCACCCAGTTTTGGGAAGTCAATTTTTGATTACTCGCCCGAAAGTAATGGTGCTGCGGATTACCAATCGCTGGCCGAAGAAGTGATCGAGCAAGAGTCATCGCGAGTTGCACAGCCCGTGCGGATGGTCGCCTAGCAACAGCAACGTTTTGATATGTCAGTAGAACTTTGTCTGTAAAAATTTGGGTCGATGCCGACGCTGCACCTCGCGAAGTCAAAGAAATTGTTTCTCGAGCTGCAAAGCGTTTGAATGTTGAAACGATCTTCGTAGCCAACCGAAAACTCGCCACGCCCGCCGACGCGCCGATGGTACGATCAATCATGGTTCGCGACGGAGCGAACGTTGCCGATCAATACATCGTTGACCATGCCGACGCCAGTGATTTAGCAATCACTGCCGATCTACCGTTAGCGGCCGATTTAGTCGCTAAGCAGGTACACGTGATTGATCCTCGCGGGGATGTTTACGACAAAGCCAACATTGCTAGTCGTCTGTCGATGCGGAACTTCATGGACGAACTTCGCGGAACCGGTGTTGAAACCGGCGGCGCTGCACCCTACGGGGATCGCGACAAAAAAGCATTTGCAGCTTCTTTTGATCGGCTGTTGACCAAAGCAACCAATACAGCAACGTAGCCAGCCGCGCCTGAAAAAATCTGGGACGAAAAAATAGCGTCAGCATGTCAATGCTGACGAATGGTTTTTGAGGGATTTTCGTTGTTTTGGCGTCAATCGTGTCGACAAATGGCTGCGCCGAGGGCGTTGAATACCGTTTCCTGAGATACGGCTGTTGAGCCTAGGCAAGCTGGCTGCCATCCCGACACAGGTCTGATAGGAATCAATTCTGAACAGGATTCTGTCGTTGGATGCCATTATTTGTTCGAACCCTGATTTCAAAACTCACTGCTTGATACACTTAGCAGACAAACCTTCAGGAGTTTTGAAATTGTATTATAGCCGTCAGCTCGCCTTCTTGGTCATTATCTGTGTTTTTGCGGGATGCGATCGAATGCCTGATGATGGTGTTCAATTCGCAGAGGTCACGCAATCGCAACCGATTGAGATCGAAGATTTCTCGGACTTGCAATTCACGGACAAAGACGGAAACCAAGTGGAACTCGCGGACATCATGACGCGAAAGTACCTGGTGCTGGTCATCACCCGAGGCTGGTACAACGGCGTATGTTTCTACTGCGCCTCCCAAACCTCTCGATGGGCCCGCCGTTATGATGAACTTGATTCGTACGACGCTCAACTTGCGGTCATTTTTCCGACTGAAACTGATGAAGACGCGCCGAAGATCAGCGAGTTGAGCAAGCGGATCAAGGGAGGTGAAATTCCAAACGAGGACATTCCCTATCCGATTTTGTTAGACGTCAATTTGACTGGCGTTGATCAGCTTGGGATTCGAGCCGAATTAGCAAAACCGTCAACGTATATCATTGATCGTGCGGGGCGCGTTCGGTTTGCCTACGTCGGCGAGTCAATCGCAGATCGACCGACGGTGGATTCTGTGCTGAATCAGCTTGGGCAGCTGGGTGAATAATGGGGCATTGGATTTTTCATGCTTGAGCAACCAGAAATCTTGGCCCAGCAACGTTTCATTCAGATCTGTCTTGATATGCGTTTGCTCGACGAGCCTGATGCAAAATCACTAAGCACTTTGATTTCAGATCGAAGCAATGTTGCGCAATCAGCGGTGCAGCGCGGCATGCTGACACCCGCTGACGTGGATGTGGTGCATTCGTTGTTGCATCCAATGGAGGTCGTGCCTGGTTATAAGATTTTGGATTTGATCGGACGCGGCGGGATGGGGGTGGTCTATCGGGCTGAGCAGCTTGATTTAGAGAAAATCGTTGCTCTGAAAACGATTCTGATCAGTAACGTTAGCGACTCCATCGTCACGGCCCGCTTTGAACGCGAAGCAAAATCACTCGCACGACTTCAACATCCCAATATCGTGCAGGCGTTGAACTTTGGTAGGCATGAAGGGCGTTATTTTTTTTCGATGGAATATGTTCCTGGACGAACGTGCGAGCAAGCCGTTTCGAGTCGCGGGTTGATTCCGTCGGCGGAAGTCTGGTCGATTGTGCGGCAAGTCGCATCGGGTTTGATGCATGCTTTGCGACAGAACTTGCTCCATCGGGACATCAAACCTGCGAACTTGATTCTGTTGCCGCCTCCGGACGGTTCGGCTGACGATGCCGAAGTGGTGAAGATTGCGGACTTCGGTTTGGCAATGTTTGCAGACCAAGGTCCGGAACAATTAAAGCTAACCACCGGTGACAAGATTATGGGCAGTCCAGCCTATATGTCGTTGGAGCAGTTCGGTGGACGTTCAGTTGATTTTCGCAGCGATATGTACTCCTTGGGCGCAACCGCTTGGCACCTGTTATTTGGAAGGCCACCCTTTGAAGGCAACGGCGTAGCGGCGTTGTTTCGGCAGAAAGCCAAACCGCTTTGGGTCGATCCAGCTGATTTGCCGATCGCGTTGCCTGAACCGCAAATGAAGCTCTTGTACAGCTTGATGTCTCCTGACCCAGATCAACGCCCACAAGATTACCGTCAGTTGATTGATGCAATCGATGACTTTGGTATTGATGGACCTTCGAAGCCGGTGCATTCAGGTCACTCGAATGATCATTCCGACGCGTATGCAATCAGCGAACAGGCAACAGTCGATATCCTTTCGTTGGGGATGCGCGACAGCAGTGAATCTATTGACGATGAAATGCCGCGCACCGTTGAAATGGACAATCAGTTGGCTCCGCGTCAATCGAGTCGGCGGCGTTGGGTAGGTGTGTTGTCAGTGTTCGCAGTTCTCTTGCTTTTGGCTGGCTACAGCATGGGGTCCACGAAACCCAGAGGCCAGCGAACCCATACCAGACTCGCTGGAAATACACCTTTGTTTGACGGGGTCACCCTCAGTGGCTGGGATGTTGGCGGATCAATGACCGGAGCGTGGAATACTGTCGAAGCCCCTGATTCTTCCACCGCGATCGCCTGCACGACGTCCAGCGGTGCTCTAACGCGGCGATTTCCAGAGGTTCCGTTTCCACGCGTCAGTTTATTTGTGTGGTTGCAATCGGGTGGTGGAACGATTGACATCGACTTCGCGCTAGACCCCGTCGAACGCTCCGACGTGCGTGGGTGTTTACGCCTGACTGAGGATTCCGTCCAGCTTGGCGAGAAGAATTCGGATTTCGGCAAACTGGACGTTACCGTCACGGCGGAAGGCTTACCCGATGTCCTAGATAGGTTCCAAGTCGTTCACATCGAACGACAACCGACAGATTGGTTTGTTTTTCTGGAAGAAAAATTTATCGGCACGTTACCAATCGCAAGCATCGGCAACAGCAATGCGATTCGATTGGTGGTCCAAGGTTCTGATGAGAATCAAGAAGTCAAAACCAGAGCTTACTTTGCCGACGTGCAGCTTTCGGATCTACGTTCGGCGGAAGCCAAGGCCGAATGAACTCTGTCGAATGAAACCGTCGAATCGATCTGGTCTGTTAAGCTGCTTCATCAAACAGGCCGCCTTGACCCGTTGGGCGATGTTGCGAACCAGCGCTGTCTTTCTTGTACGTATCCGGCGTTTGTGACCCGGAAATGGTTTTCAAGATGTCGCTGGTCAAATCAGCGAGGTGAAATTGGCAAACGAACAGTGCGGTGGCACGTTCATGTGTCAATTTTACTTTGCCACTGACTTCTTCGCATCGTCGAGCTAGCCTTGCATCGTCAATGTGAAAGGTGGACTTCAACTTCTCAGTAAGCGTTGCCCCGCCCTTCGGTGCATCATCCGCTCTCAGTAATTCATCACGTTTGGCGACCATTTCCTCTAGTTGAGCCAAAGCGATTTGCAATTGTTGAGTCGATTCATTGATCTGTTGCTCCTTTACCCCCAGTGTTCCCATGCGGGTATCATCCAGGATCAGGTCAATTCGTTCGGAAAGTTGATCGAGCGTTTCAACGTAGTGTTCGACTCGCCCAAACCAATGCTGCTGATTCGGTGTTTGCTGGTTCGGCATCATGCTCTCCTTTGCATATTGAACAATTCGAACATGGGGTCTGCGAATCGATCTGCGGTCGATTCCGTCATGTCATCGACAATGTGTTGATCGAGTTGCTGTTGAAAAACTTCTTCGGTTCGGCCGCCGTGCATGTAGGCCGGCTTACCGACCGTTTTTCGCATTGAGGACAGCATGCTGCCAAACAGAGTTTGGCCGACGAAGTCGGTAAAGGCTTCTCGTAGTTCGGGTGATGAGGCATCGGGATCGCTTAGCGAAACCGGCAGCTTGCCGTCTTGGCTAAGCGAGTTTTTTCCCAATGGTTTTTGCAACGCCGCCGATTCATGCAGCATTGGTGATTGCATTGCAGAGATTGGCGAAATGGATCGATTCTGAATGTTCATTTTTCGATATTATGCTGATGGAAAGACCGCGCTACTGGAATACGACTTCACCGTAGAGATCACCTTTTCGCTTTAGCGTCTTGATGATGGCGATTAAGTCCTCGGCGGGTACATCGAGTGCATTGAGCGCGTCGGCTAAGCTTTTTAGTTTGGCATTAGATGGCACATCATTTTTGTCGCCTACGGAAACAAAACCTCCGCCACCACCTGCTTCGATTCGCAAGTTGCGATGCGTCACCAGTACGGGTGCGACTTCGACATCTTTGCCGATAACCACCACGCCGTCGCGTTCGTTGATGACAACGCGTGATGAGTGATTTTCAATTTGAATGGTCGTTCCTAAAAGGAATGAGATGAATTTGATCGGATTGTCGCGATACAATTCGGGGATCATCACTTGGACATGCAATTGATCGATTGCGCGAGCTGAAGTTCGACCTGACTTGCCGGTTCCGGTCGAATCGCCCAGCGTCAATGACGACAAGCCGTTGATCTCATCTTCGATTCTTTGAGCCGTATCAAAGCTGGCAAAATCTTTCTCTAGGATCAACGTGATCATGCCGTCTTTTTGGTACTGGGCCGAAACACTGGCTTCCATCTTAGCACCACCTTGGATGGTTGCCGTGGTTGCTGGACCATCAAGCGAAACATTCAGCGGCCCCTGTGCCATCGCATAAACGGTTCGATTGTCGGATCGTGGACCCAGTAGCGGTGTTAGCATCAGCGTTCCGCCTTCAAGGCTTTTGGCATTGATTGCGTTGATTGTGACATTAAGTGCGTCGCCAGATTGAGCACCGACCGCGGGCACCGTCGCCGTCACGAAGACCATCGCTACATTTTTGGCATCAGCGACGTCTTCCAAATTTAGCTGCCCAGCTTGATCAATTGACATCGGGCCGCCCATCAATTGCATCATTCGTGCTAGTGACCGAGCCGTGGGTGCAGCGTTGGAATCGCCGGTCCCGCGAAGTCCGACGACCAAACCCAAACCTTGCAGTGTATTGGTTTCCTGCCCTTTGACTCGACAAATGCTTCCCAATCGCATACCAGCAGCATCAACGCTAGTTAGCGAAGTGATGAAGAATAGGGATGCGAGAGTAAAGCGAATCATTAGAATGATGTTGGTTTGAGAATGAGCTTTGTCGTTTCCGGCTTCGTGTCAAAACAGTGTCAAAACGGTTGCACTCGATCAAACCAACGTTGAAACCAGCCGCGTTTATAACCGTCTCGCAAGTGCCCACGATCGTCTTTGCGAATTTCTAAGTCGATCAAGTCTTTGCTTAAAACGACGTTGTCAGGTGCAATGTCTTGGCCGCGGCAGATCCCAGTCAGCGAAGTCTCCCAAAGATTGTCGTTGACGCGAATTTGTTTGCGAGCTTCAAGCACTAACAAACCGTTGGGCCGGATGTCCACCACGGTTGCCGCAATGTTGAAGGTCATCGATTCGCGGGACTCGACGGTTGATTCCGCCCGGTTGTTGTTGATCGACTGGGTGCCCACCGTTGGATCACCATTGGTTTGCTGATCAGGGCGCAGCCGGAAATCTCTTAGGCTAATCCAGTCCGTCAAAACTGCTTGATAGAGAGAAATTTTGCGAGACTCTGCGGAGCCTTCTGCCATCACTCGTGTGATTTCATCGACGCGAATGGTGACAACATCATTTTTCTTGTAGGTTCGAATCGCAGGGGCAGGTTGGTGCGTCCAGCTGACGCGATCAAGCATCAGGGGCGGCTTTTCGTATGGATTCCCCTGGACGGTTCCCGGACCTGCCTGTTCCACCAATCCTGGTTGAAAGGCACCCGGCTGAATGCCGTTTTGCTCCGGCATCACCGAACGAGGTGGCATCGCGCGAAGTAGCGAACTGTCTTGCGACTGCGCGTGCGAGGTCGTTACGCAAACCAGGATTGCAACAGTCATCGTCCGGTAGGTCGTTTGGATCAATTCGTTCATCGAACTACAGGTGCTCTGGTTAAGATTTCAGCGATTCCGATATCGGACACTCGGGCGACGAGTCGCTTTCGTGGGTTGGTTGTTTCCAATTCAATCAATTCGCCCTTCGCTCCGTTACTCATCGCTTTGGCATTGGTCGAAACACTGACACCGCCGCCAAGCACACGAATTTCGATCAAGTCACCCCGATGAATCAAAATCGGGGATCCAACGTCAGAGATCGAAATGGGTTGTCCAGAACGCAGTGGTGAACGAGCTTCCTTACCCACCAAGGCAACAATCTCTGTTGTCGCGTCGGCCGGCATCTTGTCGGCGTGAATGGGTTTTAGTTCCAGATCAGTTCGTCGGATTAATTCGCCGCGACCCAGGGTACGACTAGCAACCACGACCATCGGGTGCGCTGTCAGATTGATCGAAATTTCCGAGCTGACAGGCCCAGACAGTTTGCGAGCGTCGATTCTGAACTGACACTCGCCTTCGGCGATTTCTGTGATTGGCGTAAGGCCGTTGACTCGGACCAGGTGCCTAAGTGTTTCGAGCGAGCGCTGTTCAGTTGGTACTTCTACTTCGTAGGCATGGTCAATGTCTGGGTGAAATCGCTTGATTGCCAGGTCAATCCAATGAAGTACTTGCCGGAATTCACTTGCCGAAAGAGGCACAGATTTCTTTAGATCATCTTTTACAACAGAGACGCTTTCAGCTGCATTGCTAGGCGTCTGGTAAGCCGTTTGCTGAAGCGAATTGGTGTTTCGTTGGCTTGCGACATCCGCTGAGTCGTTATTGGCTTGATAGTGGACGTGGATCGTTTTAGGGCCCATCCAATCGATTGAATGTGGCGTCGCTTCCGCACCCAGGATGATCGATGTTAAACGGTCTCGATCGATCGTCATCGCTTGCCCGCCGATAGGAACCAAGCCGATCGGCGATTGCGAAAGACGCTGCCAAGCTGCCAAGCCAGAATTGATCGGGTTGATCACATCGCCCAGCCTGACGATTGGTGACGTTACGATGACTGATGCACGAGTTTCAAATGCCCATCGTGTTGATGCATTGGTTCGCGATGAATGTGTTGGCACAACAAAATCAGATCGGTTTTGTTGAGCGCATAGTTCCCCTGCCCATCCAACCGCACTTGTAAAAAGCATGATGGATAAGAAAATTCTTAGAACGCTGGCAGGTCGAAAGGTTGGATTCACGGTAGAGAGTTTTTCCGTAGTGGATCTTTTTGAAGATCCTGCAGCTTGAAGGATCTTTAACAGGATCCATTACCGCAGACTTAAATCTAGAAACGTCTTAGGTTTGAAATGTTCTGCATGATTTGATCACCTGCTTGGACAGCCTGGCTGTTCAATTCAAAAGCTCGTTGAGTAGTGATTAGATCGATTAGCTCTTGAACTGGTTCTACGTTGGATGCTTCCAGGTTTCCTTGGCGAATCACGCCAAGTCCCTGTTCGCCGGGGTTGGACAATTGCTCGGGCCCCGAAGCGTCGGTTTGTGAGTACATGTTTTCGCCATTTTTCAGCAACCCGTCGGGGTTGATGAAGGTGGCCATTTGGATTTGGCCTTGGATCGAAAGTTCAACCTGTCCAGGCACTCGCGTCATCACTTCGCCATTGGCGTTGATCGAAATCGCCTCTGCGTCATTGGGAATGGTGATTGGTGGATCAATCAAGCGCCCAACCGCTGCTGAACCGATTACCAATTGTCCGTTGGCGTTGATGTCCAGGTTTCCCGCACGCGTGTACATGGGCAACTGAGTCGATGGATCAAGAACCTTCAGGTATCCCTTGCCTTGAATTGCGATGTCCAATTCGCGGCCGGTTGCTTGCAGCGTTCCCTGACGCTGATCGGTTTGCGTGCTGGTGACGCGAACACCCAGACCTGTTTGTGTACCAACGGCGGTCGGCGTTTGCGTTGCATCTTGAACACCGGGATACACCTGAGTTCGATAAAGCAGGTCTTCAAAGTTGGCGCGGTCTTTCTTGAAGCCCGTGGTGTTAATGTTAGCCAGATTATTGGCGATCACATCCAACTTGGTTTCCATCGCCTCCATGCCGGTGGCGGCGGTATAAAGTGTTTGTACTGACATGTGGAAAGCCTTTAGCGGTTACCTGATAGCTTCGTTGAATGGTGGCAAAGTTCTGAGACAAAGAGCTAAAAGCTAACTGCTAATAGCTATTCGCTCTCTCTCAACTTTGCAGTACCCTTGAAATGAGTGTGCCCATAACTGAATCTTGATTTTGGATCATGCGCACGTTGGCTTCGTAGACTCGTGATGTTTCGATCAGTTCCATCATCGCGCCGGTTGGGCTGACGGCTGATTGTTCTAACATTCCTGAAACGACCTTTCTCGCTCCCGGTTGAACCACATCGAATTCGGCCAGTGCTTTGAACTGGCTGTCGCCAAGATGTGTTAAATCCCCCAGATTCTTTGGTTTGGCCAGCATTAATTCGTGCGTGGTTTCGCCCTGTTGAATACGCCCGTCGGGTCCGACGTTGATCGGAATGCCTGGTTCGATTTCGATGGGTTGTCCATTGGTCGCCAGAACTTTGTCGCCATTTTCATTGATCATTCGGCCTTGCGAATCAAAAAGAAAGTTTCCGGCGCGGGTCAGTCTTTGCTCATCACCTCGGCTGACCACAAAAAATGATTCTTCGTCATTGATGGCGAAGTCAGTTTCACGCCCTGTTGCCTTCATCGGGCCTTGCGCGTACTGAGTTTCGGATGGACGAATCGTGACGCCGCCACCGATATCGTCTGCTCCTCCCATCCCCGGAACGACGTCGCCCTGTTCAATCATTTCAGCGAATCGGGCCTGCAAAACCGACTGTTGTGGCTTGAAACCAGGTGTTTCCACGTTCGCAAGATTATTGCTCAGCACCTTCATGCGATGGCTTTGCGCATGAGCCCCGGAGGCAGACATGTAGACACCGTATGGCATTGTGTGGATTCCCAATCTGAAGTTTTTGCGAATCTTTTCCAAGATTCATTCAAGCGACCCTTTGCCGATAACACTTCCGGGGAAACCAAGACAAGACTGATCCCACAGCGAATGAATAATCTGATCACTCGCTTTCTCTCTTTGAGGGCGTTTGGAGCGTCATTTGGGGGTGTTGTCTTCAGTAATCCTGGGGCCAAAAATAGATCACGTCGTGATTTTGCGACGCAAATTACTTTCACCAAGATCGAGAGATTCACCCATGGACGAATTGATTCAACAATTGACAGCGAAACTAGGCATCGATGAATCGGTCGCTCAGGCTGCGACAGGCAAGGCGATGGCGATGGTCAAGGAAAATGTTGGTGATGATCTTTTCAACAAAATTTCCTCGGCTGTCCCCGGAGCCAGCGATGTCGCAGACGCCGGTGCCGAAGAGCCACTGCCAAGCGAAGGTGGCGGCGGAATGCTAGGGTCGTTGGCCAGCATGGCATCAAGTGCGCTGGGTGGATCGGCAGGCAGTGGGCTTGAATTGGGTGCAGCCCTCGGTGATGCGGGTTTGCCTACCGATCAAATGGGCAGCTTCGTTTCCACCATTGTTGCTTTCTTGAAAGACAAAGTTGGTGATGAAGTCATGGATCAAGTTCTAGCCAAATTTCCAATGCTCAAAACGCTGATTGGCTAACGTCTCGGTTCGACGATCTGCCCCAGCCACTGCTTTAGTTTCTCGATCACGTCGCCCCGGCGCTGGTCGTGAAACAAAGCATGTTTTGTTTTGGGAAACGTTTGCAGGGTCGCAGAATCGCCAATTCGGATCGCAAAGTGATTGCAGGCAGCTTGGTCAATCATCAAATCGTCTTCACCGAGTTGGATTAGCGTTGGCATATCAACGTGTCTTGCTTGGTCGATTGCCCAGCGGCCTTGGGCGACTAATTGGGTTGCCAGGTGCATCGATATTTTGGAATGCATCATGGCGTCGTCTTTGATCGCTTGCACTTCCAGGGGATCGCTTGTTAATTCCCCTAGGTCGACCTGGTGACTGAAACGGAAAAAGGGAAACAGGTACCCAGTTAGCCATGCCGCGAAAATGATGGGGCGCGGCATCAGTTGCGGTGGCAACATCATCGGCGCGGATAGTACCAGACCGTTTGGACGCACTGTGTCGGGGGCAATTTCTTGGCGACGCAAGACATAATTAGCCGCCAAGTTTCCACCCATGCTGTGCCCCAAAATTACCTGCGGTAATTCAGCAAACCGATTCGTCATCGTACGGCTGGCGGCAGCGATGTCGCCAAGCAAGTTAGTAAACCCTGAAATCTGTCCTGGTTTGCCTGGGGAACGTCCGTGCCCAGGCAGATCAAACGCAAAGACGGCCCAGTCATCATGAATCGCTTCGGCAACACCAGCGAACCGGTCGGCGTGGTCGCCAAGGCCATGAATCAATATCAACGCGCCCCGTGGTTGCTCGGTTCCAAGCCAAAGTTGGCCATGCAAGCGGGATTCACGCCCTGTCGTTAGAGTTTCATAGTCCAAGACAGCTTCTCTGCGGGAGCGATGATTGGCGACCCATTCACGAATGGGGCGGTGACGAACTTGTGCGCGGCTCACTGATTCAAGCATTTCGGCACGCAAGGTGCAACCAAGCTACCTTTAAACCATCGCCGCTGCCAACTTGACCGGTTCAAACATGCTTTTTCGACTGTTACTCGCTTTTACTGTGATTCCGCTGGTCGAGCTGTATCTCCTGCTACAGCTAGCCGATGCGACCAGTCCAATGGCAACGTTTTTGGTCGTCATCCTGACCGGCGTGATCGGCTCGTACCTTGCACGACGCGAAGGCTTGGCGGCGTGGCAACGTTTTCACGGTGCGCTGGGCGAAAAACGAATGCCCAGTCGAGAAATCCAGGACGGTTTGATGGTCGTTTTCGCTGCAGCATTATTATTGACGCCAGGATTGCTGACTGACGCCTTGGGTTTCATCATGTTAGCGCCAATTGGGCGAGACCTAGTTAGGAAGTACTTCCTGAGTCGCTTTTTTAGCGGCGTCAAGATTCAGGTGACCGGTGCCAGCAGCGAAGCGTTTCAAGGCAGTCCACTAAATCGAAATTACACCAACGATTCTAAAACGATCGATGCAAAAGCCGTTCGCCGCGACGTTCGCTAAGAAGTAGACGAACATTCGTAACCAAAGCCGATCCCATCAGGATTCAGGGAACAAGTTCAGGATTCAGGTTTAGTGGATCCATGAACCATCGTGGGATCAGCTAGCAGATCGCAGATCGAATCAATTGCCATTTCTAAACCGCTTGGCGAAGCGGCAATGCGATCGCTCAATTGGCTTGCTGCTTTCGCCATTGTTGGATCGTGGATGACCTGATTCAAAACATGGACTAAGTCTCGGTCTCGTTTCAACCATCTTCCCGCACCGAGTTTCTCGACGCGACTTGCATTGTCGAATTGGTCAAAGGCCATTGGCCGAATGATTTGCGGGATCCCCGCAGCCATGCAGGCCGACGTTGTTCCGACCCCGCCATGGTGAACCATCAAACAGCAATCACCCAGGATTTGTTTCAATGGTAAATAATTGGCGGTGCGAACTTGTGGCGGCAGTGTGTCTGGGAAATTGTCTGAATGTGTTGATAGCAGCAACGCCGGAAATCCCAACTGAATGGATGCTTCAACAGCACGCTTGAAGAAAGCTTTGGAATGATGGTGTGCAGTTCCGCGAGTGAAGATAATTGGCCGCTCGGATAACTGGTCGACCTTCGGTTCGCCGGTATCGGCCAACGGGAACCCGCAGTGAATCAATCTTGGCGAGAATTGCTTCGTTGCCGGCGCAAACCACTCTGGATACAACGCTAGGATTCGATCGGGTGACAACCACCAGTCATCAATAATGCGGTTGACCGGTGGCAGCCCCAGAGGTTTTCTGACCGCGTTGACTTTGCCTGCGATGGCTGGATCCACGGCCAATGCATCGAGGATTCGGTACGCAGCTCGAACAAGCCATTGAGGTTTTGATAATTCCCACCACCAAGGTGTCATCCTTGCTGGTGCGTCGTACGTGCGAAGCATCGAAGGAGCCAGGTGAACATCAATCAAAGGAGTTTTGGGATTTAATTCACGAAAAACCCGTGAAGCCAAATCAAGTGGATGCGATACCAATACCGTCTGACCAGGAATATGGTGTTGATGGATGACATCTAAATGAAGCGATAGAAATTCGCCAGCGACCGTGCCGATGATGGTCCGAGCGCCGCGAATCGGTTTCCACAGTTTGGGATTGCCTAGCAGATCATTAAACCGTTCGCGGCTGATCACTGGTATCGCCTGCAGTCCAGCCTCGTTGGCCAACGATGCGTAAGGCTCGGCAAGAGAAATGACAACTCGAAAACCTCGTTGTCTAAGTTCACGGCCGATTGCAATCATCGGATTCACGTCGCCCCGTGAACCCGGCGCGGAAAGGATTGCCAGCACGGCCTTATCGATCAATCTTGTAATCGGTGATCTTGCGATATGCGGTCGCACGACTGATCCCAAGCATTTTTGCCGCTTCGGGCACGCTGCCGGAACAACGTTGCAGTGCCTTGCGGATCAGGCGTTCTTCCCACATATCGATACGCAAGGTATCCAAACGACTGAGCCCTGCATCCCTTAATCCCAAGTCTTCGATCAAGATCATCGGGTCGTCTGCCATCACGACCGCGCTATCGATCACGTTCCGCAATTGACGAACATTCCCAGGCCAAGGGTATTCACAAAGTTGCTGTCTAGCTTCATCGGAGAGTTCTAAACCACCTCTCGCATTTTGCAGACGAAAGTGATCGAGGAAATGATCGATTAAACGATTCAAATCGTCATCGCGATCGCGCAGAGGCGGCACATTCAATTCAAAAACACTGAGTCGATAAAACAAATCCTCGCGAAAGTTTTTCTCTCGAACGAATTCGGCTAAGTCCCGGTTGGTTGCCGCGATCACGCGAACGTCCACCATCACCTCTTTTGTTGCACCGACAGGCAAGAACGGATGACCTTCCAGAATTCGAAGCAGCTTAGCCTGGCCTTCTAGCGTCAGTTCGCCAATTTCGTCAAGGAACAATGTTCCCGTATGGGCTTGCTCGAACCATCCGATGTGGTCTTGTTCAGCACCGGTAAATGATCCTTTTTTGTGGCCAAAGAGTTGGCTTTCAATTAAGTCACGAGGAATCGCGGCACAATTAACTGTCAGCATGGGTCTTTTTCCACGCAAACTTGATCGATGAACCGCGCGTGCGACCAACTCTTTTCCGGACCCGCTTTCGCCGCGAATCAAAACCGAACCATTGGACTGTCCAACCCTTTCGATTCTGGTTTTCAGCTTTTGCATGATTGGCGATTCGCCTATCAGTTCGTCCGCGTCAGCATTGCGAGATGCGATGCGCTGTGCATCAGCTTTTACCTGATCGTGTTGGGCCATTCGGGATAGCCCGATCGCCAGCAGCCTTCCAGCCGCAGCGGAAAATTCAAAATGTGCTTTTTGAAATTGGGATTCGCGCCGATAAATGCAAAGGGTTCCTTTGCTGTCTTCGCCATTCACGGGGACGCAAATCGCGTCGCTCCACTGTGAGTCCAGCTTCGCTTGGTCAGAATCGTCGTGCTCGGAATCTCCTGTCCAGACGCCTGCGTTATCACGCACCACTCGCCGAACCAGTGTCTTCGAAAGCCAAGACTCCGATGGCAAACCATCGGGTGCACAACGCAGGGGACGTTGTTTCCCATCACCGCTATCGACGGTGACGCCCACGACATCGGCACCCGTTCGATCCAGCAGCAAGCTTAACGCGGTATCGATAACATCATCGGTGTTTTGCCCCATCAGTAATTGCAAACTGAGCTGGTACAGGTCGATCAGATACTGAGTTTCTGCTAGACCGGCGACCGGATCATCGGCACCGGCTTGCCAATCACGTGGCTGGACTTGGTCTTTTGGGATCGAAATCGTATTGAGCGAATCGTCATGGGATTCCATGTCGGGTTCGACTAGCTGCATGTCAGTGCTGCCGATCGTTACGACGGATTGATCAAGCAACCGAGCATTGTCCGTTTTCTGGCCATTTACCAAAGTGCCGTTGCGACTGCTGGTATCGCGAAGGTGCCAATTACCGTCCTCGAAATAGATCACCGCGTGGAAACGAGAACTGATGGGATCCGTCAACACGATCTCGCAGCTCGTTCCACGACCAACATGCATGGGACGTGAACGGTCAAGTTGATATTGCCGTCCTTGCTCGGGACCGGTTCGGACTGCTAAGTAAGCCACCATAGTGTTTGTTCGGGATTATTCGGAATCGATTCAGAGTCAAGAAACCTCTGACATGGTCCTGTGTTTCAATTTTGGGCCGGAATACAGCTATAAAAAGAATACAGGTATGAAAAGGTATTGCGAGATAAGCAGCAGCGAGTTCGGACCAATAGGAATCACTTTCCCATTCGTTCTAACCCACCGTGATGGATATCGTCTACGGCGATCGCCCAACCAATTCGGATAAGTTTAGGGCAGACGGCCCGATGGGTACACACAGCACTCGATGGGTACACACAGCAGTTGCATTCCCGCAAGATAGTCCGCCTATTGAACGGATGAGCAGCTACAATTGAGCGGCGGCTTTATTGGCTCTCGCTCGCCGAAGTTTTTCAATTCTCTGTAATTTAGCTAAATGAATTCACCCAAACTGTTGACTCCGGTGCAATCTAACGCCGCCAAACTTCATGCTTGCGGACCAGAGATGTTGTCGGTCGGTGTTGCAGTGCCTCCGTTTTGTGTGGGCAATGAGGCGAGTGCCAAATTCGCCGAGCAAATGTCATGCTCTACCGAGAGAGAATCACGCAAGGTCGCGGCCTTGTACCGGCGAACCGGTATTGAGCATCGCGGCAGCGTTCTGTTTGACGAAAATCCCGAAGCCGAAATCGTCAATAGTTTTTATCCTCCGGCAACGTCGCCCACCGATCGGGGGCCTGGTACCAAGAGTCGAAGCGATCGATACGCCGCCGAAGCACCCCCGCTTGCGATCGCCTCAGCAAAGGATGCACTTTCCAAGAGCGGTCTTAGTG
>CAYVAN010000006.1:40907-47500 GCA_964449225.1 uncultured Rhodopirellula sp.
TTCTTGCACGGGTTTTAGTGCTCCCGGTGTCGATATTGGATTGATCGACGAACTTGGATTACCCGCGACGACGCAGCGAGTCCAGGTTGGGTTCATGGGCTGCCACGCTGCAATTAATGGGCTACGTGTTTGTCGTGGACTTCTAGCAGCCGATCCGGACGCTAAGGTTCTACTGTGCAGTGTCGAACTTTGCAGCTTGCATTATCAATATGGCTATAACCCAGATCGAATCGTCAGCGGAGCATTGTTCGCAGATGGTTCCGCATCGGTTGTCTTGCAATCAACCGCTGACTTGATCAAACCGGACAAAGACGAAGATTCGTCCTGCCAAGATTCTTGTGGGCATGGCATTGGCCAGGTTGTTGCAACAGGGTCTTGCCTAGTTCCGGACAGCCGCGATGCGATGACTTGGCGAATTGGAGACACCGGATACGAGATGACTTTGTCAGCTCGTGTACCCGGTTTAATCGAGGATAACTTAGAACAGTACCTAAGCGGCTGGTTGGCCGATCAAGGCGAAACAATCCAGTCCATCCAAGGTTGGGCTGTTCACCCAGGTGGCAGCCGAATTTTAACCGCAACCCGAGACGCGTTGGGACTACGTGATGACGACCTTGCCACGTCGCGAGGAGTTTTGAACGATCACGGCAACATGTCATCATCGACCATGCTGTTCATTCTGAATCGGTTTGCCAAAGCGAATCAGCCAAAACCTTGGGTAATGCTAGGTTTTGGGCCGGGCTTGGAAATCGAAGTGGCGCTGATACGCTAGACGAGGCTCGGTTTCAGGTTTGTAATCTGAGTGCTTCTGCAGCAGTGCTTGCTGAGGATTTCGATGATGCGAAAGCGAAACCGAAAGCCTTGGCGCGTTTCGCCACCCACTTTTTTGATCAGAGTTTTCATATGCCTAAGCTTGCGCACATCGTTTACTTCACGCTCAACGAGCGTACCGACGCGTCGATCGAACATTTATTGTCCCAGTGTCGGCACTACCTCAATTCGCATGACGGATTGATCAGCTTTGATGTCGGCACCCGCGTCAAAGATCTTGATCGCGAGGTGAATGGTGATTTCGATGTCTCGCTTCACTTGATCTTTGCCGACCGAGCGGCACAGGACACCTACCAAGTATCAGACAGGCATCAAGCATTTATCGCCAACAATAAACCCACCTGGAAGAACGTTGTGGTTTATGACAGCTATCTCGCTGAATGAACGCCCGCACTTTTGGGTTTGTCGTGCGATGATTCCGGCCTGCCCCGATTCTCAAAGTGCTCTCAAGAGATCCAAGCATCATCGTCGGATTTCGTAGCTGATCCCGCCATGGATCGGAGGAGCACTCATTTAAAATCAACTGAAACTTAGTGTGAGTAGCTACGGAGAACGTTTCTGGCTATTGAACCGTTTCAATGCTTTTGACAGCGCTGATAGGAATTTCGCCATAGACGTGCGGGAACAGTGCTCCGCCTCGAGACGTTTCCCACCTCAGGGTCGCGCCCAAGGCTTCGGCATCAATTCCTAACTTCACCAATCCGGTTTGATTGGCGAAGTGTTTCTGCAAAGTTTCGGCAACCTGATCAGCAGACGAAAGGTGGATGAAACCATCCTGCAAATCGATTCCACTGCCAGCGAAAGATCCAGCGGCTTCCGCCGCTTTCCATTGATCAACCGGAACGATTTTGTAGAGCAGGTTGGGATCCACGTTTACACCGATTCTTTCATTAAGCAGCTGTCTTCAAGAACGAAGACAAGCGGTCGGCTCGTGACGGACTTTGTAACTTGGCAACGGCTTTGGCTTCGATTTGACGAACTCGTTCGCGAGTCACTTTGAAAATTCTACCGCATTCTTCCAGCGTGTAGCTGTAGCCATCGACCAGTCCGTAACGCAATCGAATGATTTCACGTTCGCGGAAAGTCAGTGTTTGTAACAATTCGTCAATTTTTCCACGCAGGATTCCGCTAGCCGCCATTTTGACTGGGTTGTGGCTGTCGTTGTCTTGAATGAACTCGCCAAAACTGCTGTCTTCGCCTTCGCCAACGGGGCGATCCAGGCTGACAGGGTGACGGCCAATGTCCATCACGCGTCGAACTTCTTCGACGGGAACTTCTGTGTCCAACGAGATTTCTTCGTACGTGGGTTCTCGCTTTAGATCCTGGGTCAGCCGCTTTTGAGCTTGGCGAAGTTTGCTAAGCACATCGATCATGTGGACCGGAATGCGAATGGTGCGAGCCTGATCTGCGATTGCTCGCGTGATCGCTTGACGAATCCACCAAGTCGCATAAGTGCTGAATTTGAACCCGCGACGATACTCGTACTTATCCACGGCACGCATCAGGCCAGTGTTGCCTTCTTGGATCAGGTCCAGGAATGAAAGCCCACGGTTGCGGTACTTCTTTGCGATCGAAACAACCAATCGTAAGTTGCCACTGCTCAGTTCACGCTTGGTGTCTTCGTATTCATCAAAATAACGTCGTGCAGCCGTCATGCGGTTGTGTAAGCTGACGGGGCTTTCTTGAGTGACCAACATCAGTTCGCGTTGTTCTTGACGAAGGTCCGCGGCTTCGTCACGGCTCATCGCGTCATTGCCAAGATTTTGCAAGCGTTCACGGATGAAGTTCATCCGACGCGAAACTTCTTCTAGTTGTCCAAGTAGCGGTGTCACCCGGCGACTTCGCAGCGACAATTCCTCAACCAGCAACAGTGCTTTGCGACGGCTGCGGATGAACCGGCGACGCACTTCTGATTTTAGACGCGGTGAAGTGCTCTTGCGGACCAGCAGTTCAAAGTCTGACTTGTTCTGGCTGATCAAACGTTCCAGCGTTTTTAGGTTGTGTGGCATTCGGGCGCTGATTTGTTCTTTGGTCAAACGCTCGGTCAGCGAGACTTTGATTGTTCTGTCGAATGGAAGTTCCCCTTCGTGAACCTTTTTCAGCGTCGCTGCGGTGGCTCGCAATGCGTAGTCGGATTCCAACAAGGTGCGTCGAAAACGTCGGCGAGTGATTTCGATTTTCTTAGCGAGCGAGATTTCCTCTTCGCGGGTCAGCAGTGGAATCTCGGCCATTTGGCTCAGATACATTCGGATCGGATCGTCGCTTGCTTTGGGCAAGTCCACTTGCGTTACCAATCGAACGTCTTCGTCTTCGGAAGCTTCGCCAGCGATTGACGTTCCCGAAGTTGGGTTGCCGTCGGATGAATTCGCAGACGACTTTCGCAGGCCCGGAACATTTGGTTCCGGTGCATTGGACCGCACTGGCATCTTCTTGGGAGCTTCGACAAGTTCGATGCCGTTTCGCTCGACAGCCAGCAAAAGCATGTCAAGCTTTTCCGGATTGACATCTTCGTCGGGAAGGTAAGCGTTTACTTCTTCGTACGTGAGCGAGCCATTTTTTTGGCCACGAGCGATCAACGCCGACAATTCTTGATCCATCAATTTCATCACAAAACCTCATGTTTTGGGTAGTTGTTTTACAGCGACGTTCATCGTCGCTGAGGGGTCTCCGAGATTGCCGGGAAACAATCGCGTTTGCAGCTCGCGTTGCCAGCCGCAGTGTTCACTCTAAAAAACCAACTTCCGTGCATTCCTTCACGGACCCAAAGTGTGTGACGCTTTTCGATTTTTGCCTACGGCAATTTTGGCTGTTACGGAAAGTTTTCTAAAATTTAGTTTTCGATTGTTGTCGCAATTTTGCTTCCTCGAACAACTTTTCCAGCAATTCCTGCTCTTCATTCTCCGCTAGCATTGAAGATGCTACTTGAGCGATTGCTCGATTTTGATCGCCTTCGCGGTAACGCACCAAGATGTCGGCATAGCGTGCTGCTGCGGTTTCAGGAATTTTGTCGCCTCTCGCATCCACTCGAGATTGGATCGTCACAACTGCATTTTTTAGCGGATCGTTTTCGATCATCGACATCAACGTGTCGCTGTCGAGCGTTTCGCCGCGCAGGTCTAAGTCTTGATACGCCGACAGCAGCATCTTTGCAGTCGGACTGCCAAGCCACGCGGGATCGATTGCTTCGACCGCTCCCGCAGCTAAGTCCGGGTTCTCAAAAAGCGTTTCAAACAAGTGCAAGTCTAGGCCGGTGATCGGAGGAAGATTCTGGACTGCCGTTCGACGGGGTGCCGATATCGTTTGGTCAGCCGGCTTGTTGACTGTTTTAGGATTGCTATTGGTGGTGGGCGCAATACTACGAACGCGGCGAGCGCGATCGCGGGCCTCATCGCGCAGTACCGTTCGGCGTTGTTCCAATCGCTCGACTCGGAAATTGAATCGATCAGCCAATCGCATCATCATCTGATCGACGCGAAGTCCTGCGGGAGCTTTCGCCAAAATTCCCAACATGGTATCGACGGCTTTGGTCACCGCATGAGTATCGTTTTTAAAATCGATCCCGTCCGTCAATCTTGTCAGTTTGTGATCAAGCGCGTCGGGAGCGGACGAAACTAGCGACTCAAATTCGCTGCGTCCGTTGATGCCGATATAGTCAGCTGGATCACTGTTTTCTGGCAGCGTCAGAACTCGCAAGTCGACTTCCGCTCCGACAAACAATTCCAGTACTTCGTCGGCTCTTTTCTTGCCAGCCGCGTCACCATCAAGCACCAAAACGACGCGTTCAGCAAAGCGTTTTAGTATTTTGACGTGATCAGGGGTTAATGCCGTTCCCAGGACAGCTACGACAGGTTCAATGCCCGATTTCCGAGCAGCAACCACGTCGGTGTAACCCTCCATCACCATGACCTGACCGTCGCGGCGAATTGCGTCCCGCGCCAGTTGCAAGCCATAAAGTTGGTGTGATTTGCGAAACAGTTTTGTTTCGCGACCGTTGATATATTTACCACCTGCTTTGTCACCAAGCCGCTTCGCGATTTCTGGGATTAACCTTCCGCCCAAGGCAATCGGTCGGTCCTGCAAGTCGTGGATCGGGAACATCAAACGGCCACGAAACATGTCAACGTATCCGTTGCCCGAAAGCTTGGCCGACGCGGCACCGCAGGCGTGTGCGACTTCACCGCTAAAGTTGTTTCGATGCAATAACGTGACCGCGTGGTCCCAGGAATCAGGTGAAAACCCAATTCGAAACCGTTTGCGATTTTCATCGTCGATATCGCGTGAAGCTAAGTAGTCACGAGCCAGTTTTGCGTCGTCCGTTTTGGGATCATCGAGCTGGTTGAAATAGTCATCCGCAACTAGCTTCATCGCCGAAAGCAGAGTTTCGCGGTCATCGGGGCTGCCAGGTTCGGTTCGTTTCCCGCCGGTGTATTGCTCAATTTGGATTCCTGCGACTTCTGCCAACGTTCGCATCGCGGTTGGAAAGTCGACTCCGTCACGCCGCATCACGAAGCTGAAAACGTCACCGCCGATATCACACGGCCAGCATTTCCAAGATTGACGTTCTTGGTTAATCGTCATCGACGGGCGATGGTCGTTGTGCCAGGGACAACGAGTGACGAAGTTGCGTCCCTGCGGATGGATTTCAAGCGTTGCACCGACGATATCAACGATATCGACCGCTTGGCGAACACGTTCCTTTAGATCGAAGTCCAATGGTGAGGACAAACGAAAACTTCCGCTGTTGGGGGACTCTGCTTTCGATGCGAAAGCGAACAAGACTTAAACCAGATTGTCTCCCGAAACTTTCGCGACGTAAAGCTGGCAAAAATCGTTGGAATCAGCCACTTTGAACTCCATGCGATGCACAGTGTTTTTCGGGATTTGCTGAGGCAGATCGTCTCTTTCACGCAGCGATTCGGTCTTCTTTTGGCGGCAATTCTTGTGCGTTCTCGGTTGCTGCATCTGGGGTGGGGGTTTGCAAATTGGCCGTCAATTCAGCTTGTTTGTTAACGCGTTGACGAATTCTGGCTTCGCGACTTGGTTCCATTTTGTCAAAAACCGAGCCCATCAAGCTGGGGTGATAGCAGACATAAGCCCAGCCTAGACCCACCGAAGCTGATCCAAACAAATCGCTGACAAAGTGAGCCCCGCAGTAGGTACGTTGCAGCATCGTTCCGACACACAACGAAACGAACAGCCAACGGCCTTTTGGCTGAACGGCCCACAAACCAACCGTCAACGCGGTCGCGGTCGCCAAAGACGCACTGGGGAAGGCTCGTGTGCTAGCGTCAAAAGTGGCGACCTGTGAAAGATTCCAATCAAACGCCCAAATCCAAGCATAGTCGTAACTGGCTGCTTCCAAGTACAACGTGCTTGGTCGAGGTCGAAGCACAAACATTTTTGCGAGCGTCGCAACGGCACCGGCACCCATTGCGAGTGTTGCCAGTCGTGGAACGCACCAGCGGCGACGAGGCATCAATAAAATCACGGAGGTCAGCATCAGAAAGACACCGATCCCCTGAGCGTAATAGACGGAAAGATTGAGCACGCGAACGGCGAATTCGGGCAAAGGTTCGGTTGCAATCCAGCGAGCAATCGAAACATCGAAAAGCGTCGCCATCGGGACCATCAATAACGCAATGCCAGCCATCCATAACAAGCTAGCAAGTCGAAAACTGACGGTGTTATCCGCAGTGTTTACCAGTGTTGGATTCTGTTTTGATGGGTTTTTTTTCTCATAGTTTACCGTGGCAGGTCCGTAG
>CAYVAN010000007.1:0-43181 GCA_964449225.1 uncultured Rhodopirellula sp.
TCACTAAATCGACCTCAGGAATCTCTACCGCCGACTGCGTGATGTCTTGTGTGATAAATGTGGTCTTTGCACATCGTGATCGAGCTTGTTTCATCATCGAATCCGAAACGTCAATCCCATAGCTTTCATCGGCAAACTGCTCGATCTGCGATGTGATTCGGCCCGTTCCACAGGCAAAGTCTAAATACCTAGGCACACCATCGGGGAAGAGAGAGGGGACAATTCGGTCGAGAATCCTTCGCTCCGCCTCGGCCATGTAGGTATTGAAATCGCCCACTTGAAGATCACGATCATAGTCAGCACCTTTGCTAAGGTGTGACGAGCGATAATCTCGTTCTGATGATGCCACTGAGTTTGTTGAGTGATTGAGTTAAAAGGTTTGAGCGTATCGACAGACAAGGTCAAGTAAAGTGCCTTGTCGTTTCTGGCGACCGGGAATCGAGATGGTTTGCTCGAGCGAATACAAAAGGTAATGCAGCAGTAATGGAAGGAGGCAATCAGTCGGTAGATCGGGATAGCGACTGCTGGTGGCGGTTTGTTTGATCAATTCGGGTGTAAGTTCCACGCCCGGTGCTAGTTCACTGAATGAAACCGCCAACCCCATTTGATCATGCAATGGCATCTGTGTTTGGCCAAATTCATCAAAATCAATCACGTAAACGCGATCAGGTCCGTAGATCAAATTGTTGATGCAAAAATCACCGTGTTGCGGATGACAATCGATGCTTCCTAACGAATTCAGTCGGCTGGCATGGCCATAAAGTTGATTGATCGTGTTTTCGGAAAGCCCTATTCTCGATTCATGAACGCGTTCAATTCGGTCAGCAAAAACTGTTTCTGGACAGATCACTTTTCGCCATCGCGATGTTTGGAATGTGGCCGCGTGAAGGTCGTTCAGCGTTTCAATGGCGAGGGCTAGGTAACGATCTTGATACTGGGATCGTTCCAGTTTTGAACTGACGCCAAACCAGGGGTCCCCAGGCAGTCCCGACGAAACCAGCATCCACCATTCTTGATTCCAAGCATCAAAACAAACTGGCTTGGGAATGATATCAGTGACATTCTCTGCCAACCGGTTCATCGTCTGCCACGAATGGGCCAGCGTTTCATAGCGTCCGATCTTGGCTGCGTAGATCGGATACTTGCTCTTCGAGTGAAATACTAAGAAGACTTTCTGAGTACACTGGACCTGTAGCGTTACCCACTGCTTTGCATGGGAGGGACTTGTGCCCATCTTGCGAGCGATCCAGTTGGCAACTTCATGCTGCACGCTGTTCATCCTCGGTAAGAATGATCAACACACCACCAGCCTCACACGGAACGCCTGCGATGGCGGAAAGAACATTCTTCGCTAATCTTACGACGGTTCGTTTTGGCTGGCCAATCAAGTAGCGACGGAAATAGTTGTTGCTGGATCTAGAAATTTCAACGGTAAAGGTCGGTTCGGTAATTGTTGGATAGACAAAGTACCGAGCGGCAACTGATCGGCCTTCGCTGGTGATGTGTTTATTTATTCTGGCAAGCGAAAAACGCAGAACAAAAAAACGCAGGACTGTCGAAAAGACCGACCCGGATCTGAGATCTTGAACCAAGCAGATGGTCGAATCATCGTTGCTAAAATCGGTCAGTCCAGTCATTGGAAGGTTAACGAAAACGACACTGGATCTAAGATTACCAACACTGATCGCATCGAGAAGTCTATTCGACGTTTGGACGGATATCTGGCGAACTGTCTTCGATGTCAAAAGAACGTCTTTTGGGTCACGGGGTTACCTGCGATTTAAAACGATTCCAAACCCATCTTTTCTCGGTGGTTTTTAATCCAGCGATTAGAAACACCAATCCATACAGAAAAGAGAACGCGATGGAAGCGAACACTAATTCTGTATAGGTCTGCGGATGAATCTCAAAAATGAAGACCATTCCCATCGCAACAAGGCAGGCCAAAAATGGTGCCGCTAGGCAATGCGAGAGGAATTCTTTGGCTGATACATCAACCAATCGAAGTGTGTATCGCGGAAGAACAATTCCATTGCAAATTACGCTTGGCAATAGCGTGCCCATCGCAACACCCATCAATCCATAGCGTTGAATCAGCAAGACGCTTAATACCAAATTGGCAACTGCTTCCAGCCCGTTGATTTTGCTAAGTACTGCGTGATCGCTGGTGCCAAGTAGCCGGGCGGTCATTGCGCTTTGCACGATTGGCAATAGGCGGGCTACTAGCAGGACACGAATGATCGGCGCAACTGTGTCTTCGTATTCATGGCCAATCCAGACCCCGATGAAAGCTGGCCCGTGCATAAAGGTCAAGCCAAACAAAAACAGGGTGAACGCGGCGCAAGTTCTTGAGGATGAAAGAAAGAGTTTTCTGGCTCCATCTTTATCGTCCACGGCTGCGAGTTGGCTTGCTGCGGGAACCAAAACGGATGCACCTGCCCAAACCAGTTTTTCAAAGTGCGAAATCAAAGTCACAGCGAATGAATAGGGTGTCACCAAAGCGACGCTCAAGAACGTGGCAACGACAATTTCATCAGTAAATTGAATGATGCGTGACGCAAATGAAATGACGCCGCTGTGAAGACTGTATTGGAACATCTCTGGCAGCAGCGACCAATCAAGGTGTGCCGTCGAAATTGAAATATGAGGACAGCGGCGATGTGCTGCAAAGAAAACCAATCCATTGCGAATCAGCCCTGACGCCACCACCGTTAGGGCCAACGCGATCAACGAAGGGTGGGTGATTAAGACAACGTACACGGCAATGCTGCGAGCAATCGTTGTAAAAACTGTGATCCCGTTCAACACGGTGTGTTCTTGCCTGGCCATAAGTATTCCTGCGGGAATGCTTAGCGGAAAGAGTGCTGCGAAACCTAAGCCACTGATCAAGAGCGTCGCCTGTGCGATCGTTTTATGTGCCCCTAGTTCAATCAACGACGGCAGTATCAAGCAGAGCAGGCTGGTGATCGTCGCGACCAGTAAACCCAACCCGGTAAAGATCGCAACAATCGTTGTTGTAAACCGACTAAGTGAATCATGATCAGACCTAGCTTCATGCTTCGAGATGTATCGGATAACCGCTCGGTTGAGGCCTAGATCCATTAAGGAAAAATAACCCGTGAACGAAATGACGAGCGTCCATATTCCGTAGCGGACATCGCCAAGTTCTTGAACAAGTATCGGCGCGATCAGGAACGAACAAAAGATCGCGACAATCAGCGACGCATAGTTCGATCCGGCGTTGGCAATGACCCGTTGAATCACGCGGTAAGACTCCCAGGGCCTTCATTGAACTCTGCTTGAAGACCAAGCATCGATTCGTCTTCATGATTAGAGAAATCGAGATTCAAAAGTCCAACGACAACCAGCAGATAGAAAACCTCAATGAGCAGAGCGCTCGAAAACAAGCTTGCAACCGACACGCCAATGACCCCACCTAGACTACTGATCCCGCTTGCCGAGCAAAATTGGGACCAGGGATCAGGTCGGCCTAAGATCCGACTGTGCAACGCGGCGCACGCGATCAGTGGAATCACTGCAAAGTAGGAGATGTAGAGAATCGCTGCTGGGATCCCGCAGTCAGCGGCCACCTCGATTGGTAGATTGTGGATGTTCTTTTTCGTTCCACCAGCCCGCAGTGGACCATCATAGTACTCGGGAACCAAAATGCTGGACGCGCCAACGCCTGCGCCAAGCATCGGGCGTTCCTGCACGACCTTCAAACCGGCAGTCCATGTTTTGAACCGGCTGGATGCGGAACTGTCTCTTTCATTCTCTGACGCAAAAATTGACGCGAATTCTTTCGTCACACCGGGGCCTGCCAAGATTGATCCAGCGATCAATGCAATTGCCAACGACGCCACGCTGATGGTCGTCTTTGGCATCAGACAAATGCTCGCGAACAACAGCAAAGCAATCCCCAGCATTGAACCACGCGATTCCAACAGCATGATTTGATGGGTTTGAAGCAGGGTCAGGAACAAAGCTAACAGCCGCAAGGGCCACCGACGTTCAAAAAATAGCAGTCCAACACTGATTGCAAGAGCACACAAAGCGATGATCGCGGTTTGATTGCTGCCAGTGAAACCCCAGATGTCGTACACGTATCGGCAATAGCCCACACGAAAGTACTCTTCATTGATTCGGAACGCGTTGTATGATTGACCGATCGTTACGGCCCAAAGAAGGATGCGAAGTTTATCCGGTGTGTCAACTAGCTTTGAAGTTAAGAATAGCATCAAAGTCAGCTTCCAAATCGACCCGAACAAGTACCATGTTCCGTCTGGATCGATCGACTGATGCGCACTGATCCACGCCAGGGCAACAAATCCAATCAGAGCAAGCATCACACGTCGAGTTCGGCTACTTAGTCTGCCCCATTTAAATCCGCTCAGCAAAATACCGACAAGCGTCGCCAGCACCAGATACTTTTGGAAGCTGACCGAAATAGGTATCGACCAGCTCCAATTCCATTTTGGTTGTAGCAACACAAAAAAGTAGTACGAAACGCATCCGGTCCAGGGACGGCGAATCGCAGACACCAGACATGTCGCGAATAGAATCCAGACAAAAGTTGCGCCGAGCATTTGTTTTACTAGAAACTTTCTAGCGAAGTGTCCGTAGGAACTGCAGTAACATTTCGAGGTCTTCCTCGCTTAGAACGTCAGGTCCGTAAGCTGGCATCGATGAGAGCGAGTCCATGCGAACCAAAGGAGATTCGTCGAGATCCAGTTCACCCGCATCTAATTTCACCGTGTTTTGTGACTTGGAAAAAGAAACCAATTGCCATCCGTTGGCGAGTGGGGAAAGCAACTGCCAATCGCCTCCTTGATCACCAAAAAAGCGTCCCTTCTTAACTTGGTCATCCAATAATATCGAAGCGAATTGATAACGTGGCACCATGGTCTGGGAAGGACGGCGAATGGAATCAATCAAACTTTCACGAGAAGCCAAGCCAATTCCTGCCAAGTCAGGTGCTGTCAGGTGATCTCCGTCATGAACAGGATTGAGGCGATGGCAACTTCCACACTGTAAGCGACCGTGAAAGAGAGCTTGCCCCAGTTCAATTTGCTGAATTTTCAGCTTTTGTTTTTGATCCGTCGGTTGCAGTAGCTTCGCTCGGCTAGGGATGACTGCCAGATCGCCTATCCAAGTTCCGTCAGTTTGTTTCGATAGAAAACACAATAAGTCTCGCATTCTTTCGGCACCAATCGTTGCCGAAATTCCCGAGGGCATCTGTCCTTCACCGGCAAGATGTGCGTCCGGCTCGAGAACCGAGGCCCATAGATACTCCGCAGCGGTTTGTCCTGAAACACGATCTGCCGCCAAGCTGCCAATCGCGTGCAGGCTTGGGCCGTAGTTTTGCTGACCTTCTTCAAGCGAGTGACACTTTGCGCAGTTATAAGTGAAATCCAGTCGCCCCTGCTTAAAGTCAATCGATGATTCCCACGGTGAGTAGAAAGCCATCGAAATAGCTCCGTAGAGAATCATCAAGCTGAATACTAAAAAAAGTCGTTTCACAAGGCGTTCGTTTGCACGCGTCTAATGCGATGTCGGAACATCTGGGAATGAAATTCGATAGAGCGCTCTTTCAACATAACTACACGCATAGACCGAGCCGTCTGATGAATAACAAACGTCGACCACGTCATTGATCTTGGCAAGGAACTCTTGTGCACAAGCCCATTCGTTTCCATCACGCGTGATCTTCAACGCACTGATCGCATCGTCACCGTAAGCAGCCAACAACAGTTGTCCTTCCCAGGGGTGACCTGTTCCTTTGGGAATGTATCCAATTCCCTGGGCGCTTGAAAAACGTTTGATAGGTTTCTCAATCCCTTCAACCTGAGTGTTATCGAGTGCGTCGAGTGGGTGACCGTGATGCTTGCCTCGTTGAACCCGGATGAGCTTGTCACCAAGTTCTGCAAAGTTTGGATCGTTGTCGGTGACGTACAGTTCACCGCTGGGGCCAAAGCACATTCCGTAGGGGTTACGGAATCCTCTGGCATACTCTTTCAAGTCTTGGCCCTCTGCGGAACAAGAAAGAATCATGCCTTCAAAACGTTCTACTGGAGGCCCGTGATCGGTGGACGTGCCGACTGTGATGTAGAGATTGTCATCATCCCCAAATGCGATCGCGTTGTTCTGATGCAATCCATCTGGCGCTTGAGCACCGGGCAAATCAACCACCACATCTTCGTAGAAATCAAATACGCCATCGCCGTCTAAGTCCTTCATTCGCGTGACCGCGCCGGTTCGCGACTGCATCATTTTGCCACGAACCGCACGACTTAACTGGCCTGACCTGGATACGTAGACCCAGTCTTTCCAGACCGCTAATCCATGAGGACGGGTAAGTCCCTTCGCAACCATCTTTGCTTTCAGGGTCGATTCATTCTCATCCACGTCAATCCGAAGAACTGCACCATTTTGCAGATAGCCGCCCAAATACCCGGCCACATAAACGGTTCCATCGGCTCCCGCCTTCACGCAGGTTGGGCTGATATCCAAGGTCAATTTTTCGACCCTGCCACCACCAGCAACATCGATCGCGATCATTCCAGCGGTCACCGAGGCGCTGGGGTCGGGAAGATACTTTCCTAGGAAGTCTCGCAACAACAGACTGCACATTCCGAAGGTTGCAAAGGTCAGCGTCGTCACTAATATCCATCTGCGAATCGTGTCAGACGGGAATGAATCGTTTGAATTTTCGGAAGATAAAATCCCAGAGGCTTCGATGTTCCGCCGATTTCTGTGCGGCAAGACACCCATGGCCGCACCGGCGAAAACGCCCAGCGAAAGAGCGATCAACCGAGCGACAAGACCGGGGCGTCCTTCATCGCTGATGTTGATCAAAGAGTGCCGAATCAAATTTCCCGATGATGCTGACATGGCAGCAAAAAAAACAATTGCCGTTGCAAGCAAAAGAAACCAGCAAAGCCAAGCCTTGCCGACATGACGACGCGACATGGTTACGAGCGTTAGTGAAAAGCTCGAAGCAAACAGAAAGGCAATGACTTCAGTTAGCATGGTATAGGAATCGCAAGCTGTGCTTGGCTTCAAGCAAGAATCGATTTACGTAATTCGAATCTCGAGCTTATTGCGGACTTCGTCCACGTGGGTGACAGCGAGCATCTGACACCACCGGCATTTCATTTATTTGATTTGACTCTTCCACGCAGCAGAACACTTAGCGGAAACAAGCGAGGTTACGCTTACCTAAGCGGCGATTGCCTTGGAATTAGTTTTTAGCTCTTGCAGCTTACCGCCGGTCGCTGATTCGATGGACGCGCCCATGGGGCCAAAGCGGTGGCTCCGAAGCAGTCGGTTCAGTTTGCGTTCAGTTTGTTTGAGGTTGATGAAATGACGCAATCGGTTTTTGACACCGATGCTATTGATCTTTGGCTGAGCGGGATCAATTTCCCAAGGGTGAATGTAGAACATGGCGGGACGACCATCAGACTGAATCTTGTTGATCGCGGCAGTGGTCATCAACGTCGGAAACAGACGGAAATAGCCTCCGCCAATGGGAACGGTGACACCGGCGACTTTGGCCAGCGAGGGTGGGAATTCTAGTAGCTTTCCATTCCTAGACGAACATTCGTGTATTTCTTTTCTTGCATCAGGCACGCCATAACGATCATGGCCCGCGATGGGAAAGATACTGCTGTCAATGATGAATCCCTGTTCGATCAGAATGTCCATCGCCCAGAGTGATTTCTTGGTAATCGAAAAACTGGGGGCCCGGTAAGAGATCGGCTTAACACCACAGGCGTTTACGATGGCTTCTTGAGCATCTTTGATATCGGTCGCAAATTGCTCCGCCGTAAGGTTGTAAATCAATTGGTGCCAATAGCCGTGAGACCCAATTTCATGGCCCGCGTTGGAAATGCGGCAAATGAGTTTTGGAAAACGTTCCGCTACCCAGCCAAGAACAAAGAAGGTGCCCTGGACATCGCAATCGTCGAATAATGAAAGCATACGATCCGTGTTGGCTTCCACACGAGATTCATACTGGTCCCAGTTCTTCCTCGACACTCGCTGCTCAAACGCGGACACTTGAAAGTAGTCTTCAACATCAACCGTCAACGCATGACAGATCGATCGTGCGACCGATCGATCATGATGACCTTTGACGTCGTGTAAGGAATCCAAACAGGTGCGGTTAGAATGGGGCATGATCCTTACGATCTAGCCGGATTGATGTCGTCAACGCAAGTCCGTTTGACATTTGAAAGAGGAATCACATCGATGCCGTGCCTGCCTTCACGTCGCGCGTACTTGCGACTCGGAATTCCTAAACCGATCAAGACTTGACCCAATCCAAAATCTTTTTGCCGTTTTTTAGCCAGACTTAGTAACTAAGCGGAAGTTGTGCGGGTTGGGTAGACGATACCCCTGGAAAGGATGGAGGTGTCTCTCCATGGAAGTTTGAATCGGACGCCGAATCGGTGGTTACCGTGAAACGTATGAAACTTAAATACCGTTTGATGTCGAACAACGTCATGCTCGTCATTGCATTGGGGATGATTGCGTTGATAGCGTCGTCTTCGCATGCTCAATCAACCTATCAGCGGCAATCCAGAGCATCTGATGTGGGTTCGGGTTGGCGTGCGACGGGAATCGGAGGAACGCCGACCCTGCGAACCCGTACAGCAAACCCACAGCGTCTTTCGCCTTACCTTGACTTACTTCGATCTGATAACAGTTTGCTTGGACCGTACCACTCATTTGTGTTGCCTCGGCAACAAATCCAGCAAGGCATCCGTCGACAAGCTTCGGAAGTACAAAAACTGCGGCGATCTGTTTTTGATTCTCCCAGAGTGATGCCCTCGCGCAGTCGCACTCAAACCGGACGCGGCGGATCGTTCAACAATCACCTGCATTATTACCAATTCCCTTCGTCAGCTCGCTAAGCCAACGCTTTAACGTGTATTCCATTTACAACTCTTTCCTAAAGCTCGCGACGGCGACTTTGACTGCATGCGCGGTCTTGGGTTGTGGTGGTTGTCAATTGATACACGAATCGGGCATGACTGCGATTCCCTTGACGGAAAGTTGCGACGAAGCGTTTAACGATCCGATGATCCCCCGGGAATTAGACAAAGTGACGCCACCGATGTATCGCATCGAGGCACCGGACGTGTTGACGATCGATGTTCAACAGAATGTTTCCGAAGCGATGCACCGATTGCAGGCAGGCGACCTTGTTTCAATCAATGTGACCGGGACGTTCCCCGACGAACCGATCGCCGGGGAATACGTCGTGGAACTTGGTGGTCAGATCGATCTTGGATTTTCTTACGGTTTAGTTTCGATCGCCGGGCTGACGTCGCAACAAGCAACCAACGTGATTGAACAACACTTGTCGTTGCACTTACGACAACCCATCGTTTCAATGTCGTTGCGGTCCGTATCAGGAATTCAGCCGATCGCGGGCGAACACTTGGTTGGCCCCGATGGAACGGTTACGCTTGGCCAATACGGGTCGGTTCGTGTCGCCGGGCTGACACTCGATGAAGCACGCCAATCGATCGCGACAAAATTGTCGAGCGAATTTGCGGATCCCCAAGTTTCTGTGTCAGTCTTTGCATTCAACAGCAAGGCGATCTACGTGGTCACGCAAGGTGGCGGACTTGGCGATGAACTGGTGCGTTTACCCTACACTGGTAATGAGACGGTCATTGATGCGTTAAGCCAAATCAACGGAACCAGCTACGTCTCGTCGAGTCGAATGTGGGTTGCCCGCCCCAATCGAGATCAATCCAACACGACGCTGTTGCCCATTGATTGGGAGGCGATCACGCAAGCTGCCGACGTCACAACGAACTACCAGCTTCTGCCTGGTGATCGCGTCTTCATCGCGCACAACAAGCTTGTGGCGTTTGATTCTGCGATCGCGAAGTTCACTTCACCACTGGAAAGAATTCTTGGATTTACGCTGCTGGGAACCGGAACTACAGCCAGACTTTCAGGCAATGTTCTTGACAACAACAATCTGGGGGGTGGATTCGTGCGATAGTCGTAAAGTCTCTCTCAGACTTCAAAGCCGAATCCAATCCAATGATCCTCCAACGGCCGTTTCATTTTCTTGCGAGACTTGCCAAGCGTTTCGACAAGCTCCGATTGCAACCATCTTGGCGATTCACGCTGCCGACATTCCTTGTCGGTTCCATATTCCTGTTCAGCAGCGGTTGCCAATCGCTACTGACTTCGCACCACGCGGCTTACCAACCCAGCGGTTGCGATTCGCTTAACGCGTGCGCCGGATACACCGAAACTCGTTGGACTTCGCTAGAGAGTTGTGACTGGGAAGAATCGTTTTCCCCGATTCAGAATCATGCAGTTTATGAAGAAGAGTTTCTTGAACAACCGATCCGAGTGGAAGAGCATGTTTCGACGTACAATCCCGACCTCGATCAACGGGAAATCGAACAGGCTAGTTATTTAACAGCGGAAGACCAGAGTGAGAATGATCCATCGCTGAATGAGGAGGTTCTCAAGTACTCTGAATCGCTGCTGTTGAGTGCTACGCCGACTGAGCTAGAATCCCAAGATGCCCAGCACGAAAACCAGCTCGACGAAGTCTCAGTTGAATACTTGCAACAAGAATGATTCTTCGGGTTGGAAGCGAAAGCTCTTGTTTGCTGTCGCCTGTTTATACCTGTTGTTGCTGCTATTGATTTCGTATTTGATGCGGTCGCGATTCAACGGACACTGGCTTTTAACGCTGTTCTTGTTTTCGCCTCGATGGGTCGTTGGGCTGCCTCTGGCGATACTCATTCCAGTAACGCTTTGCATTTGGCCTCGCCTAGCTTGGTTCTATCTCTGGCATTTTGCAGTGATTGCTTTTGTGATTCTTGGGTTCGAGCTTCGCGGATTCCAGCCGAAAATAGACACAGCAGTCAAGACACGGGTGAATGTTCTGACTTGTAATATCGGTGGCGGCACGCTTGATGAAGATTTGCTGGCGACGTTAGTTCGTGAACGCAAGGTCGATGTTGTCATGTTGCAAGAATGTCACTTGCCCGATGCAACTTCGTTCTATGGAAAACTCGGTTGGAACTTCAAGCATGAACACAGCATTGCAATCGGTAGCTCGTTGAAGCTGATAAGCACTGACGTTGTCAATCGTCCATTGCGTCGTCATCCTCGGCCGCCCGTTGCTGTGGATTGCGGGATTCGGTTGCCCAATGGCGAAACTTTTCATGCTATTTCAGTGCATCTACCCACCTTTCGACCAGCGCTTAGCAAAATGCAGGAATTTCATTTTCTTGATGGTGCCAAGGCGATGAAAAGATTGGGCGAAGTCTATTGTTCGCTCGCAGAAAAAGTTCACACTCACTTAGCAAATCTTGAAACGCCCACCATCGTGGCTGGCGACTTCAACGTTCCAATCGAAAGCGTCTATTATCAAAATTACTGGGCCGCCATGACGAATGCTCACTCTAAAAGTGGGCTGGGGCTGGGGCACACCAAGTTTACACGTTGGCATGGCGTGCGAATTGATCACGTTTTAGTCGATCAGTGTTGGCTGGTTTCATCTTCACAAGTTGGACCTCATTTAGGCGGCGATCACCGACCCGTGCTGACACAGCTTTTCAAGATTTCATCCCCAGATCAAATCGTGGAAACAGATCAAATCGTGGAAACAGATCAAATCGTGGAAACAGATCAAACCTTGGAGCTCAGAGCAAATGAGTGAAAAGTAGATCGAATTGATCTCGCCCTGTTATTTTAAATTGATTTCACCGTTGGCAATCGCGTCCATGAATGTCGGCATGCTGGGTAAGGTGTCCTTGGCAAAATAAATTTCCTCCGCCGTCATCCAGAAATACTCTTCCACCTCGGATTGCTCTGGGACTGGTACCGCGTCATCCGGAATCGTGGCCAACCACCAAGCCAAGGTGGTTCCCCAGGGTGTCACGCTTCGCCAACACAGCCGCACTGGCGTGATGTCGATCGCTAACTCTTCTTGCATTTCTCGGACGAGCGTTTGAACTTCACTTTCTCCTTTTTCCATGGTTCCGCCCGGTAAACACAGTTTGCCCGGTGCGGTCACAAACTTCGATCGGCGAATAATCAAGAACCGTTCATCCCGAAGAATTACCCCGACCACACCTCTCTTTTTACCGAGTTTCGATTGCGGCTGACTGGGTTTTCGAGTCTCGTCACGCTTGCTAGATGCCATCCTTGATGATTCCAATAAAGTTATGAGTGCCGACGCTGACAGTTTCCCGACCCACTGGGTGCCTTTTGGTCAACGGAAGCTAGGATATCAAAGGATTTTTAACAAGATCCACGGCGACGTAATTTGGTCGTCTGTTGATTGTCTAGAAACAATGCAATCCATCAACGAGAACCACATGTTCGATCAGCAACGAAACACGAATCGCGATGCTGCCGAAGCCTTTCGGATCATGTCAGTCTTAACCGATGCTGGCTTTGTGGCCTATCTTGCTGGTGGTTGTGTACGTGACGCATTGCTGGGAAAAGTGCCCAAAGATTATGACGTCGCCACCGACGCAACGCCTCAGTCAGTTCGTAAAGTTTTTGGTAAATCACGAACTTTAGCGTTCGGAGCATCCTTTGGTGTGATCGGGGTGTTGCCGATCAAAACTGCAAAGCAGGATTGCGAATCGCCGGTGAACCCGACAGAGGTCGCAACCTTTCGCAGCGATGGAGATTACAGCGACGGCCGCCGCCCTGACAGTGTTCACTACGGAAACGCAGAACAAGACGCTCTGCGCCGTGACTTTACGATCAACGGTTTGTTTTATGATCCCGTCTCTGAATCGATCATCGACTACGTGGGCGGACAGGCAGATCTAGAGACCAGGGTTTTGCGAACGATTGGTTCACCACATCAGAGATTTTCCGAAGACAAGCTAAGGATGCTTAGAGCGATTCGATTCGCCACGACGTTGGAGTTCAAGACTGATGTTGAAACGACCAACGCCATTAAGCAGCATTCCGGTGACATTTCGGTGGTCAGCGGCGAACGTATCGGCGCGGAAATGCGACGCGTAATGGCGTCAGAACAAGCGGCCGATGGACTAAGGCAATTAGTCACAACTGGCCTCGCCGAACATGTGATGCCTGGATTGTTGGGTATCAATTTCGATCGATTGGAACGCTTACTAAAACAGCTTCCATGTAAATCGTTTGCGGCTGCGTTGGCTTGTGTTTCGATTGCCAGCAACAACAATCTGATCTTGCAGCAAACCAGTCAAGATTGGAAGTTGTCTACCGAGGAAACCCGTCAGGCAACCGCAGCGGTGAAGCATCACACGACGTTCATGCAAGCTGCCAATTTGCCTTGGTCCAAGATTCAACCATTGCTGATTGACCGCGATCGCGACATTGTTCTTTCTGTTGCACATTCGGTCGCCGTCGATGGCGGTGATGAACAAGCGGGGCTTAAGAAAGTTCGTGAAGCGATTCGGTGGCCGGCTGATCGACTAGACCCGTCGCCGTTGATCACGGGAAATGACCTGCGCGAACATGGAGTTCCGACCGGACCGATGTACAGAATCATCTTGCAAGCCGTTCGCGATCAGCAGTTAGAGGGAACGATCAAGACAACCGATCAGGCGTGGGAGGTCGTGAAACACGTCTTGGCTGAAAAACGAACTTGATTTGCGATGCTGGTTTTCGTAGGAACGTGGTTGAGACTAAATTTCAAACCTGAGGAAACAGGATGTTTCGCTTCCAGCCCACCCTTCGCCAACATGCCGCTGGCCTGCTTTTATCCGCAGCCGTGGTCTCCGTTGCCGCCAGTGGATGTAGCCAAAACCCTTACTTTGCAGGTTCAGGGTTCGGTGGCCCTGCCGGTGGACCCGGTGCCTGGAACGTTCCGCAAAACAATCAGGTCTCACAGTCCGAAGCTCGCATTTCCGAACTCAGTCGTCGTGTTCAATTGCTTGATGACAATAATCGCCAACTGCACACCCAGCTGGCTCAGACCGAACAACAGACGCAGGTTTACCGCGACGAATCCGAACTGCTGCGAAAGCAATTAGCAGAGGTCAGCGATCAAATGCAGTCGACCAAAATGGCGGCGAGGCAGGCCGAAGACCGTGTACGTGGCATGCAAGCGTCAACGCAATTGCGGCCGCAAGTTCGTGGTGAAGCATCCATCACTCCGAATACGAATCTGTCGCAAATGGTTTCGCGGCTGAACCTTGGCGGTATCCCCGTGCTCGCTGATGGAAACGTGATTCGCATCGTGATCCCGTCAGACCAATTATTCCAGCCAGGAACCGCCCAACTGCATGCGCAATCTGCTGCGACTTTGGACCCGATTGCCGCACAACTTCGCAGCGTCTTTCCCAAAAACCGAATTGGAATCGAGGGTTACAGCGATAACGGGCCGCTCTACGGTGGTGCCGTTTCGTCCACGCATCAGTTGACTGCCGCACAAGCAGCCGCAGTGCTGGACCTGATGACTCGCCGTGCCGGGATGCCACCAGGGCAATTGTTTACCGTTGCACAGGGTGCCAACAATCCAAGGCAAACTAACGACACGGCTGCTGGTCGAGCAGCCAACCGCCGTATCGAGCTGGTGATCTACCCACAATAGACTCGGGTTCTAAACGAAGCAGGCAGCGGTTCTTCGACAAACAAAACCGATGAAAAGCCTGAACGCCCGACATCACTACTTCGAAGTGTAAGCCCGTCTACTGGGAACGATGCTGCGCTGCTGTGGGATCAGGGCAACTCAGTTTTTCTGTCGCTCGGCTCTCCGAGCCGACAGCGCAATCGGCTCGCAGAGCCGAGCGACAATGGGGAACACTCCAAAGTGGAAAAGTGATGTTGCCCTGCAATGGGATCGATATGGGTGTGCAGCTACCCAAGCTATGGTATGAGTAGTGGCTTTCTTCGACCCAATCACGGCTCCGCTGGAGGCAACCCGTTGGCACGTAACAAACCTACTCGAAAACGCTCGAACAAACCAAATCCTCCTCTGATGCCAACGAATCCAGCTGAAAACAAATCGCTTCAGGCTGACGAGTTCCTGAATTTGCTACGAATGCTTGAGGAAGCTGGGGCACCCGAATTGGTTTTGCAAGCGGCTGTTAATGCTCAGAATGCAGCTGCCGATGGAAATCTCCAGCCGCTGTTGGATTTCTTTGAATCAATCGGTCTGGATCCAAACCAAGTCGCGGGTGGTCAAGATGGTGATGAATTGGGTTCTCCGCACGATCCACGTGATTTGTTTCCAATGTCAAACCTGGAATCGGCCACCATGCTGCTGGCTGATGATTCCGGCGACCAGAGATTAGATCGAACCATTCAACAAGCGATCAAATTTTTTGAATCAGTGTTAGCGGTTGATCCTGAATCAGTCGAGGCGATGATCAACCTCGGTATCCAAAGTGAAGACGCTGACGCGGTCAAATGCTTTCACAAAGCCTGTGAAGTCGCAGTGAAAAAGCTAAAGCAAGCTGGACACCTAACAGATTTCTGGATCGATTGCCGCAATCAAATGGGTGTGGATTTGGTCGAGCGGGCACGTCTTGCCGATGCCATCGAAATTCTGCTGCCAGCAATTGACGAGGACGAAGGCGACGGCGCAGGAACGCGTTTCTTCCTCATCGACTTAATGCTACGTCTTGGGTGGTGGGACGAGCTTGGCGAGTTGCTCGATCGGTTTGCCGACGACGGCATGGGCCCTGGAATCTTTGCAAAGGCGATCCGACTCCATCACCTGGAACCCAACAGCAAAGAAGCGACCGAGGCTCTTAGGCAAGCTCATGAAGTAAAGCCGCTTGTTGCACCGGTGTTGATTTCAGCGGTTCCGTTGCCTGCGGAATTCCCAAATCATTATGCGGTTGGCAGCCGAGAGGAATCGTTTGTCATCGCTCGTTACTTGAAACCGGGGCTTCGTGCCAACCCAGGGACGATTCGATGGATCCGTGACACGCTAAACATCTCGGCTGATGATCAACGCGAAATTCAGGGCCGACGGGAAGACACAGACGAATGGAGAGACATCGATTCTGACGAAAATCAGTCGCGACAAGGTGACCTTCACATCGCGATGGACTTGCCACAAACCGATGAGACCTGGATATACCATGGTCAACTGGTTCGCGACGGAAACTACGTGGGGCTCGTGTTCTGCGGTGACAAACCTGTCAATTTTACGTCGTTCGATAAAGCACCCAGGACGCGCGAATTGCGCCAGTTTATTCTGGATTCCGTTTGCGAGCCGGTCTTTGGTGAACCCCGGCGTCCAGCCGTCGTTCATGTCTCCACCAAGGCAACGCTGAAGATGCTTCAAAAAGCAGTCGGCACTTATGGCGTCGCCTGTGAGTGCGTGAAGCCGTCAGCATTGGAAAAGAAGGCGATGAAAGAAATCGCCGATCAGGCTCAGCATGGATTGGAAATGGCCGCGACATCGGAAACGTTTGATCGTGCTGCGTTGGACATCGACCGAATGCCCGCGACCGATGCACCTTGGCTTGTTGCTGTTTTGCAACCACCAATCTGGATCGGCGATCAATCGACACCCCATCGTCCGTTTTTGCAATTGGTTTTGGATAGCGAAAATGGAACGATTCTGAAATCAGAAATGACCACCACCAAGCCGTCTGCGGTGCAGCAAGTCGAAGTCGTTGCCAGCGCCATGCTTCGACCAATGGTAGGTTCATCAAGGTGCCCAAGTACCATCGTCGTACACCCCCAGTTAGACCACAGTGCATTTGATTCTGCTATGCAGGAAATAACGAATTCAGATTGCGTGAAGATCGTTGCGGGCGACGATGAGATAGTCAGCATGTTTGAATCGCTGGTCGTTGACATGGTGCGTTCCAACAATCCAACCTCCACGGTGATGATCGAACAGGATGGTGTTGATTCAGAAATGCTTAGCAGACTGTATCAAGCGGCGGCCCGTTTTTATCGCGTCGCCCCTTGGAATCTTGTCGGAGGTGATCAATTGGTCCAAGCTTCCTCAGGTTCAACACCCGGCTATCAATGGGGCGTTGGCGTGATGGGACAAATGGGGCAGGCGATGGGGCTTTCCATCATCGAAGGAATCGATGTCGCAAAATCCATGATTCGAGGTAAATGCGACATGAGTTGCTTGTCGGCAATTTCAATTCAATTCGATGAGGCGTACGACATTCCACCTTTAGAACTGTGGGAAATCGAAACACAGAACCACGATATTGCCAATGAGGAAGCCTACCCATTGTTTATGCGAATCAAGAACGGCAAAGCTGGGCATGCGTTAAGTGCAGGTGAAATTCAAACCGTCATCGACCTGCTGAACCATCTACCCGCGTTCTTGCGGTTAAACCGGTCCGAAGGTTCGACCACACACGGTGTCGCCGGAACGGGATCATACCTTGAACTGCAATGGATCAGTGATTAACCCATCTCCGTCAGCGGCAAAGTCTTCTTGCTACAATGGATCATCAGTCAGGTTTTGCTTGGCGTTTCTGTCCCGTCACTAGCTAGGCTTTCATTCGCGATGTGGAAACTGGTTCTTTTTCTATGCCTGACATTCGGTTTATCGACACTCGATATGTCTCGCACGGATGCAGATTTTCCGGTGCCTTACAACACCGAACCAAGTTCAGACGAAACGCTGATGACGGCTGACGAGGCGGCGGCGAAGATGTCGGTGCCCGCGGGGTTTCGGGTCACCGCGTTTGCTGCGGAACCTGACGTTCAAAATCCGATTGCTTCGGCTTGGGATTCGCGAGGCCGATTGTGGGTTGCTGAAAACTACACCTACGCCGAACGCTTGCAGAAGTTTCAGCTGGATCTGCGTGATCGAATCGTGATCTTTGATGGGACCAGCGGAGATAGGTTGACTCGGCGAACGGTCTTTACGGACAACGTTCAGATGTTAACGGGCGTTGAAGTCGGGCGTCATGGCAGCCGTCACGGTGTGTGGATGATGTGCCCACCCCAGTTGATCTTCATGCCGGATGAAGATCGCGACGATATTCCGGACAACGATGGCGAAATCGTATTGGACGGATTCAAGGTTGCTGATGCGAACTACCACAACTTTGCCAATGGCATTCGTTTTGGACCCGATGGTTGGCTGTATGGTCGTTGCGGCGGATCGTGTCCTGGACGAATTGGGAAACCTGGGACGGCCGATGAAAATCGTTTGGCTTTGGAAGGTGGGATCTGGCGATATCACCCAGACCGCGGTGACGTCGAAGTCTTGACGACTGGTACGACCAATCCCTGGGGCCATGATTTCAACGAGTTCGGCGAAGGCTTCTTCATCAACACCGTCAACGGCCACTTTTGGCACATGATTCACGGAGCTCATTTTACTCGGCCTTTCACACTTGATCCCAATGGGAAAACGTTCGAGCTCATTGATACTCACGCCGACCATTGGCATTTTGATACGGGAAAAGCTTGGCATCAATCGCGTGACGGTGTCGCGAATTCCTACGGCGGTGGTCACGCCCATTGCGGAGCGATGATCTACCAAGGCGGTATCTGGCCTAAAAAGTATCACGGCAATTTGTTCACGCTGAACTTTCACGGTCGCCGGGTCAACCAAGAAGTAATTAATCGCAAAGGCAGCGGTTATGTTGCCAGCCACGGTGAAGATCTTTTTTTATCCGCCGATTCTTGGTTTCGTGGCATGGAAATCACCAGCGGTCCCGACGGCAACGCATTCATTTTGGATTGGAGCGACGCTGGCGAATGTCACGAGCACACGGGGGTTCACCGAACCAGCGGTCGCGTCTTCAAGGTCATCGGACCCGAGAACGATTTGTCGCCATCGACCGGGGCCATGGAACTGGACGTTGCTAAGTGGGACGAGGCGTCGTTAGCGGGGACGGTTGGCGCAGATAATGCTTGGTATCGCCAGCAAGCGAGCTTGGAATTGGCTAGACGTTCGGCAGGCGGTGATCGCTTGCTGCGGGCGAAGTCGCTGCTGAAAAAGACCGTCAATGAATCAGGATACCCACGGCAAATTGTTCAGGCAATGCTAATGATCAATGCCATGGGAGACTGGATTACGGATTTCGAACACGCAAGCGAACACGTACGAGCGGCAAGCATTCGCATCGCGTCGGAGCGATTGCCGCTGGATGATGCGATTGGCATGCGATGGAAATCGACGCCCGATGTAACGGAGCAGATGATTGAGTTTAAGTTGATGCCCACCTTAGAAAAGTTGGCCCAACATGACCCTTCGAAGTCCGTGCAGTTGATGCTGGCGTCAACTTTGCAGCGGCTATCAATTAGCAATCGTGCTCGAATTGCAAAGCAACTTTGTATGCGAGGTGAGGCCGACGGTGATCACAACCTTCCATTGATGATTTGGTACGGCTTAATTCCCGTCGTTGAAGTTGAGCCTAAGCTGCTAGTCGACGTCGCGAAGTCCTGCGAACTAACGACCACCTTGCGGTTAATATCGCGAGCATTGGCCGAAAAAATGAATGACTCGCCCGTACCCCTGAATGGCTTGATCCGTGAATCAATTGCATCACGAAATGTCTCGCACCTAGCGGCAGTCTTGGAAGGCATGGTGGAAGGCCTTCGTGGCTGGCGAAAAGCACCTCGTCCCGATGCGTGGGATGTGGCGGTGCTTGCTGATCTTGCGAGACAGAATCCCGACACATTGGGGCCGATGATTAGTGAATTAGGAGCATTATTCGGCGATGGAGTCGCAATCGAAACGTTGACCAGGATTGCAACTGGACAGACTGACGCCGATTATGTCTCGCGAAAAGCTTCGCTACTTACACTCATCCGTATCAATGCCCCCGGAGCGAGAAAGATCTGTCGGTCTTTGTTGAAAGACCCAAAGATCAACGTTGCTGCGGCGAGTGGATTAGCGCAATACGATGATCCGAGAATCGGTCACCTGCTTACACAGCGATATCGGAACTTTCGTGCCCCCGATCGACCACAATTAATGTCGATCTTGGCTACTCGTAAATCGTTTGCGATGCCGATGCTAATCGCCATGTCGAAAGGTGAAATTGATCGCAATGATTTAACGCCGTATCACGTTCGGCAATTAACCGGATTAGGTGATCAAGAACTCAATGACATGATTCATAGCACCTGGGGAACGATCAACGATACTCCTGCGGCAATCAGCTCGCGCATCGTTGAGCTGAAAGAGTTACTCGATCGACCGTTCTTGGCGAATTCAGACAAATCCAGCGGCCGAGTCTTATTTGAAAAACATTGCCAAAGCTGCCATCAACTTTATGGTGAAGGCAAAAACATCGGCCCAGACCTAACCGGTGCTGGCCGCAGCAATCTGGATTACCTGCTCGATAATGTCGTCGCACCTAGCAGTGTTGTCGACAGAGACTACCGCATGACCATGCTGTTAACCGACGACGATCGCATCATCAGCGGGTTGGTGATCAGCGAGAACGATCGAGTCATCACCATGCAAACGGCCACCGAAATCCAATCGATTGAAAAAGAAGAAGTGGTCAAAAGAAAGGTCACCGACAAGTCACCGATGCCTGCTGGTTTGCTCGACGGACTGACGGATACCGAAATTCGAGACCTCATTGGTTACCTGCAACACCCAACTCAAGTCGCACTTCCTTGACTAAGTATTCATTGGTCTGGTTCGATAAATTCACTCGATGCGTCACCGCCCCAATTTTCAAGTTGTAAGTCTGCAAGGCATACCCTGATATTGGCAAATACGAGCAGAAATGTTGCAAGCCTCAGCTGAACCGAAGCGATTAGAACTTCACCAAAGAGTCGCCCACCATCTCTGGTTTGGACGATAAACCAGATGACTTCGATCACCCGTGACAGTTTTATTCAATCTGATGGTTGCTGGTAACGCTGTAAAACAACTCGTAGTCGATCTTTCCAGGCCGCGACTTCGGCATCAGATTTTGTCAAGCTTGGATCCACCTCGCCATGCTTGTCGACGAAACCTAATAGATTCAAATTTGGGGCGTCACGATCCAAGTTCATCAGTAGTCGATCCTGGCCATCGGCAATTACCAGGTTCCAATGTCGCGGAAGTTGGTGAACAAACAAATGTGGTCGCGAACGTGGTGTCTATCGATCAAGAAAGTCCGAGTACGACAGGCTAATGACTTTCTAAGGACTCGCCTAATCCTGCGTCCGAATCTGTCACCTCGGTTGCGTCCTTGCGATTCAATCATGGAGCGACGTCTTCCCTTTCCCAAACTTCCTTAGATTTGGCAAACCTCACGCCTGGGACTGCGATGTTTCTATCAGCAAACGACCAGGAAATCAGGATGAAAACAAAGGAAACGCCAACATCGAAGCAAGATCAAAATAAATTCTGAGACTGCCGTAAGATCGATTGTGATCGGTGCGTCTAGGTGGTGTCGTGATTACTAAACGCTGCCTGAACAGGACTCTAGGACCTTCCGGTTTGCTTTTAAAAGAAGCGTCTTAGCGTTACCGGTAAAAGCCTCGTTTTCCATTCCACTCACTCTCGCTTTACACTCTGGGAAATTTATGATGATGATTTCAAAACTCCGCCAAACGATTTCGGTTCTCACTCTAGCTGTGGCTGCACTATTTGTCAGTTCGGTGCCGCTTTACGGTGGTGAATTGGTCAATACATCTGGGGAGTCCGGCGTCGCACTAAATGGTTACGATCCCGTTGCGTTTTTCACAGATAAAAAACCTGTCAACGGCAATTTCAAGATTTCGGCAACACACCGTGGGGCCACTTACTTCTTTGCAAGCGAAGATCACAAAGCAACGTTTGAAGGCAACCCCGATAAGTACGCTCCACAATGCGGTGGTTACTGTGCCTTTGGCGTCTCGGTGGGTGCGTTGTTTCCAGTCGACATCAACACTTGGCAGGTTCGCAACGACAAGTTGTATTTGAACTTGAACCCCGGAATCCTGGCCATGTTCAACCAAGACATTGATGGAAACATCGCCAAGGCGAATACCAACTGGGTTGAGCTTCAGAAGAAGCACTCAAAAAGCAAAGATGCGATGATGGCTAAGTAACGATCGTCAAACGTCTTCAAAGTCTCGATAAGCTTTCCCATGTCCTTTGCGGCAGGGGAAAGTTTTTGTCGTACGATCTAAGTCGCGCTTATTGCTGCTAGGCCACACGTTGTCGCCATCAATCTTCTGCGGCTAACTGGACTGTAAGCATGGTACGGATTGCGGAATCAGCTAGTGAGCTGGTGATCATGAATTCATCAGGACTGTGAAGGTGATCGCCGGACACTCCCATCGTGTCGATGTTGGGTAGTCCCCAAGCCGCAAGTTTGGAACCATCACAAGCGCCGCCGGTATCTCGCCATTGGACCGTTGGCTGTCCCGCCAGCGATGTTGCTTGCTCGACCCATTGTTGCACCCGAGCGATCGCGGGGCTGACCAACTTGGGTGGGCAATGAAATTCGCCAAGGGTCTGCACGGTATATCCATCGGTCGAAAATTTCTCTCCGATACGTTTCAATTCTGATTCGAATTTCAATTGAGCGTTCGGATTCGTCGCACGCACGTTGAGTTGTGCGGTTGCATAGTCGGGGACCCGATTCAAAGCTCCTCCTCCGCCAATTTTCCCGAAGTTGACGGTGATGCCGTCATTGGGACGATGCAGGCCCTGCGCGTAATCGATCAATTGAGCCAGTCGAACGATCGCGTTGCGGCCCGTTTCTGGATTTCGTCCTGCGTGCGCACTTTTACCGCGTACAACGATCGAAAAGTTGCCTGAACCCTTGCGATTAGCAACCAAAGAACCGTCAGGCAACGATGGCTCGAAGAGCAGTGCTGATCCGAATTGTGGGCACAGCTCTTTGATGATGCCAGCGGATGCCGTGGAGCCAATTTCTTCGTCAGGATTGAGCAGGATTGACAGTCCGATATCGTCCAGCAAACCGAACTTCAGCATAGCCTGGGTCGCCAAGGCAATGACGGCGATCCCGCCTTTGGCGTCGGCGACCCCTGGACCAACGAGTCGTTGCTGCATCGAAGTTGGATCTTGATCGATTCGGCACTTCGATGGATTCGTTCCAGCGGGATAGACCGTGTCGTAGTGAATCATCAACAGGATTCGTTTTGACTTAGGCAGGCTAGCGTGATGATGCCAGAGAAGCGCAGGCCCGGTCGGAGCTCGGTCCCAGTCTTCGCGGTCACCTAAGAGTTTCAGATCTGGTAGATCGACCTTTTCAAAATCGATGCCTAGGTTTGCGAAATCTTGTGCAAGCTTGTCAGCCATCTGGACCAGATTCGATCGATCCATGGACCACGAATTTTGATCGCACCAGTGGGTCAACAGTTCAAGCGTGATTTCTTGTTGGTCAAGGATCCAATGCTTCGCTGCTTCCAGTTTGATTGTATTCACTCTTCGACGTGTTCCTGTCTGGTTTGCTAACGGGTTGGTTTTAGGCTGTTAGGTTCAAAGCCGAGGGATTCTGCGTCAGCAGGATTGTGTTAAGCTGCGTGTTGATGAATGACCCGAGTTGTCGTTTTATTCGAATTTGACCGGATTTTCAGGACTGAGCACCCGTATCGATGAGCGATTTCCTGCTCTATTACAGTCGACCAAACCCCACCACGTGGGTCTACATGTCGTCGTTTTTGACGATCGGATTGTTCTTCGTTTTTCGCCGGTTTTGGAGTATTCGGAACCTCGATATTTTTCTTCTGATTTTGCTGGCTCCTGGGCTGCTGATCGTTCACGAAGGATACCGTCAGCAGTTGGCCCAATCCGAATCGCTGGCGGCGCAGCGAATCGAAGAAGCAGCTCACGAAAAGATGGGACAGTCATCTGAGACGTCTTCCGCAAATTTTTCCAGCGCGGTCTTGACGAATGCTCTGCCGATTCTCGCTTTGGTGGATGAAACCGCAGGGGTTAAAGAAGCGGCAGATGCAGACGGCAACAGCGAAGACCTAGCCGTTTCCGATCCATCGTCCGCAGTGAATCCTACCGATCCGATATCGCAATCCGATCAAGAAGCCACGCGAATCACTCCGCTTGAACTGCAGCGTGTTGGGTTTGTTTATCTGTTCATCGTCGAAGCATTGATCCTGCTTCGATTGATGTTGGACCCGCTGATGGTGCGTCGTCCGCTTTTGGATCCCAACTTGACCAGTGGTGGTTTGACCTTTATCGGTATTTCCATGTTCATCTTCATGATGGCAAATGTGGTGAACAGTGATTCTCGGATCCAGGTGACTCAGGGGCCCGCGCTCGGTCCCGGTTACGCACTGATGAATATGTTGCCCGCGATTCCAACTCGGCCGATCAGCGATGCACCCGGCGGCGTATCACCGCCAATGTCATCCGAGTTGACTCCGTCACAACGCAACTTGGCCCGCATCGCCAAGACTTTGGCGATCGCGGCTCAGCTTGCGATCGTTACCGGCATCGTGCTGATAGCCAATCGTCACTTCGGCAATCTGCAAGCCGGCGTGGGCTGCGCGACGCTGTACTTGATGTTGCCCTACACGGCACAGATGACTGGCCGTGTCGATCATGTTGTTCCGGCGGCTTTACTGCTGTGGGCAATCCTTAGCTACCGTCGTCCGATGATCGCTGGCGTTTTTATGGGCTTGGCGTGCGGGTTGGTCTATTACCCGTTGTTTCTGCTGCCGCTGTGGTTCAGCTTCTATTGGCAGCGGGGGGCGCGTGGATTCTTGATCAGCGTGACAGCGATGTTGGCGATACTAATTGTTTGCCTGTCGTTCGATGACAGCTTGACCATTACTGAGCACTTGCAGCGAATGTTTGGTGTCTTGAATCCGAATAAGGATGCAAGCGAACTAAGAGGGTTCTGGGCATTGGGGCTGGATCCGATTTGGCGGTTGCCCGTCATTGTTGCTTTCGTAATCTTGTGCGTGTTCTTTGCGATTTGGCCTGCTCAAAAGAACCTCGCCACACTCCTTAGCGGATCAGCGGCGGTGATGGCGGCGGCGCAATTCTGGCATGGCTACGGCGGTGGTTTGTATATCGCTTGGTTCTTGCCGTTGTTATTGTTGACCATTTTTCGCCCCAACCTGCAGGACCGTGTTGCCACCAAGGTCGTCTCGATCCGCAGTGACCGAAGTGCTGGCCGGAGTACCGTTCGCCTTGACTAAGTTTGCCTCCGCGACGGATCACGACGCCGCAAAGAATCGTTATCAGAAACTCCTCGGCGACATTGATCAGCAAGTCGCTCAACTGGAAGCCAAAGACAGTTTGCTTGGCAAAGTCCGCGTGGCTTTGGTTCTAGCGGCCATTGTTTTCTGGGTGGCCAGCCTTGGTGAGAACGGAGTGACCGGTGCCGGATGGATCGGGTCAATCCTGTTCGCACTTTTTTACGTCGCTGCGGGCATCAATGAACCGGTGCGTGATTCAATGAAACAACTGCGGCGAAATAGCAGTGTCATTGGACGGTTGATCGCGAGACTTGATCGTGATTGGAAGCGTTTGGCAGGTTCAAGATTGACGTCGCAGTTAGCGGAAGTGAAGCTGACGAACCATCGTCGTGACACTGCCAGTGATCTTGATCTATTGGGCAAAGCGTCGCTGTTTCATTTGACGTCGATGACAGCCACGATGCCGGGTGTGCGGACACTGGCATCATGGTTGGCTGGGCCCGCAATTGAGGCAACAGCGGAGGCGAGACGTGAAGCGATCGATGCACTTGCGCCGCTTCGTGACCAACGGATTCGCTTTTACACTTTGGCTCGGCAAGTTGCCGAAAGTACCGGTGACCCTGATCATTTTGTGGACTGGGCGACGGGTGAAACTTGGCTTTCCAAACGCGGCTGGCTAAAAGCTTGGGCGCAAATGTCATTGTGGCTATCGATCGGCCTTATCGCCATGATTGTGATAGGTGTCTTGGTGATGGGGTCACCCACATTGACGCGAATCGGATTTGGCGGCGTGATTGCAGTCATTCTGGTCAACATCATCGTTACGACATTGTTTTTGGGGCCTGCTCATCAGATCTTTTCGATCGCGATGGCGAACCGTCGTTTCGTGGATGACTACATCGAATTGTTTTCAGCAGCTGATTGGCTTTCTGGAAAAGAAGACACGCCGTCGAAAGAAAGCATCATTGCCAAGCTGCGGCGCGTGCTGTTTGATGACCCACAAACCAGCGCTGTCGCTGGCATGCGTGATCTTGGCCGAGTCGCGCGGGCTGGTTCGCTTCGTCAATCGGCGGCAACGTTCTTGCTCTATTTGCCGCTGCAAGCGTTTATGCTTTGGGATGTTCGGGTGCTGGACCGACTTGAACAATGGCAGGCAAAGTATGGATCTGAAACAGAAGTCTGGTTCGAATCGCTGGGTGAGTTGGAAGCACTGATGTCGCTTGCGGCGTTGAAGGATGATTACCCGTCTTGGACGCGGCCCACTTGGGTTGCCGATCCTGATCAAGCCGTGATTCGATCGACTTCGATCGGTCACCCGTTGCTGGCGGATGCAGACCGAGTCATCAACGATGTTACCATTGGACCACCAGGAACCTTGTTGTTGGTAACCGGCAGTAACATGTCTGGCAAAAGCACAATGCTTCGCAGCGTCGGCTTGAACGTCGCATTGGCCGGATGCGGTGCCCCAGTTTGTGCCGAGCAGTTTGAACTAGCATCGACCGAACTTGCCACCAGCATTCGGGTCAGCGATGACGTCAGCCAGGGTGTTTCGTTCTACATGGCGGAACTCAATCGTCTAAAAAGTGTCGTCGATCACGCACGCGAAATGGCATCGATGAATGATCGTGTTTGCTTGTTCTTGCTGGATGAAATTTTGCAAGGTACCAACAGTCGCGAACGCCAAATTGCGGTCGTGCGGGTGCTGGATCACTTGGTCAAGTCCAAGGCGATCGGAGCAATCACAACCCATGACTTGGAACTGGCCGATGAACCGGCGATGCAATCCGCTGCAACGACTGTTCACTTCCGCGAAACGATTCGCCCCGACGCCGAAGGCAATGAACAGATGACCTTTGACTACAAGATGCGGCAAGGCGTTTCCCCAACGACCAATGCATTGCGTTTGCTGGAAATGGTCGGATTGGGCGAGGAAACTGAAGACTAGCTGGACACAAAAATCAGGCTACTGCGGTGTGGCCCCTGCCCAAGTTTGCCGGGGGATCTAAACTGAAGGACAGGCCAATACACAAAATCTTCAAACACTTGATAAGGAAAGAATCATGCGTGGACTTGTTTATGGAATTGCCGCCGTCGCTGCGGTTGGAATCATGATTGCCATTGCCCGCACGGGCGGCCCGGAATCGGGTGACTCGGCTGCTCCGGCATCAGCGGTTGCGACCAATGCTGTAGCGATGGAAGAGGCTGGCACCCTGACATTGGCTGTCCCGGAAATGCACTGCTCGTTTTCCTGTTTCCCACGCGTTAAAGAAGCGTTGGAGAAAAACGAAGCAGTGGAGCAGGTCGCGCTCGGGCCACAGAAGGTCGAGGGAACCATCGATAACCGCCAAGTCGTCGTCCAATATAAAGCTGGATTTGAAGTGGACAGTGCATTGAAGATGCTCGCCACCGAAGGCTTCACCGATTCGCAAGTTGTTCAGTGAATCGCAAGCCGGGCGTCTTACTGATTGGTCACGGGACTCGTGACGATTTGGGAACTCAAGAATTCTTTCAGCTTGGCGAGTTGTTGTCCAAGCGATGCGGTGCTCTGCCGGTCGAATCCGCTCTGCTGGAGTTTCAGTCCCCCACGATCCCCGAGGGCTGGAACGCGTTGGTTGAAAGAGGCGCGACGCATATTCACGTCGCTCCTCTGTTGCTTTTCGCTGCGGGGCACGCGAAAAGCGACATCCCCGACATGATCGGCCAGTGTCAAAGCGATAGCCAATTTGTCACAACGGATCAATCACGTCCGCTATCGAGGCATCCATCCATTGTTCAACTGGCGGTTCAAAGAATTGGCAGCGCTTTGGAGGTTAACAATGTCGATCCAAAGCGGACAGCGGTCGTCATGGTTGGCCGTGGCAGTTTCGATCCGTGTGCCAGCGCCGACATGCGAGTCCTTTCCGAAATTGTGGGGACACGATTAGGGTTATCCAATGCTTGGACCGCGTTCTACGCGATGGCTGAACCAAGATTACCAAACGTACTTCGTGAAGTCGCCATCACGGGCCGTTTCGACAAGATTCTTGTCTACCCGCACCTGCTTTTTCACGGCCGGCTTTATCAAGCGATCGTTAAGCAAACCGAAGAGGCCGCAGCGGAGTTTCCAGCCCTTGAATTCAAATGCACTGGTTACCTCGGCTCCAATGCTTTGGTTGCCGATGCGATTGCGGACCGGGTCAGCGTGGGGAAGGAAATGCAAGCCGGATGGTAGTTCAATTGTCTCAATTGACTAATCCTGTCTGCTGACCGCTCGAAAGACAATTTTTCTACACTGTCACTTCCCTCTTGCCACGTTCGCAGTTGCATCGACGATAATTCGATCGGTGTACTGAGTCAGCGACGCGGTTCCGCCACGGAACCATTTCATTACGGGGGCAACATAATCCGGCGGCGCGGTACCACTGGGTAATTCACCTCGCCACGCCGTGCTGATCCATCGCTGACTGGCGGGCGAAAACTCGTAGTCGCCCCCGAGCGAGCATTGCAGGTTTGCACCGAGCACTCTTTGTGATGCGACCAAAGCGTCTTCTGGTCGAACACCAAGCTGTCGTGTTAGCAAACTCAAAAAACTTGCTCCACTGAGACTGCTTTCTCGTGCGCGATCGTATAGCTGACCGTTTGCCCAAGATTCCAATTGACTGCCCCGGATGTTGCCAAAACTCGCTCGGATTTGCGCTGTGTTTTCGACATCGACCGCTTCCAAAAATGGCAAGCTGGCCTGCAAGACGTCGGGCCAAAAACTTAGGATGCTGAAGCTACCATCGGAGTAACGATAGAGACCACCGATCAGCCGACTTAGTCCTGGACCAACAGGTGTGCCAACACCCAACCCCAAAGGCAATCGGTCGAGTGCGCCCGGTTGTGGCCAAGCCCCCAGGTATCCAGGGATCGACTTGAGTGAACGGAAGATGTTTAGAATACCTTCGAAGTCCTCCGGTTCCGGGGGCAAGGTGTCTTTGATCGCGGCGAACAAGTGTGTTGGTGGGCCAAGTTGCTGTGACGCTACATGAGCTTGCACCGATACGATGTCGTCCGGAGCGAAATTCATCGCCAGTGGCGTCGGCGGGCCAAGCTGCTGAGACCACTTTCCATACTTCTCCGCTCCCCAAGGTGCGATTTCAGCATGCACCATGATTTGTTCGTGACCCGTTTCCGGATCAACGGGCATTCGTCCAAGGCCCACCATGATCGGATCAATCGTCGGGAACCGGTTGGAGTACTCCGCTGCGATTCGTCGATACCATGTGGCTTCGTCGGCGGTTACCAAGGGCACGTCGACATCAGCAATGGGTAAGAACGTCCCTCTGGCTCCGCGGCGTGTGTCCATCACTGATTCACCAACCTCGATGGTTCCGCTTCCATCAGGCCTGGATCCAAAACCAGCGGGCAAGAAACCCGCCGAAGTCAATTCAGCAATCCCAATAGCCTCCGGAAAAGAGGAACCTGAGGCCGAAGCGTTTTCTTGGACCGCTGCCATTCGAGCCAAGTGAGTCAAGGCGATCTCAGCCTTGGCAGAAAAACGACGGCGTAGTTCGATTAGGTAACTTGGTGAAACGAGTCCACGTAACATCTCGGGTGAAAAGTAAGCGAAGATCGTGTCTTCGCGTTCCAGCGGCATCAGCTTCCTCGCCAACAAAAATGATTCGGTTGCTGCGAGTGATGCCTTGGACTCGGCGACTTCCAGGAAACGGGTTGCGATCGTGCGGCTGTTGGTGACTAAAAAGTACCCATCGTCTTCGACTAAGAAGGATCGAATTTGGTTGTCTGCCGATGACAACAGCGTTGCTTTCCGATCGCCAATTTGAATCTCTGCTAAGGTGACCGATTTGTCAGCCGATGCACGTGCCGTCCGATCATTGTTAAGGGACGTGCGAAGCAGAAACGCGTTCTTCGATTTGAGTAACACTCCCATGGAAGCACCATCGGCGAGGAACAAATCCCGTCCAATGATTGCTTGGTCTTCGATCACGCTTGGCCCCAAGATGCGAGACATCGCCGTCGGCTTCAAATTGAGCTGTTTTTCGAATCGCGACGTGGAATCATTTGTGACGCCACGCAGCGAGACCATCGTCGAAATGTCACCGCCGTATTCGTCGGTAAGGTTCAAAAACCAGAGGTAGTTTTCAAAAGAGCCGTACCGAATGTAAAAGCACTCCGGTGGTACGCGTGTTGCCATTGGCTCGACCGAAACATCGGCCAGGTCATTCTGTGAAAACAACGGTGACCAATTCGGCGGCGAAGGCAAAGGCAGATTCGCGTTTTGAACGTTCGTTCCCAGGCCGGCGGCTTGCTTCCGAAAGATTGCTTCGCCAACCCCTTCGACACCAGCGACCAACTTCAACGTGCTCAACAATTCGTCTTCTTGTTGGTTTGTATCCAAATACCAATCGGGAAGCGGTAAATGCAGCCGTCCCGAAAGCATCGCGACCAAATAGTTCTCAACCCAGGTTGGATAGTCGGCTGAATCAATTTGTTGCTTGGCCGCCTTGGTGTAGCCCGCCCACCAACGCGTCAAGGCTTGTGAATGTAGGGCTGGATCCAATCGGGGATTAACCTGAAAGTTGCCTATCGTTCCGCGTGCATCGCGAAGGATGACGTTGATTGGATCATTGCCAGTGAATAGGAATGTGACCCGGCGGGCAACGGTTTGATATTGAGGCTTCTTGTCGGCTGTGATTTCCCGAATCAGGTTGCCAACGCGATTGAGCAATCGGCCTCGTCCGGGACGCGGCACCGGCCGCTGTGACGGCAGCGGAGCTTGCACCTTGATGTCCTCGCTAAATGGAAACAGAATCCGCCCGTCGGCATCCTGGGCCACCAAAGGCGGAAGGGTCTGATCCACGACTGAAAAGTCCAGTGGGATTTCGATCGTCGCCACGCCGTAGGGCTGACCGGTCGCCGCGTTCACGTTGGCACTGGCCGCTTGAACCGCATCGGCAGTGAGGGATGCAGTCAAGCAAATCAGGATGCGAAAAATCATGAGTACGAGCTCGAAAACGGTATCGGAAAATGTCTCTGGTCGCGGATCACGCAAACCTTTCGTAAGCTTACCCACCCATTATTGGTTTCGACCACTCCTTGTAGAAGAGTTCAGATTGTGAGCAAGCAGCAAGATAGCCCCTCACGCAGCGGTGTTTTCGCCGATTCAACCGACAAACGACTCGAAGCATTTGCCGAAAGCATTAGTTTTGACAGGCGGCTGTATAAGCACGACATTCGTGGATCAATCGCTCATGCGGAAATGCTGTCCACGGTCGGTTTGATCAACAAAGATGAATTTGCCCAGATTCGAGACACTTTGAAGGAAATCGAATCTGAACTTGACGCCGATAAGCTGCCGATCCGGTTCGAGTTGGAAGATATCCACATGCATGTTGAACAGGCACTGATCGACAGGATTGGGGATGTCGGCCGAAAACTGCACACCGCTCGCAGCCGGAACGACCAGGTCAGCACGGACATCCGCATGTGGATACGTGACGCATTGGACGGAATCGATGCGAGATTACTGACGCTTCAAAAGGCGTTTTTGAGTCGTTGCGATGCTGATTTTGATATCGTGCTTCCCGCGTACACGCACCTGCAACGTGCCCAACCGGTCTTGGCGTCCCATTATTGGTTGGCGTACATCGAGAAATTTTCCCGCGACCGAGAGCGCATCGCCGATTGCCGCCGCCGGGTGAATCAGTGCAGCCTCGGTGTTGCGGCAGTCGCTGGGACGACACTGCCTATCGATCGCGATCAAACCGCAAAGGCACTCGATTTTGAAGGCGTCACCGCGAACAGTTTGGACACCAGCAGCGATCGTGATTTCATGATGGAAACAGCGTTCGTGTTGTCGGTGATCGCTTCGCATCTAAGCGGATGGGCGGAAGAGTGGATCCTGTGGAGCACGGTCGAATACAACTTTATTCAAATTCCGCAAGCGTTCTGCACCGGCAGCAGCATCATGCCGCAAAAGGTGAACCCGGATACGTTGGAATTGACGCGTGGCAAATCGGCTCGCGTGATGGGTAACCTGCAAACGCTGATGTTGTTGGTTAAAAATTTGCCGATGGCTTACAACCGAGATTTGCAAGAAGACAAACCACCTTTATTTGATTCCTTTGACACAATCGATGCGATGTTGGAATTGGCCGCACCGATTGTTCAGGATAGCGAATTGAATCGTGCATCGATCGCCGATCGTTTGGAACGCGGGTATTTAGACGCGACGACTTTGATGGAATGGATGATCAAAAAGGGGATGCCACAACGGCGCGCTCACCACCTAGTCGGTGCCATTGTTGGGGAAGCCATGAAGCGTCAGGTCGCGTTGAACGAGCTGCCTATTGAGACGCTACAAGAGCATGCACCCGAGATCGACAGTAGCGTTTATGAATGCTTGGGCAGTAAAAATGCAGTCGACGCATTTGTGAGCTACGGTAGCACCGCACCGGATCAGGTTCGGTCGCAAATTCAGCGTTGGAGTGAATTACTAAAGTAACGATTGCCGCTCGGTTCTGTGAACCGAAATCGCCGCCCACCGAAAATCGCTGAATAAGCGTTTTCGGTTCGTAGAATCAGATCGGCGGTGTTTTAATGGAACAGAGGCAGCGGGTCATCGGGCGATGCACTGTCAATCAAAGCAACGACCACATCACCGGCCTGAAGCTGGTCGTCTGCGGTGGGGACTCGGACGAACCCGTCACGATAAATTGCGCCAATCAAGCAACGTCCTGATAGTGGTAATTCCGCAAGTGAACCTTCAGTGATCGGGCTGTCTTCGTTGATTTCCAGCTCGTAGACGCCAATCGATCCGTTGGGCAATTGGTTTTTGCTGATGATCGCGCCTTCGTTTAGATAACCCAGGATTTGCCGAGCCGCCACGTCACGTTCACTGACGGCTAAGTCGATCCCTAGTTTCCCCACCACGTTAGCGTAATCCGGACGCCCGACAACGCACATGACCCTGGCCGAACCCAGCTCACGAGCCTCAACGCCCGCCATGATGTTGCTTTCGTCGGACCCGGTGCATGCAACAAAGAAATCAACATTTCCAGCACCTTCATCTTCAAGCACAACCCGGCGGTTGGCGTTCGCGTGAACCACCGTGACATCGGGTAACAGCTTGGCCAAATGTTCGCATCGATCAACATCACGTTCTAACATCACCACGCGATAGTCACGGCGGGCCAACGAATCGGCTAAGTGATACCCTGTTTCGCCGCCACCGGCGATCATGACTCGCGACTGCTTTCTGCTCTTACGTTGTTCGGAAAACATGCCGCGTACTTTTGCGACCGATTCGGGGCTTCCGATCAAGCTGATGCGATCGCCAGCGTGTAGTTCATCTTCGCCGCTGGCGATCCACATGCGTCCTTCGCGGGCGATTGAGCCGACACGGATCGAACCGGGAATCTTGAGGTCACGTAGTTTGCGCCCTGCGGCCGGTGACTTGGCGTCGACCTCCATTTCGTAGACTTCTAGTTGTCCACGGGCAAAGTGTTCCAGGGGAATTGCATCGGGGTCACGAATGGAACGAGCCAGTTCGAACGCGGAGAGTTGTTCCAGGCTTAGCAGGCTGTCGATGTTGAAGTGTTTCTGGTAATCGAACGTGCTCAAATCACGAAATGCAGGGGCATAGACACGTGCAATGCTGCGACGAGCCCCCAAAGCCTTAGCCATGCTTGCGCCGACAATGTTGACTTCATCGTCGCCAGTGACAGCCAAGCACATATCAGCCGAACAGACACCCGCCTGGAATAGCACGGTGCTGCGTGAAGCGCTGCCGACGATCGCACGAACATCGAGTTCGCTGTTGATCCGTCGAACATTCTCGGGGTCGTGGTCAACGACGGTAACACTGTGACCGCGGCGGCAAAGCATGTCGGCGACCCAGCGACCGACCGTTCCCGCACCTAATGTGAGTACTCGCATGCAAGCGATCTTAGATCAGCCAAGCCATCAAACACAGGACGGCAAAAATAACCAGCATAAAACTGGTAATCCAGCGGCCGGTTTGCCAAGCACGCTGGATAACGATGGTGGTGTCTTCGTGACGAGTACCACCAAAAACCAGCGAGATCGTTACGATCAGCGGTAGGTAATAAAGCAGGTAGGTGGGGGAAATCGACAGCACGGTTGAAGTCTGATTAAGTAAGGGAAGTGTGAAAGAAACAGTGAGGCATTGTTCTCGTAGTGGATCTTACTAAAGATCCGTACCGCTGGGATCTTTGACAAGATCCACGACGGGAAACCGCTGCACAGAAAAGAACTGCACAGAAAATTACTGCACAGAAAATTACTTCTCAAAAAGCCACAGCTCAATCGTCTTTTTCTGAATCCGGGAGAAACTCTTTCCTACGGCCGCTAATTGGCACGGCTAATGGGCCACCAAAGGCATCATAGATGACAAGAATGTTTAGCAATCCCGCGATCACAGTGTACCAGGTACCCATTTCATAGCCCGCGCCACGTCGTGCGTACCAGGCGGATACTTCATCGGCTTCACTTTCCAGCACTGGCCGGTGTGGCGGAGCCATGAATCCGCCCCACAGCGGCGTGTAGGATCGGGCGGTGTAGCCGGTGTTGGGATCGGTCGCTTTCCGCATTCGGTTGCCTTGCACCATCGCTGGCATTGCAACAGCACCCACGCCTGCTTGTAAAAAATAGTGCCATCGGCGGTCACCAGGAACCCACGATGCGTAAACGACGTGCCCGCCGCCAAGAGCAAATCCAAGAATCCAAGCGGACAGAATGCAGACCAGAAAAATGCAGCCCTTGGTCATGCGTCCCTGATACAGATGGCCCAGGCCGGGAACCAACCAAGCCAAGAAAGCCGCAAAAGTGCGGTTCTTTAGGTCGATAATCTGCCCTTCGACGTCAATCGTCGTGGCTTCATTGGGTGCCATGGGCTGCCTGAGTCCATTCCTGAACGCTAGAAATTCATCAGTACCGAAGGAGGGACTCGAACCCTCACTCCCTTGCGGGAACTGGATTTTGAATCCAGCGCGTCTGCCAATTCCGCCACTTCGGCTGATGGCGTGTTCGTCGATAGAACACGCTACGGGGCTGAGTATCCCGGACCGGATGCGATGACGCAAGGTCAGGAAGGCTGGCAAGTTTATTTGAAATTCGACGTGTTGGCCGAATCAATCCTTACTAACTCCATCGCCCTCGGACATCGTCTGCCAAAAGGTCCAGCACGTCATCGTCATCATCATCATCGACGTTTGCTTCGCTGTTGGCTTGTTGACCAGAGACAATCGTTGCCGAATCAGCCGCAGTGGATGATTCCGTTGAGAGAAGTTTTGTGCTGTTGTTAGGCACATTACTAAGTTCAGCGAACACTGAATCGCTTACCGGAGCGACTGTTTCGTTGTCGTCGGCTGCTGCTTGCGGAAGCAAGGTCGCGGCTGGCACGGCTACCATCTCTCCCTCGGCACGATTTGCGTTTCGAGCGAGATAGTTGATGACCTGCAACGCATCGATTGCCGATGTCTCGTTATCACCATTTACATCGGTGTAATAGATGTTCGGAGACGGGCTGACAATCGATTCGCCTTCACCAAGGCTTGCGGAACGACCCATGCGATTGATGATTAACAATGCATCAATCGGTGAGACTGCTCCGTCGTTGTTAACGTCCTGCGGAAGAACCGGGTTCTGGATTGATTCGCCTTCACCATTGCTGACGACCGTGGTCGTCAAAACGTCATAACGAATTTGACTCACTTCAACCGGCAGGTCTTGATTGAACAGCAAGGTGTCCTGGAACGGCGATGAGTCCGCCGGTGAACCAGCGATGCGGATCGGCCCGCGGCTGACGGCCTCAAAGAACACGGTCGCTAGTACTGCCGGGTCGCTACCCTTGTCCAAGGGTTCTGTTGTTACCGACCCAAATTCATCAATAATTCCCAACCGTGCTGCGGTGCCTACGCCCGCAGCTTCCTCATAGCCAGGCCCAAAATTAACGTCAAAGTCGAACTCGGTTCCTGACACACCTGCCACAGGACGAATCGTATCGCTGCTATACAACAGGTCTAAGAAGCCAGCGAAGACAAAAGTGTCAACGAATTGAGTCAGGTCATCCAGTTGAATTTGAACACCGAAGGTTTGACCAACGGAAACAGAGCTACCAGTCGGTATTGCTGCCCCTGGTTCAAACCTACCTGTCGTCGAGTTGAATGTTGCATTCACCAGCGACAGATTCATCGCAACCAGTGCGTTGCTGTTGGTGTTGCCAAGTGGGATTGTGACTTCCGCCGTGCTGCTGACTCCATCTTCCGTAACAATAAAGTATGTGAATCGCTCCAACCCATTGGCATTCGCATTGGCACGATAACTAAAGAAGTCATCGTTGGGATTGTCTGGTGTTCCGTTGACATCGATTGTCACCGTACCAAATGTTGGATTTGTGACTAAACCAAATTCTCGAATCGAATCCGTCGGCCCTAAGTTGTCGTTTGATAGAACGTCTAGACGGTTAGGCCGGGTGGCCTCGTTTTCGATCAGCGATCCCAGTGAATCAAGCCCATTCGAAAACCCGTCGTCGATCGCGGACGTAAAGCTGCCAGATCCTGGGAAAATGATCAGTTCAGCATTTCCCAGTCGAATTTGTGAAACTTCTAACGCAGTATCTGAGTCTAAAGCGATGGTCTCGGCAACGAGTGTATCCGAAGGGTCCGCCACAAATTGAGCGACACCGGGTGCGATCGCGGTCATTCTAATGGTGAAAAGAACCTCTCCCTGTTCACTTTCAGGGATCGCCACCGATTGTTCGTTTCCATTCTCGTCCAAGACTAGCAAAAACTGCGGCTCGGTAACTTGCCGCGTTGTATCGATTGTTTGCGTTCCGCCAATTTCGCTAAACACCCCAGGGGTTCTGGCATTCGCGGAACTGGCTGCGTCTAAGAAGTCTCCATTCTCGTCAACGACCAAGTCCTCATTCACGATCGTCGGTGCAAAAGCGGGACCAAAATTGATGTCAAAACTAAAGCCATCGTTCGTCGTGGGATCTACCTGAATTGGTGAAACCAGTTCGTCGGTATAAAGTAGATCTAAGAATGCAGACGCCACCCCTTCTCGGTCAGTGAATACGGTATCTCGAAGATCGTTGGCGGTGACTTCTACAAGAAACTCATCACCAGCCTGTACATTTGTTACAGGCAACCGGTTTACTGGATCTAGAATCTCTAGACGGTATTCAACAACATCATCGTCACGGGAACCAGGCGTCATGTTGATGGTCACCTGAGCGGTGCTGACGTTTGGCGGATTCGCTGTGTCCTGAATGCTGTAAGTGAACTGCTCGGTGCCGGAGAAGTTTGGAAGCGGCGTGTATCGCAGCGATTGACCGCCGCCGATGATTTGAATGTTACCGCCGTTGGACCCAGGCGTAACGCTGGTGATTGTCAGTCCGCCAAAGACGCTTGCTACATCATTGTCTAGCACGTTGAGTGGACGATTCACGCTGCCCTGTGGCACCTCGAACGAGTCGTCAACTGCGATCGGAACCTCTGATTGGAATGTGACGTTGACCGTCACGGTCACAAACTGCCGGTTGCCGGACGCATCAAGCACTGGATTGTTGAACGAGTCAATGACCGAGTAGCGGAACCGGTCTAAGCCAGTGAATCCGTTGGGTGGCGTGTAATCGATGGTCCGGCCACCAGACCCAACGACAACGACGCCTGCGGTACCGCTTAGGTCAAGCGTGTCGATCCTAAGCGGATTGCTGGCGATTTCAAAATCGTTTGCCAGTACGTTCAGCGGGTTGGAAAGTGTGTTTCGCGAAACGGTAAACATCGCTTCGCTAACGGGATCACCGACGGTGGGATCGGGGTTCAGGATGTCCGCGCGGTTTTGAATGTTGAATGCGTAATCTTCGACTTCGCCGGATCCGACGAACCCGGTCGCGCCGACGCCTTGGCTTAGGCTAAGCCTGAATCTGGCAAACGTGTTGCCCGGGGTCGCGGTGGCGGGCACGGCTGCCGAAACGTTGACGGTTTGAGCGGCAAAGCCTGATGGAATTAGTTGATCAGTGGTGAACTGTTCGCCCGGATCGGTGAAGTCACCATCGCCATTGAAGTCCATAAAGCCTTGCAAGAAGGCTGGCGACCCCGTGGTGTTAGTCACCGTTACAGCGAAGTTGCCTGTTGATCCAAGTCCCAGTGGTGTGACTAAAGTCACGCCGTCTTCATCATCGATTCCATTGGCGTCATCACCCAAAGCATCAAACGAAGGTTGGCCATTGGTTTCGCGATCAACGTTTACGCCCAGGCTAAGTCCCGCAACGATACCGTGACTGGCACCATTGGCCGAATCGGTGGTGCCGTAGGTGTCTGGTGCATCCCCGTAATCGAGGCTCGATTCCACAATGAAGTCGGCGTTGCCAGAGACACCAGCCGATGAGAATCCAACAACCCGGTTACCCGATGATGGGTCAGTAATCGAAAACTGAGCTGGTGGAATCGCAATGATTGAAAATGTTCCCTGGGAAGGGAAAGCCAAGTTGTAGGTTCCGTCGCTCGCCGTGCGGGTGTTCGGCTCGAACAAGTCGGCGCGTCCGTCACCGTCCAGATCTAAGAAAACGTAAGCATCCGGAATGCCTTCGCCAGGGTCAGCTACGCCATTTCCGTTGATGTCGGAATAGACAGTACCCAGGCTGCTGGAACCGCTCGTTCCACCGGGGCTAAAACCAAACACCAAGTTTGCCCCACTGCCGGCCAGTGATGTTGAAGTGGTTGCAATCGCACCACCGGGCGCAACCGCAATGACGTTAAAATCTCCGCTGGGAAGGGTCACGGCAAAGCTGCCGTCGGCCTGCGTCGTTGTTTGAAAGTCAGCGGAGTCCAGAACACCATTGCCGTTGATGTCGGCGAAGACCGTAACGCCACTTATTCCAACTTCGCCAGCATTACGAACGCCGTTTCGATTTAGATCGCTAAAGACGGATCCTGAAACGGCACTGCCGCCAACGGTGCCTGATGAAAGCGAATGTGCGAGTGCGGCCGCAACACGCTGCTTGCCGACAAAACCCTCCCCTGGATCGAATTCATCTTCGCGGAAATCAATCGAAGTGTCATCGAACGTTCCAACAATACCATCTGGGCCCGCACCTAAGTCAAACAAGACCGTGTTGGTCCCTACGCCTTCGATGATGGTTGGGTTTAGATTATTTCCGTTGGTGTGACGCAAACCAAAAGAGTGCCCCGCTTCGTGCGAAGCGGTGATTGCAATCGTGCGGGCGACAATATCAAGCACGCTTGTGGTGTTGGCAATGTCGAACTGAGTCGAGAAATCCACTACCCCATCAAGAGGCGAGAAAACGACATCGTCCAAGGAGAAATTTCCGATATCCAAGGTCGTTGAGACACCCAGCAAACCACCATCAAAGCCGATGTCCTGATTCGTTCCGCCAATCAGCACATGCGTCGTGATTGATTGAAATGCAGGATTAAGTTGAGGGTCAAACTCAAAATGGTCCCGTGAGTTCAGGATTCGAACTCCGTAGTCACCGGGAGTGCCCGTCGTTGTGAAGTCACCGTTGGTGCCATTGACGGCTACCGACACGAAATGTTCTTCGACCATCGCGACGATATCGTCGATCAAAGCGTTGGTAAGAGCATCAAGCTGATCCGCAAAGATGATCTCATTGATGGGATCAATGCCCAGCAAGGGAAGCGAATCCTGAAGACTAGGGATTCGGAATTGTCCGCCAGCACCTGGGAATAGCGACGACGCAGGGGCGCTGCCGCCGTTGAAGTCAAGGAAGATAATTTGTTGCTGCCCAACGGGTAGCGATTCCGAAATTGGACGATAGGTACGAAGACCAAGGTTGTAGTTGGAAGTCGTGCCCAACGAAGAAACCTGTAGGTAATACGTGCCCGTCGACGGAACCACCTGCGCAGCACTGACGTTTCCCGTCGTCTGCAATGGAGAGTCTGCGGGATAGAAAGCTCCTTGAGGTTGATTCGTTGCAAACCAAAGACTTCCGACCGGTCGGTCAGTCCCCGGCCCGTAAAGAACGTCAATACTCCCCGCAGCACCGAAGGCACTGATATCGAGGATGTCGCCCGCTTGAAGCTCAAACGAAAAAGTGTCGATGTCCGAATTGATTTGAACTGGAATCGAGTTAGGGATCGTTTCAAATGGCAACGTTCCCGAAAGATCGATGGTGTTCTGCTGACCGGGCAAATTACCCAGCGGAACCGGTTGAGCCGTGAAGATGAAGTTGTTCTCCCCTGTCTGGGTCGAACCTTCAGTCTCTGCAACATTGAACGCAGCCACCGTTCCAACATTTCGCGGACCGTCAAACGGCGATAGGTTCAATCCGCCGACCAACGGCGGAATATCGCCAGCCATCAATTGGCGACTTTCCAAGCCTTCCAACGAAAGACGACGACTCCTGACGCTCTCACCCGAGCGCCGTTTTGACGACTTGCTCGCGGAGCGTTTGTCAGCAGAAGATTTTGAATTCGATTCGTTTCGTTTTTTCATCGAGAGTCTCTACCAGACTAAAATCCAAGCTCGCTGCACTAACGGCAAGAACCTAAATTGTTCGGTGATGGCTTGTATGGGATGAGTCTTAGCGTTGTCGAACGCCGGTCAGGTCGTCAAATTCGTAACACACTAGTCCGTCAATGATGGCAAAATACGGCAAATAGATACCTTCGGCACCTGGGGCTATCTCTTTGCATCGGTCGTATTGACGCCTGTCGTTCGCCAATTCATCACCACAAATGTAAACCAAGTTCGGAATATGGGTAATCTGTGGCGAATAGGGGAGAAGCGACTGCGATTCTAGTTGCGTCAAAAGAGGTGTCAATCAACGCCAGAGGTTGGGACGTTGGGATGATCTGCAAAGTTCCCCAGCGTTAGGATTGAATCGTGACATCCAATCGAATCATCAAAAAACCCCACGCCGGGGAACCAATCAAGTTGGCTCCCCGGCATGGGGTTTGGTGGGTTTATGAACAGGTTTGCGGGCCTGGGCCGATCGTGTTCCTCTGTCGCGGCAGTTTTCCCAAGCTTCCAAGACTAACGTCTTTTGAGATGCAAGTCAGAATGAGTTTGAGGCACAAACTCGGCTAGTCTCTCTACCAGGTGTACTCGGCACCGAAGGAGAACCCTTGGACGACCAGCGAACTAATTTGCTCGCCGGTGTTGGTGGGCAGGGCCGCAGCCCCCGTGCTGGCGACACTCGTTAGGCTGTTGACGTCCAGTCCAGCTTGGGCGAAGTCTTCCATAGCGATCAGGTAATACGCTGATCGAAAGGTCCAATCACGGTTGAGTCGATACATCGTTTTAAATTCAAATTCGCCCATCACGGTGGTGTCACGGTCACTATTTTCGACCAAGAACTGACCAGGCGTCGCACCTGGACCTGCCGAGTTTGATTGAATTAGGGTTCGGCTGGAGAAGTCATTCTGTCCCCAGGCACCTTTAATTCCGGTGCCGATGCTGACGCCAGGAATGAGGTTCCACCACAAGTCGCCACCAATCTGGGCACCGAAGAAGTCGTTCTTGGTGTCGGCATCCGCTGCGAAGAAACGGGTTCCGTTGTCCGCTGCGGTGTTGTTGTCTTCGCCAAGGATCGTCAGAAGCTGTCCGTTATCGAATCGTAGGTACCGAAGTCCTGCGAGCCATGATCCTTGAAAGCGGCAATACGGACCGACTGTTCGCCGCCGATAATTCAATTCGCCGCTATGGAATCTGGAAGAACCGGTGATCGATTGAGATAGCGATCGATCGGTATCGTCAAATCCGGGTTCGCCCGCACCCAGGATCGTTCCAAAGTCACTGATAAACGAGAACAGCTGAGCCGTTGGGTCTGCGACCGTTGCCGATCCACTCCATTCTTGACCGCCCATGTAGGTTACTTCCAAATTACCACCCGGTCCCAGGATGATGGCGGCGGAGAGTCGAACACCTGCTTCAAGCTCGTTCGCGTCGGCGTCGGAAGCGTTGAGAACAATTGGTCCGCCGACTCCTTGAGACGTCAGTGCGCCGTTGCCGCTGAAATTGTGCCCCAGGAATAGAGCTTCTGCGGAAAGGTCATACCAACGCTGGGCACAGAGCCCAGCTTCGGAATAGGGTTTCAGTGCAGCCAAGGCACCCAGCAGAGCGCTGGGACGGAAACCCTGGCAAGCCGAGCAGCCACCACCGCGACAAAACATGCAAATGTGTCTGAGGCCGGACAGTTCACCGCCACCCGAACCGCCTTCGCCTCGCATTTTTCCGACCAGACCGCCGCTCAGTACCGGGTCGCATTGTTGAAAGGATCCGCCACCGCAACCGCCGTGCATGATGCCCATGCCGAACGGACCGCCGCAGCCACCAGATTGGCCGAACATTGGACCGTGCATTTGCGGTCCACCCATCATCGAATCACAGCCACCGCCTCCGCAGCATCCTGAATCACAGGCAGACCCACCGGAGAAAAATCCGACTTGGGCGACTCCTGTTGGTGCAGATTGGCCAGGTGCGGCTTGCCCAATTGTGGCCTGCATGGGGGCAGTATTACTCGGCACCGGTTGAGCATAGCCAGCCGGTGCATACTGAGTCGGTCCACCCGCCATCTGCCCAACCATTCCGGCCTGACGAACCGCGTTTGCTGGATTGGATCCCGGCGGCATCAAATAACCGCTCGCGGCGAAATCTAGATTCGCGTTTTGCATCCTAGGTGGCTGTGCAAGCACAGACGCACTCGGAATGACAAAGCCAACGATGGAGGCCGTCACGGCGATGAATAGTAGTAGGGTTTTAGTCTGATTCATTGAATGCATCACGCTGGTCTCCGCGGCTCTGACCGCCTGGCTGATGGGCCCACACTCGGGGTTTGGCTCCGTTGGCGCGGCTGACCATTGTCTCATGGTCCAGGAAGTTCGTTAGAAGCGACGGAAATTTCCGCGCCCAACGAGTCCAGAACAACCGCTCCGATCGGACTTATCGGCACGATCGGCACTCAATGTTTGGTTATTCCACTGGTTCCATCTAGGAAAACTTTGACGGCCAAGCCGCCCCCGTTGCCTGCCAAAGTTGGGAAACCGCTAAAATCACCGCTAAAATCGACGTCCAACTTCGTTTTTCATCCGCCACATCATTCGTCTCCTATCTTCGCCGTGTGACACTCGTGATCGATCGCCAAT
>CAYVAN010000007.1:43191-45428 GCA_964449225.1 uncultured Rhodopirellula sp.
CTCGCGTCGTTGACCGGACGACTCGGTGAGCCACCGACCGAAGTTGTCGATCATTGGTGCGGGCAACTGCGAAATTCATTGCGAGCGTCCAAGCGAGCTGATCTTTCCACGACGATCAACAATGTAGATCTGACGGATTTCGCGGTCACATCGGACGGACAGATTCGTTTTGCTGACGAAACGTTGGTCACGCTTCACGCGGTCGATCATCCTGAATTTACTTTTGACGAAATTGAGCGGCTCATCGATCGATTTCGGGCCAACCTAGCCAGTTGTAAAACGAATCCACATGGTCCGTCATCGGATGAATCGCCCCCCGGAAAAGGAACTCAAACTTCTTTACGGTTAAAGATGGTCGTTGGATCAGGCTTGGTGTTGTGTTGCGTCGCGTTGCTCTGGATCGCTAACGCAAAACGAACGACGACGGTTTCAGAATCTAGCTTTACTTCAACTGATCCATCACCGACAACCCCTGACAGAGCACCGGCGAAGTTTCCATCGACTCGCAGCAATTTTGCAGGACAAAAGCAGTCGAACGTTTCATTGGAATCGCTGGAGTCAATGAGTGACGAAGAAATATCGTTGCTTGAATCAAGTCAAGTTCCAAGCTTCTCGCTCGATGCGCTCATGCCTGGAATACCTGATCCGGTTGCCAGTCGTCCGGTTCGTGACATTCAAAACCGGTCAGACTTGGAATCCGAATCGGCCAGCACAGAATCAAAGCAAGACGATCAGGTAGAGGCGATTCAGAAAGGCTTAGGTGACAAGCCAGCAACACAATTGACGATTGATAAGGAACCAGATCCTAAAGTGCTTTCTGACGATTCACTCGATGCCAAACAGCCAGACGAACTCAAACAAGCCACTCGCAACGCCACATCAACTGCAATCACATTGCCGCCACTGAATCAAGTCAAGCCAATCGTTCTAAATGATCAGGCCCAAGGCGTCGGTGCATCTGGAGATCTAACGCTACGCTTCCCCGCTAATCCAAAGCTCTCGATCAAACAGCATCACGATAAGAACATTTGGGACATCATCGATCAGAAAGGATCCGATTTGGTCGGCACGATTGATGCGACGACCAAAGAGTTGAAGTTCGCTTGGGCTGAAGGTGCGGAAAAAATCTCCGGTGCAAGATCATTGCTCAACGGTCGTCTTATCTGCGATGACGGTTCTGGATTCTTACTGCGGCCCGAACTTCAGGCGGATCCTTGGCCTATTCGGTTGGATCAACCCGACATGCGGCCTACTTGGCAGTTGGCTGCGCCGCTTCCACCAACGGTGTCGCGGATGTCAGTCGAAATAGAACTTCCCGACGATTTAGAAATGACTTGGGTTGAGCCCATTCCGTTGGATTCGCCCAGGCGTGCTCGCGGACTCGCAATCCTTCAACCTCTTGATGGGGAAAGCGTAGACTTGGCGATCAAGTTTGACGTTCGTTGTAGCCGGAAATTATCGTGCCGTTTGCGGTACGCAGCCCGCCTGGATTCATCAATGCCTTGGCAATTGGTTTCCAGAGACTTGTTGGAAGCATTTTCCAATCAGTTGGCTGGCCGTGCGGGGCTGGTCAGTCGGGAAGCCGACCGTTTGCAGAACGTTTACGAGATGGCGGGCACTCGCGGCAAGCGAATCATCCGAATGAAGCAAAAGCACAACGATGGTTTAGCGGACAGCTTGCGTGAGTACGCCGATCGAGTTGCTCAATTGCAATCGTTGATTGCGAGTGTCGAGAGCCGCGCGACGCTGAAATTCCGAGTCTGGGTACTGTGGCCATCGGGTGAAGAGCAAACCGTATTTACCAGTGCTAACTAATCGGACGTGGGCCCAGTCGTGCCGAAGCGGCATCGGGCACTCGCAATCAATCAAGTTACATTAATTCTCAAATGCTCTGGCGAACCAATCGCTAATGGGTAGGTTGTCGTACCGTCGCTTGCCACTCTTTTGGTTTCACCGACACATCGCTGTCGTCTTCGTAAACATCGCGAAGACGATCGAGTTCGGATTTCATCTCCGCGATTGAATCCTGGTATTCCGGGTTGCGATACTGATTCGTTAGTTCATCAGGGTCGTTCACCAGGTCGTAGAATTCCCACTCATCGAATTCATAAAAACGCATCAGCTTAAATTGGTGACTTCGGACTCCGTAGTGACGCGGCACCATGCGGACGCTGGGGTATTCGTAATAATGGTAGTAGATGCTTTTGCGCCAATCATCGGGATGTTGCCCCTTGAGT
>CAYVAN010000008.1:0-17349 GCA_964449225.1 uncultured Rhodopirellula sp.
ATCCAGTTGCATCGCTCTGCAACAGGCCACCGCCCTCGATCGTTGCAATGTCCAGATTCAATTTAGCAATCCGCTCGGTCAACCGGTTGATGTCGGTTGCCATTTGGTCCAAATCTCCATTAAATAGCTCACTACGTGAAACTGCATTTTCACGAGTCAGTCGGATGTTTGATGCCAGAGTTTCGGCCTGCAAGATGACAAAGTCACGAAGCGATGAATCACCAGGCTGCGTTGACAGTTCATGCAAGGCGTTGTTGAAGAGCGAAAACTGCTGGTTTAGCCCGGCGTTGTTGAGGTCACCTGTAAGCTCTTCCAGTTGCGAATAGGCCCTGTTTAGCGTCTCCGCCCCTGACACTGCTGTCTTCGCGTTGAACATCCGCTCGGCAAGCTGGTCATCTACAACCTGAACAATTCCGGTCGGACGAACCCCAGCCCCCTTCAGCAGTCCGCCTTCTCGAACCGCCTCGGCGGACGACTGTTGCAATTCCTGCCGCAAATACCCAGGCGTATTAACGTTGGCAATGTTGTTGCCTACGACCTGCAATCCGATCTGAGCGACCTGTAGCGCCCCGGCGGACTGTTGAATCGTGCCAAGTAGGCCCATCGGTCAATCCTGCGTGAAAGAAACGGAAACCAGACCACTAAGATCTTCGAGCGTTCCTTTTCATCGACCAATACAATCCGAATAATCCAACTATTTTGCCCCGCAGATAAGGTTAGTCCTACTTCGACTTGCTCTGCTTTGACTTGGTGGATGCGATTCTGCCGCCGATCGTCAAAACATCTAGCTCATCGGTAAGACGCTTTTCCAGTGCTTCCTTGCCCGCGAATCCAAGGTGAACCGATTCCACAATTCCGTCCTTGCCAATCAATACAGTTTGCGGAATTGCGTCAGCAACAAAACCGTCAGCAATTTTCCCGTCTTCGTCCATTAGGAAATTCATTTTGATTCCCGTGTCCTTCAAAAATCGCTTGACCGTTTTCGCATCTTGGCCGGTGTTAATTTGCAACAGAACGACTCCTTTTTTGGCGTAGCGATCAGTCACTTTTTTGACCGTGGGCATGCCAGCTAAGCAGGCCTTGCACGTGGTCGTCCAAAAATCCACTACGACGACTCGACCTTTTAAGGATTTCAGATCGAACTTACGTTGACCAACAGTCGTCGTTGTGAAACTTGGTGCTTTCTGACCCAGCAGTGGATGGTATCCCTTCGCCCCCGCAATCTGCTGGAAGTAATCTTCAAGCGACTTATACTCAGTCGCACTTTTGCCGGGCTTAAAGGTGAACAAGTCGTCTTTCAGTTCGCCTTTGACGCGCCAAGTCAAAAAGTCGTAGCGCACCTGGTAGGAAAACCCAGCCGGAACATGAACTTGATCCGATGCAGCAAGCATTGGCGTCATATCAACAAGCAACCGAAGCGGCTGCGGATCGTCTTGGTCATCGGACACCCACAAATCCCAAGTCACCGCATCGGATTGAACCCCATGCAAATGGATCGCTGGGATCTTTCCTTTGAATGGCTTTCGATCAGTGACTTCGATCGACTTCATGGCTGCGACAAAAGTGATCTTGGGATCACACCCAGCCAAGGTGAGTGCCAGCAAAGGTTCGGGATAGGGCCCAAGCGGAACCGATAAACTCGTGACAGCATCTTGAATCGATGGAACACTGGAAAGACGAAAGAAAGCGTCGGGAGCCATCGCGGCAACCATTCGCTTTCCGTCGCAGTAAACGCGTGTGCGTTGTTCCGGCTCTTTCAAGTAAACGGTGAACTTACCAGGATTCTTAGCCGCGATCTGAAAAGTCGCCTCGCGACTTTCAACCACTTCACCTGACATCACCGAATCGGTCAACATTCGAACCGTTGCGCGAGAAACCTTGGCCTCTGCAATGGAATCAATCAGTGGCATCAGTGCGTCACGAACCTCCTCTGTGATTTCAATCGAAAAACTATTTTTCGATACTGATTTTTTGCTCGGTTTCTTTCCATCAGCCTTGCTCTTATCCGCCATAGCAATGCTAGGAAGAACCACAACCAAGCCAAGGAAACACCAGAAAAGAAATGAATTTCGGGGCATCAGTTTTGAACCTAAAGTGGCTGCAAGGGAAATCGATTCATGACATTCGATTGCCGATCATGGCTGGACCAACCAATGATGGCAACTATCACTATTCTGAAATGACTGTACGTTTTTTCTGTTTCGTTGGAAACTGTGGCAAGCTGATAGCCACCAAAATCAATGAAAGGGCGACGTAACTAGGAGCCACAAATAACCCCGCGACGCCTAGGACAGCTAACCAGAACGCAGGATGTGAAATCACCGGATATAAATATCTCTTCAGGGGTACAAGGCAACACAATAGCCCGATTACCAAGGTCAAGGTGATAACATTGCTCAACAAAACCCTATATCGAGTATCGGCCCCCAGCGGCAGCCTCAGCGGAATCACGTGATTGGAAGAGGCAAGCCGGGTCACTTGATCTAAACGAAACCCCGGCACGCTAGTGGACGAAAAGATCGCTTCGTTACCTAGATAAACTAAGTCATCAAATCCGCTTTCACTTGAATCGCTTCCCAGATTTGCGTCCGATTGGTTCTGCGATCGATTTTGATTACCAACGCGACCAAGTGATCCTTCTAACCCTTGCTCTTTGCCGTCCGGTTGCAACAAGATCGAAGTTTGCAAGCGTTTCATGTTCCTGACTTGGTTTCGCAGATCCGGAACGTATCGATTTGCGTACGCGGCAACTCTGCGATCAAGCATTGGCCATTGCACTTGTTCAAATCGACCAACGCTATCGATGAACAACCTGGTAGGATCCAACTCCTCATTATCAGTACCTGAACTCAGGAAATCGGCTTCTCGACCAGACGCGGCTGCTAATTGCAGGTACCGATAAACCCAAGGAGCCACCCAAGGAACGACCTCGTCCGAAGAACGTTCCGCAACAATGTCAACTGCCAATTCGATTGACTCAACGGCACTCCGGGCCAAAGAAAGATTTCGCATCGCAGCAATCTCAGATGCAAGATCCGGCTTCCTTTCGTGAATGCTAGAATGAGGTTGGTAAATCGCTAGCCAAGACTGTGTCACTGGAATTTCTAGCAAGCGAGGTGCATAGTCCGCACGTTTCGATCCACTCGCTGGAACTCTTATTAATAGCTTTACCGATTGAGGCAACTGACTTAGCGAAAGTGGAATCTCCAAGACTTGGCGGTTGGAGGTGTCAAGCAAGCTTTCGTCAGTTTCTGATCCGTCTGTTTGTTTCCAAAAGCTTGGTGACGATAATTTCTTGGGTAAAACGGTGACTCCGCCGCTCCAAGCGCCCAGGTATTCCGCATCGGCAGGAATGCTGACTCGGATTGCCTCCAAAGATCCAGGGGATATATCCCAATGAGAAATCACGCAGAATGAATTCTCCGCTGGAAAAACCTGGTTATCCTGCGCGGTAGCGATCGGTTGCAGGCTAAGTTCAGGGAGCGGTGCAAGATCGACTGACCACTTATCGCGAATGACGCGATAAGCCGCTGCTGAATCAGAAGGTTCTGTTTGTTCACTGTCCGTATACGGTTCGGCAATGTCGCGATCGATTTCATCATTGATGAAATGATTCGGCAAAGCTGTCTTTTCCACGCCCAATTTCCGCCACTGAACCAGTTCACTGGTCAATCGCTGGGGGACTTGGACAAAGATGGTTCGTTTGCCTGAACCCAAAACACGAACGGCGGGCACACTCACTCGACCGTCATTTTTTTGGCTTAATAGGCCACTGATAACCAACGGTTGATCCCGGTTCTTTACTGGATCACATCGAACACGAACGACTTGCTTTAGGTTGTTGGTGGATGGTTGCCGAGACCAAGCTGTTGCGGGCGATACTTCAAGTGAGTCGCACCATCGGGTCGGTATTTCAATGTCGATATAGTCAGGAACACGTTGACCCGAAAAATGAATTTGATTAACGACTTGCCAGTCTCGGTCAATCCGACGGAGCTTAATTAACTGTTCGCATTTGAAGCGAGCTGATTTGTGCTGGACCCGAAAAAGCCCACCCCAATTTCCTTGCCAGAAGTCTTCATTCGTGATCTTATCTGACGCAGTTGGGTCAATCACGTCGCCCTGTTCAGACCGAAATTTATCGCGTTTCATTCTATCGAAGGCCAAATCAGACTGCGAGTTCGAGCTGGCTTTCCAAGTTGCCACCGGCAAGTATCCGTCGGCTAATCCTTCGGCGGTCAATGTCGCGACGCTGCGGGTCGCGTCGACGGCGAAGGGTTCAACGATTTGAATATAGGAATCGTTCGTTCGAGAAACCGTGTACGAGGAAACGCGATTCAATTCGGACATTGGACCAGGTATTCCAATCACCTGCTGATCACCCTTCTTTGAATACGATTCGCTTGTAGGCTTCAACACCATGACCGGAGGCTTAAATTGTTGGCCAGGTGAAAGCTCGCCAATCGCAAAGGCTGATAGATTAAACGTGTTTCCTTTTCGGTCATTGCGATCGATGATGACGTTACGCCTGCCGACGGAATCAACCATAAACGGACGCTGTCGAACCTCGTCAACATACAAATCGACCAGCTCGATTCCCTTGGGGATCGATAACACGTACGGCTGATCATTGTTTGGGTCCGGCGTAACGTCGGCCTGATAAGACAACTCCAAACGCTCGGGCGAAACACGAAGCCGGTGGCGGTCCTCAATTTTGCTGTAACCAACCGACAACCGACGAAAAATTGGCGACGGGATCTCGTTTAACGCTACAAATGCACGATCAATTCTTCCTCGATAACCCGACCAGCCTGCCAAAAATTGATCAACCGATAACGGTTCGATCAAATCACTTCGCAGTGGATCAAAAGCTAAAGAATCTAAACATCGCAGCGCTACCCAAGCGGGCGCATTTTCGCCCAAGCTTGACGCGATGACTTCGGGAATACGAATTTGTACTGAATCACTATCCAAAGGAACGCTAGTTCCTGATGAAAACGGGGCCGCTGGTAAACCAAGACCAGAAACATTTCCAGTCGAAGAGCGTTGCGTTGTCCAATTGCTTTGGTTCGATAGCCTCCACAACAACTGGATTGGCCCCGGTGAATCCCGAACGCTCATTACATTCACACGGCGTCGTCTTGGGGCATAGACAACGGTGTCAACCAATCGCCAATCGGAAGAAACCAAAATTGGCATTGCCGAATCTCGGATCACAAACTGAAACACCTCACCGGCGGCAAACGACTCCGGAGGATCGATCTCACAGTCGACCGTCGTCGTAACCAGTCCCGCAGAAACCCAGTATCGTCGCTGCAACGGCTTTGGACTTTGAGCGACCGTTGAATTCAGCCGAGGATCAACCCTGAAACTCACATCTAACGTTTCGGTTGGCCCCAAAACCGCGGCCCATCGCCGTAAATCGGCTTCTTCGACTAAGTGGCCGTTCAATCCGCCGATCCGAAGCACTCGCAAATCGGATTCGGACTCGACTTCGATGCGTGAATTTGAAATCGAGGGTATATCCAACACAAACTGGAACCACGGTCCCTGACGTGACCCCGTCAATCGAAGAGTGACTTCGATTGAAGCTGTTTGGCTGCTGGGCAAAGTCACGATCGTGCCACCCTGCGGACCAGCAGTAAAACGAAAAGTCGTCGGCTCAATCCCGCTGGACTGCACTTTTTCTACTTGTTGGTGTGGCAGTGCAATGAGGTACTGACGTAGCGTGGCAATCCCGTCGGCGCGTTCGTCATCAGACGACTGATCCATGAAATCAAGATCAAAAGTGGCGACCAGACTAGCGGAAAGAAACCCCTTGGTTGAAATCTCTTTCTCGCGAATCTTCAACTGGTAATTGGCAGAGACGTAGTTAGGAGCCAAGAGTGTTGATCGAGCTTGCCCCTCGAACAGACGTTGGTGGAATGCGTCGGGAATGTAGACAAACTCGCCAGCGGGTCGATTCTCTACATCCATCGGAATAATCACATTGATTGGATCTGCGACACGTCGATCCGAATCCGTCACATCCTCGCTTTTCTTAAAATTGTCGGTCCCGGGGATTGTTTGCACCTGAGCATTTAAAACAGCCCCTTGGCAAGTTGGCAAAACCATGGATGCGACAAATAACAAACTTCTCAACATCGAATCCCATGAGAATTCAGTTAGCGAGGGTTGCTGCGGTGCGGCTTGATCGCCAGCTAGCACATCCGCATGATGCGCCGCGTCTTGTTTCGGCGTTTGGCTGCCGCTACTCAACCATGACTTAGCTGCGACCAACATTGCCGCTGCAACCAACGGAATCACAAACCAACCAATCATTGCCGTTCGCCATGGCCACCAAAGCAAGACCGACGTTCCAACGACAATCAAGCAAGACGCAACCAACAAGGGTGACCTTTTCATCAATAGCCAAAACACAATGAAATTGATCATCGCAATCAACCACCCAACAGCCAAAACAATGTTACGGCGAATCAGCAAGGTGTTCTGATTGGGCGTCATCTCTAACGCCCTGCGTCGCGTGGTTTTTGAATTTCCACTCAGCATTGCCGCCGGTGCGAAAGTATCAGCTGAAGCAGTCAGATGATATTCATGCTTCAGCACAACTGCATCGAAATCAATTTCAGGAATTCGGCAACGGCGAATGGCATGAAAACCGATTTGATTGCGATTCCATTTTAAAACAATCGCTTCTGGCCCCCCACGCCCCGCTCCCCTTTGCGGGGGCAAAACCAAAGGCAGCCTCGGCAGCGTAGCAAGGTCGACGGGCTCTCCGTCTCGCGTGACGGATACCAACTGAAGCCCTGGATCGACATCGATTGTTAATGGCAGCGCTAAGGCAGCCAAAATTCGCGTCTCCACACGATCTGATCCGCGGCTCGAAGCGATCACCCGTGTTTGTGCATGGGTGATCAAATTCAATGAGACGTCTTGGTCGATCGCCTTCAAATCTATCGATGGCTTCTGCACGGAGTCATAACGCAGATGCAAGCCATCAAATTGGTTCGATTGCCCGAACCTAAACCCTGAAACCTGGTCGCTGCTTCCAGATCGAGTATCTTCAGCGAAAGATGAAAACCTTTGCTGCGGTGGGCTGGTGCGGGGCACAAGTTGAACCCCTTTTGACTTGCTTACGATCTGTAGACCGGTGTCAATGTAAAGCTGTGATGTCCCTGCGACCGCATTGGGAATACTGGGAAGCTGAAGCGAGATGTCCCTTGCGGGATAACTTCGATAAGCCATCAGCGGATCTTCCGATAAATCCAGCCCAGAAACATTGATCGCGTAAATACCTTTTCCCAGCTCGTCATTGAGACTGACATCAGAAGCAGCAAGGGACTTCGCTGGCGAATTGCCTTGGCCCGGTAACATCCAACGACGCGGCGGCCTTCCAACCGCCGGACCAGTATGAACCGACAATTGATCTAGACCGCGACCGAGCGGATTCACGTTGACGAAATACTGCTCCGAAATTTCATCGCCACGTTTTTCAATCTGAAGCGATAGATTTGCTTGATAGTCAACGCTTGGCGATTCCAAAGACAACGCTTCGATCTGTCGATGCCTCGGCTTAAAATACAAAACCGGTCGATCCTGCCCATCAAAAAACTGGCGCTGCGCCGGCAGTAACTGATTTCTGTTAACGCGATGTGGCATCATCGCCGTGTCGCCTACCCAGTTCATGTCGGCGGGCGGAATCACCGCAGCGGTAAAGTCATCAGACAAGATGACACGAGACTTTTGATCGGAAGCCCTTACCATCCATGTCGAAGGCAAAACAATCTGCGAACCGCTGGAACCCACCGAGCATTTTCCGCTAATTTGAATCCTCAGTTCAAATGCATCCGTGGTGTCTTCATCGCCAGTCTTTTGATCGATATCATCTTTTTCCGGCCAAACGATCAGCATTTGAAGCCGTTCGTCAATCGAAGGTGTCTCGATCATTCGCCCCGAAAAAGGAAACAGAATGCTCTGGATTTCCCAGCCCTCCTGAATCGCAAAACGCATTGGCTCGATGACTTGGGCATCGAGTTGAAATTGAAACACCGCGTCACAGTCGATACGTGATTCACCTACCTGTGATCGCAGCCACAAGTCCTGAACCCGATAGACAGGTTGGGTCGAAAGACGAAGACGTGACCAAGGAGTAATTTCCGACGAACCTTTTTGCATGGTTGATTCAAACGCCGCAAATAAGGATGTCCCAACCGCACTTTCTATATTCAAACTTTCTAGGTTGGTTGTCGATTGACGCTCCCAGCCGATTGGCAATTCCCAATCAACGATTCGCCCCACCGGTGCCATCGTGATCCGAGCTTCATCCCGAACGCACGCATCAACAATCGGAATATTTTGATCCGGGTTTACGAGAACCCCCGCGATCGGCAGATCACAGAGAGTGCCCCAATCGGCCTGTCCCATCAAAGTCAAACTGACACGCGTATCTTGTTTACCGATCGCCCCAGGTGGGGAATTTGCGATGTAATCGGTTCGTGAAATCGATTCGGTCGACAGCGAGAATCGACGAACCGTCGAATCAGTAGCAGTGCTCAACGGGACAAACGAAGCTTCAGAAGCATTGACTTTGACCGAGGTTAACTTTGCACCGATGACTCGCAAATGAGGTAGTGAGACCCCGACTGGCAGTCCAATTTCCATCCGCTGAATGAAACTCAAGCCCGATGAATCAATGTTGTACTCAATTGCGTTTCTTCGAATGACAATCCCTTCGGATGACGAGTCGTTCTGTTGCTGAACCGATCGAAGACGAATCGAATCTAACCCGCCCGCGTCTAGTTCATACCAGCGAACTTGTTCGCCGCGATCAAACAACTTCACGTCAAGTGAACTGATCGCCTCTGGAACACCATCGATGATTCCTAAGACACCCTTATCCGCTACTAGCTTCCTATCCGAAGCAACGCAAAACAAGAACTTTGTCTGCAACGATCGTGGAAAGACTATGTCAAACGAATAACCACGAGGTTCAGCATTGCCCTGAAGGGTCCACCTCAACGGAATCCGATCGTAATCGAGCGAGCCGCGATTGAATTTTGCAATAAGCGTTCCATCAGAAAGCGAAACAAGTCGTCCAGAACGATCAGCAATCTGTTTGTCTTCGTAAAAATCATCCCCGACTTTATCGATCTTGAACTCACTATCCTTGATCGCGAAACCAACCTTCCCCAGCGACTGGCTTGTCCAGCCGGTGCCGTTGGAACTAACATCCAAAAAACCTGATTCACAATCAAGCACATCACCTGAAACGCGAACAATGTACCGAGCGTTCGCCAAGCGATTATCAGGAGTTTCCGCAGTGGACTCGGCCCACCGAGCCACTGCTTCAACGAGCTTATCTTGCTTGACAGGAGAATAGTCGGGTGGAATCAGTTCAAATTTTTGTGAATCAGAAATACCAATCGACCGAAATGATTGGCCACCAGGTAATTTTCTTGGCAATGAGAAAACACGTTTTGCTTCATCAACCGACTTGGATTGAACCTTATCGGTTGGCTGACTTGCTTCTTCTGCAAAAACAAATTTTGCAGAAGCAAACCCCGAAATCAAAAAGACAATCAAAACCTGCCTTGAGATTTCGGCTAAGAATTTTCTTTCATGTTTTTTGATTGTCTTAAATTTCACGACGCAATCCCTGAACCCGACGACGATTCATTCGGGGGTGTTTCGTTTGCTTCGGCAACGTCAGACACGCCGGAATCACCAACCAGCCCGCTGATCGGACGCATGGACTCGGTTTCGCTAAACCCTTTCTGGTTCGGTAAGCCCGACGCGAAGTCATCACCTACGTTGCTAAGAATGCGTTTCGATGATCCTCCGTTGTCTGTTTTGGATGTCGATGCAAAAACCCGGTCGTGTCGTCCTGGAACTAACAACGAACGAATCGCCATCATCACGATGACTAACACCAGTGAAATCAGTCCCAACTGCCCCGCCAAAACTGCGGCGTCAGGTGCGACCAAAATAAGTCCCGAAAATAACAAGGCTGCGATCATCGCTGTCAATGGATGGCGTGTCACCGGAAAGTAAACCAATGTCACCGTTGCCAACAAAACAGTGGACGCAATGATCAACCAAAGAACCGTACGTGAAGCGATCTTAACTTGGAAAGCTGGCAAATCGGTACCTAGATAAAGGTACCGGTTTCCAGGCGGCATCTCCACGCTGGCACCGCCGACAAGTCTGGCAAGCTCTTGATCGTTCATGCTTGACCGGCGGTACAAACGCCATTGATCGAACTGCCATGACATCGCCCGCCCCACGGTCGGAGACGACCAAACAACATGGCTATCTAACGGAGCGATCACCTGCCAAAAAACTCGCCCCAATCCGCTTGGCAATTGAACAAACGGCTCAATATCTGAAATCGAAGACAGCGAAACTTGTGGAATCCAGATGTTTAGCTCCATCGTGTGCGTTTGAAGATCACCGGGTAAATCAACCACTAACCATCCTTCGCGATTCTCCACACTCACTCGATCGCCGTCGACAAATGCTTCAACGTTTACCTGCTGCGCTAGTCTTTCGTAACGTCGGTCAAGGGACGCAGCGCTTAGACCGCTAAAACTCTGCAATGAACCATTCTGGGTTGATTCCGTTGATTCAGAATTAAGGCTCGAAGCCTTCCCGTGATTCCCGAACACCGCTGACCTAGCCAACTTCACGCGAAACGCAGAACCACGACGAATCGTTGCCAAAATTTGCTCTTGCCTGGTCCGATGGCCAACAGCAGTCCGCAAAACAACCTGTTGAACTGATAGTTCTTGCAACTCCTCGGTTTGAGCCTTCAACTGCAATCGAATGGGCTCGCGAGGCAACGTATTGGTTGTCAAGTATCTTGTACGCGGCCGCATGCTCTCGACCCGAGATTGCAAGAATTGAGTTTCCGATAAACCGGATTCTTCAAAAGCCAACCTCCCGCTTGCTGGGCCGGACGGCGCGGAGTCGATCGCGACCAACTGGGACTGCCCATCGCCACGCAATTGGATCTCAAAGTTCCCGCGCATGGTTACGTCGGGTATCCGAGGTCTTGGAAAGGCAACCCGTTGGACATTCTTCGCGTTCCCTGACAACAAAATCTCTTGACGATGCCGCCAACGGACCGACATGACTCCACTGGACAGTCGTTCGGAAATCAATTCAAACCGATCGTTGTCTAGCCTTCGAAGCCTTGCTGGGACACCGTCCACCGTGACGACCCATGGATCCTCTGATTCATTCCATTGCTCTGCATTCCCTAGCGATTGGTTCCCGAGCGGTTGACGGCCGAAAACGTTACTCCGATCAAACAAACTGTTTTCCAACGTTTCATCAGAACTCTCTCTGCTAAAGAAACTCGGCAACAAGCCTCGAATTGCGTTTGCGTCCAGCAGCGATTGATTAAGTAGAGACCGATCTATTCGGCGACGCGGAATCCGGATCGGCAACCTGCCCTCCAAATCAAGTGGCGAATCGATTAACCAATCGACGGTCGAAAGGAGCTGGGAACCGTCAATTTCCACGGTCGCTTCCGGCGAAAGTGTGATGCGAAGCGGTTGTTCCTGTAATGTACCGACTAGGTTAACCGGTTCACCAAACCTTGCGATTCGGAAACGACTTATCGTCGCATCAGAAGCGTTCTCAAATTCACTTGTCTTGATTCGCGTCAGCCCCTCCGACGCGGCTAAGTCGACCGTCATCACGGTTCGTCCGTTACCAACCAAATCCAAAGTCGATTCGCCTGCAACGACTTCGTTTTCGCTGGTGCCTATCCTTGGCAAAGGAAATTCAATGTCACCGAGATCTTGGCCGAGCGATCGCTGAGCAGATAACACAAAAACAAGATCTTCTTGTTGATTTGATTGGCCCCATTGGAGCACTCGGTCTTCACCGACCAAGTAAGTTTCAACCTGTTGCCCTGTTTCTTGATTGACGATCGACAGAACATCCCAAGATGCATCGTCAATCTGCAACATGTTATTGACAACCGAACCGCCGACCATGATTTGCATTTGTAACGACGCGACTGCATCACGGATGATGACTTCCGATTGCACGGAAAGCGTTAGTCGACGCTCTTTCGTTGACAACCAAACCGGCAACTCGAACGAACCACGGTCAAAGCGAAACCGGTAAGTCCGTTCGCTCACTTCTTGCTCGGTTTCATCCACAGGCTCGCTACGAACCCAAGGCCTCGTTTCCCAACGCAAACGATACTCTTCGCCCAGTCGAAGAATCATCTCACCACGATGACGCAGCGAATCCACGACTTGTGGAACTGTCATTTTCATGGGTGTTTCCGCAGAAACTTCGCCGCCGGATAGCTGCAACTCAAAATTCAAATCAATCCGCTGCTGCTGTTCTTCCTCGGGCAAAATGACGTCAACCAAGTTTTCTTCAACGTCCGCCGCTTCGCCCTGACCAGAATCAACAGAACTCAGATTGACGGGGACAAACTGGATCGCCTGGCCACCCTTACCCAAACGCGGAACATCCAACAGCACTGATCCGGGCGGCAGCAACAAACGGAATCGCTCGATTGAGCCCTTGATGTTTCTCGCAGTCAAACGGACCGAAGCGATGGGTTGATCTTGTGGCGAATCCCACCGAACGTCGACGCGACTTTCGACTTCCAGCAAAGGCTTTTGCTGGATAGCGCTGCGGCGATTATTCCATCGCAGAACAAAATCCCCACCGCTACTCTCCACCAGCAATCTGGTCGTTTCATTTTTGTTTGCCGTGGATGTGACAACCGCATCGGCTCCGGAAATTGCTTCTCCGAATACATCTTGGGCATCGACGTTCAGTGTCACTTTTGACGGTACGTTTGGCAGCTCGAATCGTAATGAATCAGAAGGCGCTGTTTCCACGCGAGCGGATACCTTCATTTTCAGTTCCGCCTTGCTGGCTTCATCAGCACGCACCCACCATTGATATCCTTGGCCATTCTTTGCCACGACAATCGCATGATCAGTGACACCTGAAACGACTGCGGGACCAATCAAGTGGAAATTACTCATGCCCAACGGAATCTTTGCAAAACCACCTTCGGTCGGTTCGATATTCAGTTTGACACTAACTTCCATTTCAGCCCGACCCTTGATCGCCGAACCCTCGATTAGCAACGATTGAAAGACGTAGCGATCGCTATCGGACTGATTGCCGCCTTCCAAACGCTTTAGCTTTTCAAGTTGCTCCCAAGTGGTTCCAGGAACAACGACCTGAGAACCCGATTCGCTTAGAAACAAAAAGGCGTCGACCGGGACATCGGAACTGCCTGGACTAAAAACATCACGCGAAGGAACAAGACCATTTCGGCGAGTTCCATCTAAATCAGATGACTGTTTTTCGTTTGACGCTGCATCAGTTTGTCCCCGATCCGTTTTCTGGGCGATTACCGCCGACTGGCACGCACCCAGCAAGATAACCAACAAACCGACCAATCGTGTTGAATAGCAGATCAATCTTAAGGAGTAGCAGATCAGTCGCATGAACACGAAACGCCGCCGATGATGACCCTGGTGATGGATCATCCACCGGTGCTGCGGGGAAAAGATGAGATAAGAAAATGCCCGTGCCTGCATCGACACTCAGGTCACACCAGTTTACGCGAATTGCCCAGCCCGCAAAGCCAAAACCGACAACCTGACCGATGATTTATGCAGGTTAATTGCTGCACAATCGCTATGACCGGACTTGAAAAGACAAACCAGGATCGCAATCCCGTTCAACGTTAAACACTCGCACCGCTAATTTGCGGTTTAACGCTTACGGACCGTCAGCAATCATCAGGTTGTATCGAAGTCGTTTCTCGTCGATTTGCTGCCGAAGCTGTCGTAGACCCAAGTCCGCTGATTGTCGAGCATCGAGAGCCTTCTTAGCCTTCTTTTCTAATTCGGACAGCGTTTTCCCAAGCGATTCCATTTGCTGCTTTTGCCTTGAAATTTGCAAATGCAATTCCTTGGACTGCTTCTCAATTTCAATTCGATTTTTTCGTTTCGTCGATATCACACTCAACAGGTCAGCCAATGACTGTTCAATCACGGCGATCTTTGACTGGGCAATCTGGCCAGAGGTAGATGTTTTAGATCGGGGAATTTCGGCGAAGTCAATTCTCGCTGCAATCAATTGATCCTGCGTGTGTCTTGATGAGGCAACCAATTTCGGAATTTCTAAATCGTGAGTTGCTAAACGTTGTTGCAACTCTCCAAGCTTGTCGTTGGCTGTATCCGCATGCGTTTGGACCGCAGAAATTTTGATCCGCAGACGATCAACTTGCCGCTTGCTTTGATCAGCTGCGACGTTGGCATGATCTAACCTACCCTTGGCCAGCTGCACTTCACGCTGCATCGAATCGATCTGCTTTTTCAACGAGGCTATTCGTTGATCAATTGGTCGTGGATTTGCTGCCAATGATGCCATCTGCTTTGGATCGTTGGTACTAACCAACACGACTGCACCGGTCCAATCACCGTACACAACGTGACCACCGTCGTGAGAAATCTCCACTTCCAAAATGCTTTCGGCCATGCCAGAAAAATCATGCAAGTGTTTCCCGCTGGCATCCCAAAGCTTCGCTTGTTTGTCTTGCCCACCCGTTACGATCCTGCCTTGATGATCAAATGAAACATCGTGGACCGCCTTGCCAACACTGATGGACTTGACTGCTTTCCCTTGGTTCATGTCCCACAATTTCACCGTTCCATCCGCACTCGCACTGGCTAGAACATTTGAATCATCTCTCCACGCCAGACCGTGAACGGCATCCTTGTGGTCAGTGAGATCCAAGTACAAGCGTCCTGTCTTAGCTTCCCAGACGCAAAGCCCGCCGCTGCGGTCCCCCGAAGCGACCAAGACACCATCTGGACTGTAGGCGACCGCATAAATCCAGTCCGTATGTTTTTTAAGTTCAAACAGTTTGCTCCCATCAGCTGCATCGAAAATCCGCAACAATTTCTTTGGTCCGCCCAACGCTATTTGGGTCATCGTTCGATTGGCGTCAGCATCAAAGACGATGTCCAATTCATCACCAACTTTTGCAACTCGCATACCCGTCTGGATGTCGTAAACGACGACAATCCCGTTCACGCTATGTACACCGCCCGACGCAACTAAAAACTTCCCATCGCGACTAAACCGCAGCCCCTGCGCGATGCCTTCGTCAAACGGAATGATCCCAAGCAATTCTGCGGTCTCGGTGTGATACAGAACAATCTGTTCTTGCCCGGCAATGGCAACCAACGGTGCCCAGGGACTGGTAGCGATCGCTGTGACCGCAGCGGGCCGATCAGTCACGACGGGCGAATGAAAAGACCGGAACTGGGGCATCGAACCGCCACCGTCAGGGCGTCCACCGCTGCCCGCGACGAAAGCGAGCGAGTTTTTCTTCTTTTTAGGATTTGACTTCGACCCAAGATTTTCAATGATGCCTGACTCAATCCAATGCCGCACCATCATTAGCTGATCTTCAGCGATTTTGTCCTGATTAGGTGGCATCTCCGGCGTATCGTCGTGGTTCATCAATTGCCATAACCGACTGCCATCGACATCACCATCGTCGAAAACAATCTCGCCACTACCGCCACCTTCAACGACAGAGCTGTACGAATCCAACGCCAATCCGCCTTTCTGTTCATCCTGGTTGTGGCAGGCAAAACAGTGCTGCCGAAAGATTGGCTTGATGTGATCGTCGAAGGTGATCGTGGGTGAATCCGCTGACGCAACCGAACTCAAAAAGAAACAGAAAACGGCGGCCGATAGATGGACGAAAGATTTCATTGACTTAGTGATTAAAAACGAATTCGCGGCTATTGAGCACGGCCCAAAAAATGTCCTGCAATCCCGCTACCTTATTTTCCTGAGCTTCCAATGCGGCAATTAGCTTTGCTTTTTCTTCTTGCGATGGCACACGCGAAAGAGCTCGAATATAGATACGGTCGATGATCGCCTCGGGCGATTCTTGCTCTTCGCTAAGCCAACGATTGATTACTTTTCCCGATTTTATTTTTTGATGCACCGAATTTCCATTTAACAGATGCAAGGCCTGTGAAAGCGTGGGACTCGTCGATGCTTCGCAGGCACATGCGGTTGCCCGTGGCGACCGACCAAACGCGGTCAAGAAATAGTTTGTTGTTGTTCCGTCGGCAATTTGCACTGCTCTAGAACCAAGCGGCAACCCCTTGAACTTGTCCGGCGATTCGGTCACCGCTGAAACGCAGTCCAGCAAGTTTTCGGCCGGAATTCTTCTGATATTTGCGGATGCATAGTTGCGATGATCATGAGCATTTGAAGCATTCTTTTGCGTGCTGCGGCCATACGCCTTGCTGGTGCCAATGTCACGCACAAGCGACCGAAAATTGAATTGATAATCCACCAACCGCTCGCCCAATTCATCAAACAGTTGCGGGTTGCTGGGCGGATTACTGATGCGAATATCATCTACCGGATCAACGATTCCGGTTCCCATCATGTGCGCCCAAACTCGATTTGCAATCGACTTGGCAAAGTAAGGATTTTTCGGACTCGTTAACCAATCCGCCAACACCACTCGTCGGTCCTTGCCCTTCGTGCTGGGCCGATCTCCGCCAAGAAAGGTAGGTGGAACAGGTTTCTTGGTCAGCAAATGCTTCACCTCGCCGCCAAAGCGATTGAAGACAATCTTTTCACGGTAATCTTCTGCGTTCTTTCGTCCGACCTGCGAAAAGAACGACGCAAAGCCGTAGTAGTCATCCATCGTCCATCGGTCGAAAGGATGATTGTGACATTGGGCGCATTGAGTCCGAATGCCCATAAAGACTTGCGCAACATTCTCTGCAGTCTTTAATGTGTCCCGCTCAAGTTCGTAAAAGTTTGTCGCGGGCGAAGAGAATGTCCCTCCAGAACTCGTCAGAAGCTCGCGGACCATTTCATCGATAGGAATGTTGCGAGCGAACTTATCCGTTAACCAGTTTGCGTAGAGATACGCTGACTTATAGCTAACCTGATTGGTACTCTTGATCATTAACAATTGAGCAAACTTCATCGCCCAAATCTCGCTGAATTCTTTGCGTTGGAGCAATTGATCGACCAACCTAGATCGCTTGTCCGAAGCGGGATCGATTACAAAACGATGGTATTCTTCTTCTGTGGGCAACAAGCCGACGATGTCGATGGTTGCACGTCGCAGAAATTCCTCGTCAGTACATTGTTCACTTGGCAAAATCCGCAACCGGCCCAGTTTTTGATTTACTAACTGATCGATGTAGTTTTCACTCGGATCTTCCTTGGGGGCTTGGTACGCCAACTTCTCGGGCAGAACCAATACTTGGCTTCCTTGGGTGTGAGTTCCAAAACGAGCCATGACGAATGCTT
>CAYVAN010000008.1:17359-21220 GCA_964449225.1 uncultured Rhodopirellula sp.
TGCGGTGGCAAAACCATTCCGATCAATTGCGGCGATGCTGTTGTTGTTGGATGAAAATGATGCTAGTTCCGTGACATCGCGCGTGGTGCCGTCGGCATAGGTTGCGACAGCCAAAAACTGCTGCCCGGAAACCTCTTCATCGCCCCTGCACTGAATGATCGCTTGCGGTGGATAAAGCGTTAGGGAAGTTGCTGCCAGCGAAGCGTCGTCTTGATCATCTTCGGCAGCTCTATCCGCAGGCACACCATCTTGCAACCATTCCAAAATCGTCGCGTAATAGTCGCTGTCGACATCGAAAAGCTTGCCACCTGTATGTGGAACAGCACCAATTGATTTCTTCAACAACAAGCTCTCGACCGGGCGCGCAAGATTGATTCGACGAACACCAATTTCTCGAGTGATACGGTAATAATCCCCCGCAGGATCAAAGCCAAACAAACTAAGCCTAAATCCATCTTTGCCTCGGGAAGCACCGTGGCAGGATCCCGTGTTGCACCCCGATCGCGTCAGCACGGGCACTACATCTTTTGAAAAACTGATAGCCGGACGTCTTGTTGCACCTGAGACTTCAATGGGAATACGCACCGTTTTCCCGCCAAAGGAAGCTACAAGCGTTGTCTTTCCATCAGCGACTGGGAAAACCTTGTTCGCTACTAGTTTCGCGACCTCTAAATCGCTAATCGACCAGTTCGCTTTTCTGCTAACATCAACCGTAACGCCGCTTTCTTTTCGTATGATCGCAACGAAACTCTGGTGATCGCGTGCCGAACCTAATAGGATTGACGGTGGATAGACACTTAACTGATCCGTCTTCCCTTCCATCAATTGCGGATCTTTGCCCGCCAATGGCGAAGCCTTCGGTGGCTGCCCCCGCACCGAAGGCCCCGCTTCCACAGGTTCAACTGCGGAAACTGGCAACGAAACAAACAATGATGTTAGACACGCAACCATCAGGCATGCCAGGACTTTTGTTGCGGTAATTTGCTTGATCATTGCTGCACTTCCATCTTTCGCAACTGCTCAAGCCGTGATACCGGCTTGACTTGCTGTGGCTTCGTTTTGGATGCCTTTTTTAAATCTTTCTTTGCCAGGTCACCTTTCGATTGCACCTTTAGCGGCAGTGGCTTGTCGATTCGAATCTCACCCACGCCGTTGGTCTGAACCACGACTTCATCACCAACCTTCACGCGGGCAATGCAAACAAGCGTTTTGAATTTCCCGGGCTTCGCTTGTTTTGAAATCGTTATTGGGAAATCAATCACCTTGGCCTCCGGCGTAATCGCCTGTCTGGGTGAAGAACAGGTCACACCTGCAGGAAATCCAGCTAATTCAACCTCAACATCCCCAGGCAAATCACGCTTCACTTCCAGCCCAACCGAAACGATCGCCTGATTTCCTTGCTCAGCAGCCACACGAGGAAATTCAAACTCAAACAATTCAGCTTGCACATGCAACATGATTGCCTGGGTTGCGACTTCAATGCTTCCTAACTCACCTTTGTAGGTAGCGATTAAAACGATTGGCCATTGCCCGATCGCCGCTTTACCGTTTGCCGTCATGGGAATATCAGCTTCCGTCTTTCCTTTGGCAATCTTGCGGCTGTTGTTGATCGCAATCCCCGGTGGGTTGTAGAGCGTCCTAATTTTTATGGGCTCCACGAACCCCTCATTACGGACAACTGTAACTTTCAGATTTTTGCTGCCTCGACGAACCAATGGCGTTTTTGGTTGAACCAGCTCAATTTTGAAAGGTGCGGGCCGTGTGACTGCGGCCGCTGCGAAGTCGGTCCGATAGCCGAACATCATGCGACGATTTTGCCCCAGAACGATCTTATGTAACTGAGACATCGCCAACCCCGTCGCCGGCGGGCCATCACCCTTCCCGGTGGACGCTGCAGCGGTACCAACGAGGCGAAACAGGCTGGATGAAAAATCCGCGTCGGCAGTGGCAGAAAACAAAACCGGAATTTCTGAACGACCGGCCGGAATGGGGAAAACTCTTGCAGTCACACCGTTGGGCAATCCGTCGACTGCTAATTGAATGTCACCGTTGTATCCCGATCGCGTGACGCGCGTCATCACGGCGGTATGACCTCCCATGGGAATCGCAGCTACCGCTGCGTTGTCTCTGCGAGTTTCCTTCAGCCCCACGGAAAAAGATGGAACCATCTTGGTAAGTTCAACCCGATACTGATGCAGTTCACTGCCGCCCCGCAGATGATCATAAATCCTAAGCGTGTACCGGCCATCTGTGGGGCAAGTAAATTCGATCGAGGGATCTTTTGCATTGCCGACATCGTCCGACGACGAAAGCGGCTTAAAATTGGGACGATACACATTCATCACCGCATCCAGTGGTGACCGAAAAGGCTCTCTTGCGAAGCACTGCGCGCGGAATTTGTCACCTTTGTTTGCCTGGAAAGAATAACAATCGAAGTCGCCTGGTGTTTGAATCACCCCACACAACGCAGCGGGTGCCTCGGCGTTCTGCGGCTTTCGGATGTTGTCGTTGGGTTCAACATCACTAACGACCTTTAACCCGTTCACTCGTATCCAGTTTGGTGAAGGGCTAACGCCATTTTCGTCCTCGGTCGTCACACCAAACCGATCTGTAACACGAAGGTGCCTAAACGAATGCGACACAGAATCCACAGAGTAAGAAACCGGCGGTAGTTCCACGGACGCTTCCGAGCGTGAACCATCAATTGAAATTAAATCGGCGGTTAGTTCTGATTTCGACGAACCATTCTCTTTTCTGGGAATCACGGCGACGGGGCGAGGAAAGTTACCCACATGGAGACGGTATCCGCAAATCGGACCACCGCCAAAGGAACTGCCACGAACCAGAACGAAATAGCGCCCATCCTTGGGTGCAACAAACGAACAGACACCGTCTTGGGCAAGCAGCGCCGAATCGTCGCTTGATGCAACTTCAAAACGATTTTCGTCCAGAATCGCGATAAAGGGATCCAGGATATTTTGATTTCTTACAGTGTAGACCAAGCGAATCCCTTCGATTTCAGCCGTCAGCCGTTGACCAGCTTTTAATTGGACTTGATAGAAATCAACATCTTCGCGACCAACGATCCCTTCGATGGTTGTTCCAAAACTTTTTCCCCTCGGGTTCCATTTAATTTTCTGCGGCGAACCAAAGTCGTTATTGGGTTCGACTTCGTCGGTGATTGGCATCGCCCCAACGCCAATCAATTTGATGTTTGAAATGCCTGTCCTTGTCACCAAACGAATCGGATACAAACCAGGTGCAAGGTTTGGATCTGCTTTCAATTTGACGGTGGCTTTCCTGGAATCAATCGCTTTGACTTCGATGATTTCGACGCCCTTTTTATCGGCGATCGCATCATACGCATCGCCCAATCGCAAACCTTTGAACACAATCGTTGTCACTTCGCCACGGACGACCCCAAGCGGATGGTTCTGTTCAATGACTGGAAAAGAAGCGATTGCAGGCAATCCCCAGGCGATCGAATGAAACGCCAGAATCACAGACAAGCGAATAGCGAACCAGTGATTTTGCATCGCGACACCTTTTGTGAAAAAAACACTTCAGCCAGCTACGCCATCAGGGGAGTGATCAGCTTTCCGCCGTCCACGATTTCAATGGGTCGATCGCCCGGTGCCATCAGTTCCTTATCAGACACGATGCCCAGTAAGTGGTACATCGTTGCGGCCAAATCTGCGGGCGAAACGGGATCCGAATCGGGTTCGGCTGCGGTTGAATCAGAGGCACCATGAATGCATCCGCCCTTGATGCCACCGCCTGCCAGCATCACGCTGAACACCTTGGGCCAATGGTCACGTCCGGCATCGGCGTTGACCTTTGGTGTTCGCCCAAACTCGCTGG
>CAYVAN010000008.1:21230-23198 GCA_964449225.1 uncultured Rhodopirellula sp.
ATCGTCCAGCAAGGTTGCCAAACCTTGATCCAGCGATGGCATCGTCTTCTGCATATTGTCAGTAATGTTTTGGTGCATGTCCCAGCTGCCGTAGGTCATTGTCACCAACCTGACCCCGGCTTCGACCAAACGACGCGACATTAGTAATCGCTGACCTGCTTCGGTGCGGCCATACTTATCGCGGATTTTTGCATCTTCTTTGTTGATGTCAAAAGCTTCCTTGGCCGCCGGTGTGTCCAGCAGGTCGTAAGCGCGCTCGTAGAACGTATCCATCGCGGCAACGTTATCTGCGGCCTGCTTCTGATCGAACGAACCGTTGACGATCTGGAGCATCGCCTTGCGCCGGAGGAACCTTTTTTCGTCGACCCCACTGGCCAAGTTTAGATCTCGTACTTTGAAATCACTTTTTGCAGGATCGCTTCCCAAAGCAAAGCCACCGTAACTGCTTGGCAGATAGCCTGTCCCGGCGAATTCATTGGGCACATTCGGAATACAAACATAGGGCGGCAAGTTGTTTCGTGGGCCATATTCATGACTGACGACGGCACCGAAGCTGGGGTACTGAACCGCTGGGCTTGGCTTGTAGCCGGTGAACATATTATGAACACCACGTGGGTGAGCCGCTTCGCCATGACTCATTGACCGAATGACGCTAAACTTGTCCGCCCGCTTGGCAAGCTGCGGGATGGTTTCGCAAAAATGTTCCCCGGTACTCGTTTTGATCGGCTGAAGCTCGCCACGGTACTCCAGCGGACTGTATGGTTTTGGATCGAACGACTCTTGCTGCGCCATGCCGCCTGGCAAAAAGATGTGAATCACGCTTTTTGCTTTCGCCTTAATCGCGGCATACGATTTCTGTTCGGCAAAAGCTCGCCGCATCAACAATGCCGGCAGGGTCAGACCAAAACCGCTCATGGCACCGGCGGTTAACATACCACGCCTGCTTAGCGAATTGCCAAGGCAGAAATTGCGTTGGTGTTCAGGACGGAAAGTCGAACGTTCCATTGGATGTTTCCGAAGCACTCAACCGAACGCTCGACGCAATTCATCCAACACTGGCCGGGATGAATGAAGCAACGACTGAATCAATCAGTTGGTGAAGGTGGGCAACGCGTGAAGCGACGCTTTGAACATGACGCCGCTTGAACGATGAACGGGTGGGGCAGGGTAGATGCAGCTTCGTACAACTCTGTCAAACTCACTCTATAGTCTAATCAAAAGTAACTCTCTGAAGTTGCAACGTCAAACAACGGGCCAGCACGTGCAGGGCAAATTGGTTTTTCAAGCTCGACAATATCGCTCGGCTCTCCTAGGCAACAGCGCTATCGGCTCGGAGAGCCGAGCGACAATGACGAACGCTCCATCGTGAAAAATTGAATTCCCTCGCCCTGGACGTGTTCACGTGTTCACGCTTGCGTTAGGTTGAAAGGTGCTCGCTTCTCGCAGGGCAAGCCAGTTTTTCAAGCTGGGCAATGTCGCTCCAAAGTGAAAAAGTGATTTGCCCTGTTTGTCCCTCAAGAACCTCAATAATGCGAGATAACCTGCTATAGTTAGACACAGCGCGGTTCTCGTCTTCTAAATCTCTTCACTCCGTGGCTTTATGCCCGAAACTGCCTCCCCTTATCCTTTTTTAACGCCACCGACCGGAAGCAATTTCTTAGGTTCGCTGGCCCACTATCGCGTGATTAGCGAATTGGGACGCGGGGGCATGGGATTTGTCTTCGAGGCAGAGGACACCAAGTTAAAACGCAGTGTCGCGTTGAAGGTGATGAATCAGAAGATCGCCGAAGTCGCTGGTAGCAGAAAACGCTTTATCAGCGAAGCCAGATCGATGGCGGCGATTCATCACGACAACGTGGCGACAATCTTTGAAGTCGGTGAATCCGCCGGTACGCCTTTTATGGCTATGGAAATGCTGAAGGGCGAAACCCTGGAAGCACGAAACCGGCGAAAGGAATTGCTGGGATT
>CAYVAN010000008.1:23208-27866 GCA_964449225.1 uncultured Rhodopirellula sp.
AACCGTCATCAAGTACGCCACCGATATTGCACGCGGACTGGAAGCCGCGCATGTCCGTGGGATCGTTCACCGCGACATCAAGCCAGCAAACATTTGGATTGAGGCTGGAACCAATCGGATCAAGATTCTGGACTTCGGCCTGGCTTTAGCCAGCACTCCGGTCGATCAGTTGGCGGGTCGAGGATCAGTCGTTGGGACACCTGGATACCTGTCGCCCGAACAAGCCAGATCAGATCCACTGGATAATCGCAGCGACTTGTACAGCCTGGGTGTGGTTCTGTACGAGATGTGTACGGGAAAGCTGCCAATCCAATCCAAATCGGTTCATCAACAACTGATTTCGATTCTGGCTCACCGCCCCAAGCCGATCGATGAGGTGAACCCGGACGTCCCCAAACCGCTCCGTGACATGATCCACAAGTTGCTTCGCAAGGAGCCTAGGTCTCGTTTTCAATCAGCGCAGCAGCTGGCAGCCGAATTGAAAGTGGTCGAGGAAGCTTGCCACCAACAAACCGAAATTGCTCTAACGATCAATCGGCTTAAAGCTAGCCTTGACCAAGTCGCAGCCACTGACTCGGCGGCAGTGCCGTCCTTGGTGACTGAAAATGCATTCGCTGGCATTGATGAACTGCCCGCCCCCGCAATGGACCCGCTTGCCATTCCAGCAGGCCCGATGGGCCAGGCAGGAACGATCAGCGGCGCTTATCCGACCGTCAACCCACACGCCACCACCCATCGCCCGACACGAAACAAACCGCCTGAAACGCAGGCTTTGCTAAAGCATCTGCCATTGATTGCGATTGCCTGCATCGCGCTAATTGCCTTGCCGTTGATGACTTATTTCTTCAGTGGGCTTGGCCAAGTTAACGAAACCTCGCTTGTGACTTTGCCATCGCAAAGCCAATCATCAACTCCCGCTGACGCCCTCAACGGGCCACACCGCAAAGAAAAGCAAGCACCTGAATCGAAATCGGTTGTCGCAAAGCCAAATCGAGCACCGGAGGCTGCGAATCCCAAAAAAGGGAAGCAGCCCGCGGTTAAATCACCGGCACCCAAATTTGGATCAAAGGTCAATTCAACAGCAGACAAAAAAATCCAAACTGCTTTCCAACCGGGCGGCTCTGCCAAGTCAGTCGTTGTCGAAAAGCCTTCCCTTGAAATAGAGCCAAAACCCGCAACCGAACTACCACCTGCGCCGGAGCCAGGAAAGCAGCCGACTGCTTCAGCGTACGCGGGACCAACCAAAGTCGTATCAAGTGGCACAATCGACCAACGAGGGGCGGATGCCATGGTTCAAAAAGGATTTCACGACAACATGGGGCTGCGTCCAAGCCTGGGTATTCGGACCAAGGGCGGTGTCGAAACCAACCACACCTACCTGCGGTTCGACGTTTCGCGACTGAAAGACATGGCCCAAAAAATCCAGGACGCACGATTGGTTTTAAGTTTCTTTGGCGGCAAGAAGCCCGTCGGGGCGTCGATTCGCGTCATCGGAATCAAGGATGTTGGGCTTTGGCCAGAAGACCGAATCTCTTGGTCGAATTCGCCGTCCAATGAAAAGCTGCCCACACCGCTGAACAAATTCCCGGTGCTGGTGGAAACGACGCTTACCCAGGAATCAATTGATCAACACCCAGGAAAACTCTATCTGGGCGGACCAAAGCTGGTTGAATTTTTGCGAAAGCAAAAAGACACTGTGACGTTGGCGATCGCCGGGCAATGGGACGAGCGACTCCTTCGCTTTGTGAGCCGAGAACGGTCGGCGAAACAATCACCGATCCTACAGTTCGTCGTTCCGCAATAGATCTGCGTCTGGGGCTGACGGACGCGCCTAAACACGCGTGCTAATCAATCGCGTTAACACTCTTTTTCTTTCGCGTGCCCATTTGCAACACGTCATAGGGCTTTGCGTAGTAATAAGTTTCGACGACGCGGGATTTCTTACCCTTGTAATCGCCACGATGGGTCGCCGAGTGCCACGCCATCGCTTCTTGGCTGGTGGGTGCGATCTTATACGCGATCCTTCCACCGAAATTTGTTGGCCGATTGTAACGACGGCGATAAGACATCGGTAATCGGTTGCCGACGGGGCCGATCACATCGACTCGAGGTCGAACTGGTTGGTTTTCGCGATCAGGGTGATGGGCATTCGCTGAAATCACACATGAACTTGCGAAAATCAAAATGGCTATCAATCGGCGCACGGGAATCGTCCAGCGTAAGCGTGAAATTTTCTAGCTTGATATCAAAGCGCATCGACAACCGCCAAAACCGTCGGATGGGAAGTCGTTTGTCTTCCCAAGCCGAAATGCTTGGCGAGTCTCGCTACAAAAGAACCGCTCTGATTACGTTTGGATCGGCGACAGGATACCCGCGGATGCATGCAATCACGAATAGCCGATACAACCGAACCTTCTAACGAGCAACCGGTTTGGCTAACGAGCAACCGGTTGGGCCAATGAAGCCGCGAAAGTGAACACCAGCACGGCGGCCACGTACCCGCCCATGATGCGTGCGTATCCAGACAATGCAGATCCCAACGTGAACCCAAGCGTGTTTGAATTGAGACCATAGTCACCCATCGAAACGGCAATCGTCATCACAGCCGAGACAATCAACGCCAACGCAAACCATGAAACTCGTTTCAACCTATTGGTTTGAGGCCGGACCATGGAAAAACAGCAATAAGAAACCAGCGGCATGATGATCCAAATCCAGGTCAAAACAATCCAATAAAACGCAGCATCACTGCCAAGCTGGACTCGCCGCATCAGCGTGAATAAAGTTGCGGCCGCGACCGTGCAAGCGACCAGATCAAAAATTGCAAATTGACTGCGCTGATATTGGCTGGGATGATTTTCATCGATCGTTTGCGACGGCTCACGCTCTGGCCATCGCCACTGGATCGGTGAAACGAAATGAAAGCCGACTGTTTGAAACACAACCAAGCCTAAGGTGGTGGCGAAGTATCGATTCAGCGCATCATCAGAAAATCGTTCGATCGTGAACGCGCCGACCAGGGCCACGATTGCTTGGACGCCGAACATCGCCCCTCGACGACGAATCATCATCGCCACCCACGAAGCACCCGAAACGAGGCCGTAGCAGCAACCAGTCAACCAGAACCTTGTCAGTCCTAACTGCTCGACACCGTAGACCTGTTTCGATTCGCCTGTCTTCACACCATTTGTTAGCGTGACGCAGCAGGTCATGATCCCCAAGCAGGCGACCACCAATACGATCGCACTGGCGGTACTGATCGCAATCGCCTGTTGTGGGCGCTTGGCGGTCTCGTAGGTATCATTCGGATCGAGGGGCGAAGGATCTGTCAAGAAATTTCTCGGGTACGGTGGCTAACGATTTCATCCCATGTTTACCGATGGTACCACGGAGCCGATTATTGCGATTATCGGTCATCCAATCGCAGGAAATCCAAGCCAACTGGCGATCGAGCGAAGCCTACATGCGATGGGACTGGAATGGCGAGTGCTCTCGTTTGACGTCACCCCTATGAACGTCGCCAAAGCTCTCGACGGGTTTTCGGTCACTGGAATTGCAGGCGTCATGATTGCAGCAAACTTGCAGAACGCTGCGGCTCAGTGGTATTCGGAATACGTCAAAACGCCCCAACCCGACGAACCGACTGCTGACCCTTCGCCGGCACAGGCAGAGGTAAAGGCATCGGCAGACGCCCAAGATTCGGTCAGCGAGCAAGATTCTACGTCGCGCATTTCTCGAATCAATTGTCTGCATCGTGGCGAACCGCTTGGTTTTTTGGGCAGCAATCAACAAGTTGCGTACGCCAAACGCCGGCTAGCCGATCGGTCGGTCAACCACTCGCTTTGGCTTGGAAGATTGCCCAACGAGGAACAACGCGATTGCTGGCCAAGCCAGTGGAACCTGTTCTCAAAAGAGCTCTCGATAACCGACATGACCCCCGAGTCGATTGCCGCAGCTGACTTAATTGTCCTAGCCGACATTGACGATAGCGACGTTGAAGAGGTCGATTTCGACGATTGGCCATCCAGCGATGGGACGACAATGGTGATTGATTTAAACGGCACTGAATCTTTGGCAGAACGGCTAAAGCGGCGAGGATACGAGGTTGTGACTTGCATTGAATTGCAGGTCGGGATGTTGGCCGGATGCATCGAAAAATGGACTCAGCAGCAAGCGCCGACTGAAATGATTGCCGAAGCGATCGAAGAGTACTTTGGCGTTTGATAAATGAATAAACTCACTAACGATGGCGTCGACGACTTGGGCGAAAGCAATCCTGAAATGTTCCTGCGAGAAGACCAGATCATCGCGACGGTCGCCACGCTTCGCAGACGAATCGAAGAACGCTTTCCTGGATCGGGCCTGTCACGACTTTGCGGACAGTTGCTGATCGTTTCCCAACGTGCGGCCGAACGAGCAGATTCGATTGGCCGGCCAATTCGATCGATCCAAGCGGTCGGCTACGTGCTGTCGTTTTGTTTGTCCGTCATCCTGTTAGGACTTGGCTACTTCGTTGTTACCGAATTTGATTTCAGTAAACATGGTGTGCTTGATTGGATTACCGGTTTGGAATCGGGGCTCAATGATATTATTTTCATCGCAATCGCTATCGTATTTCTGATCAGCTTGGAAAGACGCATCAAGCGGCGGCGTGCGTT
>CAYVAN010000008.1:27876-31064 GCA_964449225.1 uncultured Rhodopirellula sp.
GCTGTGCATGAATTGCGATCGATCGCTCACATCATCGACATGCATCAGTTGGTAAAAAATCCGGAGGGCAGCATTCGGCAATGGTCTTCGACCAAGAATTCGCCCAAGCGAACCATGACGCCCTTTGAAATGAATCGGTACTTGGATTATTGCAGCGAAATGCTTTCGTTGACCGGCAAGATCGCGGCTCTTTACGTGCAGCACTTCGATGATTCAGATGCCGTCGCTGCGGTCAGCGAAGTGGAACAACTTACGACCGGGTTATCGCGAAAGATCTGGCAGAAGATCATGATTTTGGAACAAAACCATCGCCAGACGCCCAAGTGGCAAGCAATCGATCCCGACCGCACACCGGAAAAAGAAACTTGATAAAAAAAGGCTCGGCCAAACCAGCTCCATCGTCGTTAGTCAAGAAATTGGTTCGCGCGGCAAGAACACTCAGCGACGAAGTCGACCAACTTCAATTCAGCGAACCGGTCACCCACGTTTACAACCCACTAAGCTATGCCTGGAAATCTCATCGGGCATATTTGTCGATGCTCCAAGACCATTCACCGGTCAATTTGTTTTTGGGAATGAACCCTGGACCGTGGGGGATGGCACAAACCGGTGTTCCGTTCGGCGAAATCGCATCAGTTCGCGACTGGATGGGCATTGAAACGCCCGTCGATTCGCCGCCCATCGAGCATCCCAAGCGGGTGATCGAAGGATTTGACTGCCAGCGAAGCGAAGTCAGCGGGCGAAGATTGTGGGGATTGTTTAGCGAAAAATATCAACAGCCTGAATCGTTCTTCGCGGAACATTTTGTCGTCAACTATTGTCCGCTGGTCTTTATGGAAGCCTCAGGAAAGAATCGAACGCCCGATAAGCTCCACGCAGAAGAACGCGAATCGGTGGGACTGATTTGCGATAAACATTTGGCATCGGTGATCAGGGCGATGCAGCCCAAACGAGTGATCGGCGTTGGGGCTTACGCGGAAAAATGCTTGACGCGAGTGGTCCAGGAAAATTCGTTTGAGGTCAGCATCGATCGAATCCTGCATCCCAGCCCCGCGTCACCGGCTGCAAACAAAGATTGGGCGGGCAAGGTGACCAGCCAATTGATCAATGTTGGCGTTTGGTAGACCTTCAGTCCTGGGGTATGGACCGTATTTGGCGAAAATGTGCGGTCGGCACCCTGATTGCCGTTGACGATTCGCTAGCAGTTCGCCACATTCTGCGTTCGTGTTGAGCCAACAAGCTTGACCGAAGTGGGAGACTTTGCCGCCGTGGTCCAGAAAACGGATCAAATGAGGGTCTGGTGAGGTCGCCAAACCACCCGACCAACTAGAAGTTTGATCTGAACCATTCAGATCCTAGCGTCGTGACCCCCAATGGGTAATTGAAATGGGAAAAAAATCTAAGCGGTACCGCGCTGCACTTCAAAAGCAGCCTGCGGAGCCATTGCCACTCGATCAAGCAGTGGAAGCTTTGCAAGCTTTTGACAAAGCTACGTTTGACCAAACGGTCGAAATTCACATGCGTTTGGGTGTGGATCCAAACCAAGCGGATCAAATCATCCGCGGCTCGCTGGTCCTTCCAAACGGAATCGGCAAACAACAACGCGTGGTTGTTTTCGCCAAGGGCGACGCGGCCAAAGCAGCCGAAGAAGCCGGTGCCGATGAAGTCGGCCAGGAAGATTTGGCAAAGAAAATCAAAGACGGTTGGACTGATTTCGACGTCTGTATCGCAGCCCCCGACATGATGGGCTTGGTCGGACCTTTGGGTCGAGTTCTTGGTCCACGCGGAATGATGCCCAGCCCACGGGCGGGAACCGTGACGCCGGACGTCGCCAAAGTCGTTGGCGAGTACAAAGCAGGGAAGGTTGAGTTCCGGAATGACAAGGGCGGAAACGTTCATGCCATGGTCGGAAAGCTCAGTTTTGATAAGACAAAGCTGGTTGAGAACATTGACACCTTCATTCAATTCATCGAAGGCCTCAAGCCGCAAACAGTCAAAGGTGCCTACGTCAAAGGCATCGCAATCTGTGCGACGATGAGTCCAAGTGTCCGAGTTGCAGGTTAGGTGAGTCGATGAGTAAATACGTCAAAGAACTTGTGACCCGCGATATCCAACGAAGACTCGATGGAGTCGAGGATGCCGTGGTGGTCAGTTGCGTCGGAATGGACGCAAACACAACGAACGAACTTCGCGGTGAGCTTGGGAAGAAAGACATCCACATGCTGGTTGTCAAGAATTCACTCGCTCGACGTGCTACCGAAGGTACCAACGTTGCTCCGGCATTCGAGGGTGCAACGGGTCAAGTAGGTGTCTGTTGGGGAGCGACCGATTTTGTGTCGCTTGTCAAAGAGATTGTCAAGCTTGACAAAGACAAGGAGAAGTACGAGAAGTTCGTCGCCGGTGGCGGCGTCATGGATGGCGAAAAGCTAGACGCCGATGGCCTGAAAGCCGTCAGCAAGTGGCCCAGCCGTGAAGAGCAAATTTCGATGTTGGTTGGTTCTATCCTTGGACCTGGTGCGACGCTCAGTGCGGCGATGCTTGGCCCCGGTAAGACGCTGAACAGCCAGATCAAACAAAAAGGCGAAGGCGACGAGTAGTCCGCCAAGCTTCTTTCCATAGTTTTAAAAAATCAACCGAACTTACTAAATCTGTTTTCGAGGTAGAGAGATGTCCGAAGAAACCGCAGTTGTCGAATACAGCGACGAATCCAAGTCCATGGGCGACAAGATCGCTGAAATGACTTTGAAGCAAGCCAAAGAACTAAGCGATTACCTGAAAGACGTTCACGGAATCGAACCAGCCGCTGGTGGCGGTGGTGTCATGATGGCCGCCGCTGGTGGCGATGCCGGTGGTGAAGCTGTCGAGCAAACCGAATTCGACGTGATCCTGACCGGATTTGGCGAAAAGAAATTGAACGTCGTCAAGGTCGTCAAGAACCTGACCGGCGCTTCGCTGATGGAAGCCAAGAAGATGGTCGAAGGTTGCCCAGCAACCTTGAAGGAAGGCGCATCGAAAGAAGACGCCGACAAGATCAAGGCAGAAATCGAAGAAGCTGGTGGAGCTGTCGAACTGAAGTAGTTCGTAGCCGACCCGATTTTCATACCAATAAACCACGCAGCAGCGTTTGCTCTGCGTGGTTTTTTCGTTGACGATGCATTCGATGACGCCGTCCATATTTGGCAATTCGT
>CAYVAN010000008.1:31074-41912 GCA_964449225.1 uncultured Rhodopirellula sp.
CTACGCCTAACCTAGCCGCTATCGCATGAACGGCAGCGATGGCAACCTGGCGACACCAACGCCGCCCGATGCTGGTGGCAACGCGTGTCCGTGAACCTGCGACGTTGGGTACAAATCGTTCGCCCGCATTCCACTTTGACCTGCACTACGACGAGGCGGATCGCTGGTCATCCGACCGATCGTGCTTGCCGCAATCTGCGGTGAACGATAACTCGGCGCGCTATAAACAGGCGTTCGGCGGGTCGTTGCAACATGCGACGGATTCAACGGCGTCACACGCGCGTTGCTGTCCAGCGGTCTTAGTCTTGCAGCAATCGCGCTTTGTGCACTTGTTGGACCGGCCGTCGCTGGGGCCAACTTGCCGACAACTTCTAGTTCTGTTTTCTGCTCACGCTGCATCCGAACCTGTTGTCGTGGAACATCGACGGTGCGATTTTCAGCGATCCATTTGGTGCGGCTTTCGGTTCGATTGACAACCTGGTTACGAGCTTCCCATCGAGTCTCGGGAACGTGATGGTAGGCAACGGTTGGCTGTTGGAATGGATTCCAGCGACCGTGCAACCGTGGCTGCCACTTGTATTCAACCACGGGCGTGTAGACCGTGCGATTTTCGGGCTTGGTCTCGGTAACGATCTCCGGACGGTAAACGGTTTGATTTTGTTTTTCGACCTTGGTTTCAATCACGGGTCTTTCGACCGTTTTGGACACTTGGCGATACACAATCCCCGTTTGCGGATCGGTGAATAGACCGCGTGAATTGCTTGCGGGCGCTTGAGCACTGGCGCTAGTGCAGTAGACTTGACTGACACTGCAAAGGATCAGCCAGGCAAGAATCACGCCATTAGCGTTGCGACGAACGAACAGGTTGTCAATTTTTGAAAAGATCCGAGCTTTCATGGCAATCCTTCGCCGCGGGTTCGGAAGATGGTAAGCGAGACCATCTCCGAGGATTTGCGTGGCCGACAAAAGCCCGACCACCCAAAACGAAGGTGTCTCCTTGGCTAATTCGGCAACACCGGTATCCGGTACTGAGAAAATCTAATGATCGATCCTAAATTACTTATCCTGCTTCGTTGCCCATTTGATGGGGGAGAACTCACAATTGCCGACGAATCCTTGACCAATCACCTGAATCAGTTGATTGCCCAGGGCGATGGAAAAATCCGTGATCGCCTGGATCAACCCGTCGAAACGAAGCTGGATGGGGGACTAGTCAACCAGAATCAAACGTGGCTTTACCCCATCCGCATGGGAATCCCCACGCTGGTCGCAGACCAAGCCATCGCGATTCCAAAGCAAGAAGCTTAGCCTGACGCAGGCCGGAACGAGCGCAGCGCTGTTCAGGCAATTGCACTGGAATGCCTCAGCAGCGCTACGCTCGCTCCAGCCTGCATTTCGATTACTGGCGAGGAACCTCGACGCCTCGCACCAATGATAGCAACTCTTCATCGACCGAACGGCCCTCAATTTCTGCCTCGGCGGTCATTTGAACTCGGTGCCGAAGTGCTGGTATCGCTATTTCGACGACGTCATCGGGAACTGCAAAGTCGCGACCGTTGAAAGCGGCCAACGTCCGCGATGCTTGCATCAGCGCCAGCCCAGCGCGGGGTGATGCCCCTAGATGAAACGCAGGCCAACTTCTTGTTGACCGCACAATTTTGTTGATGTAATCGACCAAGCTGTCTTCAATTCGCACTTCCCCACACAGCTTGATGACCTCTTCGACTTGTTGCGGTCCCGTGACCGTCTGAACCTCTTCAGACAACCGTTTGTTCAAATCAACTTGGCGGCTATGCATCTTCAGAATCTCAGCCTCTTGATCCGCCGTCGGATAGTCGACCCGTAGCTTGAACATAAAACGGTCCAACTGTGCTTCTGGCAGATTGTAGGTGCCTTCGCTTTCCAACGGGTTCTGTGTCGCCATGACAAGGAACGGCTTGGGAACCTTGTGGCTAGTTCCATCGACGGTGACGCTGTATTCCTGCATGATCTCAAGCAACGCTGCATGCGTTTTCGCGGGTGAGCGATTGATTTCATCGGCAAGCAAAAATTGCGTAAACACGGGCCCAGGCCGAAATTGAAACTCGCTCTTTTGCATGTCAAAAACCGGTGCCCCCGTAATATCGGATGGCATCAAATCGGCGGTAAATTGCACACGACCATTTTCGCACCCAAGGACACGGCCAAGCGTTCGCACGAATAATGTTTTCCCCAAACCGGGAACCGACTCAATCAGCACGTGACCACCAGCAAAGAGAGCGGTCAACGAACCAAGAACCAATTCGTCTTGACCTACAAAGATCTTGCCAATCTCAGACGTGATCGCGTCATACAATTTCCGAACAGGCTCGAACTTGGGCGAAACCTGAGCGGGTGCGGGATCGGTCAGCGGTGACGAAGCAGGTGGCAGATTACTCAACGGATCAAATTCTCGTTCGATAAGGCTAGGATTTATTAGAATCAGTCTTAGACGCGGGGCGTTGCATCGTAAACGATGGGTGCTCGCTTGTATCGGGCTGCACCCAGGGCCCTGAATTCTCTCCACGAATGCGTTTGAAGTATTCGCTAATTCGTTGCCGTGCAAAACCTTCGCCGCCAGCCTTGCGCATCAGCGCGGCCACGGCATCTAAATGGTCACCAAAATCACTATGATCAACCCGCCGCAGCCTTCGGGGTCGCCCAAAGATTGGCATCAACGTCAAACAAACAACCAGTCCAAGCAAGATGCCGTGGATGGTCACCAAACTGACTGGCCAGACGGTCAACAATTCCATTCCAGAAGCGATTGGAGCCCCCGGTTTCCGCTCGCTGACGGAAATGCCACTCCAGTCTGTCGTCAAAAATCCCACTTTTGGCAACTCCGATCCATCAGCATTCGCGTCGTTCATGACACTGGCGTTTGAGCTTTCGATGATTTGATCGGCTAGCTCACGGCCAGCCAGGCGAGTCAACGCAAAATTGGTCAACATCGATCCACCGGCAACCACGACGACTCGCGACTGATCCCAACGTTCGCTCTGGATCGTGGCGACGACGGTTTCACCTTTGGCATTGCTCAGCTCCGATTCGAACACAACGTTAGTTTTCGTCGCAGTGGTCGTAGATGGCACGATGCCGATCGAATTTGGACCGTTCGCTCCGATTCCTCCGAATCTAGGTCCGGGATTCACTGCCGTACCCGTTGCCCCACCGGTCGCCGTGCCTGCAGAGTTTGCAGAGTTTGCCGGTGGCACAGGTATCTGGTAGGCCGTCAATTTCAATTCGGTATCGACACTGTGATCATCGCTGACTGGATTTACTTGGCTTACCGAGGGCGAAACAGAAAACCATCCATTGCTGGGAACCGCGCGTCGATTCAAACGCCACGCGGCTCGCTGATTGATCGCTCGTGCCGCGCTTTTGCGATACTCCAACCGTTGATCCGGCGGAGCCAATCGGGACGCCTCTCGCCAATAATCAACTTCGCTTCCGCTATCAGGAATCACGTAAACCAGCGCGTGATCGCCTTCTTGCAACCAATTCTCAAACCACCGAGTCACATTCGGCGGAATGGGGCCAAATTCTTGCGGTGTCCAAACAATCACATCACTTCGACGAACACGATCAGTCAGTCGCGTGATATCACGACTATCAAACCCAGCAGACTTGAACGCTTGCCTTAGACCGCCAAAACCGTTCAAGCTTTGACGCCCCGAGATACCTTTGCTTTTTCCATACTCGATGGAAAACCGACTGCATCCAGTGGCCCAAACCAACATCATTGCAAGAACAACGAAACCAACTTTCCTCACACCGACACCTCCGGTCTTGAATCGATGGCGATTTCTAATTGCTTGTTCGTTTCCCACAATCTCGCGAACTCATCGGCTGTGATGTTATGTCGTCCGAAGTAAGAACGTTCAAATGCCTGCACGGTGGCCTCTAAATGTTCAGCACACGACGGACTGGCTGATCGGCACTCGCGCAAGTAGCGACGATTGGTCTTTCCCCGGTTCAAACGCAAATGGGTCTTACGGTCCAGCATCAATAGTTGATGGCCAAACAACAAAATAATGGCTTGGTCAAAGAGCCCTGCATGCATCAAACGCTCGGCTTCACTGCGTGGGTTCAATCCGGTTCGCCGCAACTCGGCGGGCAAGTGTTTCATGCGTTCGACCGTTTGCTCGTCTAACGTTTCGTTCGCCAAATTTCCAAAGCGTTTGGTTTCTCCCATCATTTCAACTTCTGCTTTGCTAAGCGCCCACATGATGGTGCCAACGGCGGTCACGAGCATCATGACAAGCAAAAACCAACCAAGCAAATTCCCCAGCGTCAGTCCTGATCCAAGTACTCCATTACCCACAACACCTCCACCGCCAACCGGTGTGGAATTGACTGGCTTACGGACCTTCTCTGGCTTAGGCAACCACCGGCTATCGCGATTCATTGAGTCATCAAAGTTTGGTTGCAAAATGATTGGTTTTAACTTCCCTTTTTCTGAGTCATACCAAATTGAATTTTCCACAACGCTCTGATTCGCTGGTGCTTCGGTGGCTTCCGAAACATTGGCAGACGACAAACAAGCCAAAAGGTAGATGACAAAAACAATTGCCGTAAAAAAGCGTTGTCGTTCAATCACAGTGACGCCTCCTTCACCACAGCGACCGAATCATCGCCAAACTGACGCATCGCTTCGGCGCGAACCGCCAATTCAACCTCCCACCCTTCTAGCCGGATGCGGCAGTCCAAATAATTCAACAACCGGACCATCACACTGATCCCCGCAACACACCACAACGACAACGGATAGATCACCAGCAGCACGAACAGGTTCATCACGTCCCATCGTCCGACCGAAATACCACGCACCCAAATCAGCGAATAACCGATCGAGATCATTAAGACGATCAGAACCACCGAAACCGAGATGAATCGCCCGGACAAGTCGCCTGACAAGGGACGATGCAACGACTTCGAACGACGTGAAGCCGTGATCACCTCGTTCGATTTTGAACGAAGAGGGCATTGTTCCAAAAGTAAAATCTCGGGCACAAATGGCCTAGATGCTCGCACCAGTGAAACCCAAAGCAGAATCACGAGCGGCACAAACGCATCCCAAAACCCACTTGCTGGCTGTCCCCATCGTAAGGCCAACAAGATGACTGGCGGAAATGCAAACCTAACGATTCCCAACTTCCAAAACCATCGCGTAAAACCTCGCTTGGCCTCGGCGCGGACACTTGCCCAGGTCGGCCGCTGCTCGAACACAGCCAGGCCCAAGTAGAGTGTCGACAACACACCGGCAACCGGGGCCTGCAACATGACCAGCAATCCCATCCAAGCCAGATAACGAATGATCTCCCAAACCGCTTCCTCGTCATCGAGCCCATAGAAAGACTCCGTCAGCGGAATCCAAGCTAAAACCAACAAGTCCAACAACGCCCAGAAGATTGCTCCCACAGCAAAGCCAACCGTTAACACAGTGGGATAGCGTCGAACCATAATTAGCGCCAAATCGCCAATCTCGGCCATCGTTCGCAAACGAATTTTGACGTGCGTTTGATCAAGTTGCATCGCTTGGACCTCCGCTGCCCGAAGTGATCATCTTGGATCGCGGGACATCGATTTGCGATTCCACTGACTCGGGCGGATCGTCAAAACCAAACGGACTTGGCTGCCCATCGTTAGCAGGCGGTGATGCAGCAAACGCATCGCGAGGAAAACCGAGCACAACAAAATAGAAACTGATCAGTCCCGATGACAAAACGGCCCAAGCGGCTTTGACAATGTACGGCGCTGGGCTTGGCGACAAAAAGCCCTCCGTGAAAGCAGCCAGACAAAACAATGCCGCCGAAGCCGCCATGATTGGCACCGCCCGAATCGCACTCTCACGCAGCGATTCCATCCGCATCAACCCGCAGGTGTGAAAGAACCCTACTCCTAACCGAAGCCCCGCACCGCCGGCGAGCGCGATCGCAGTCAATTCAAACGGGCCGTGCGCGGTCACAAAATGAAAGAAATTGTCGCCGCCGATCGCATCGGGACGCGCCATGTAGCCAAACGATGCTCCCAAATGAATCGCATTGAACGACAAGACATACAGACATGGCAAAATTAACAATCCAAAAACAAAACAACGCAGCCCGATTCCCGTGTTGTGCATGATGTAAAAACCAGCCATCGGCACGTAATGATCCAATGAACCATTAAGCGGTTGTTCAAACGACTCTTCCATTTGTTCAATTCCGGCTGAACCAATGATCGCTTCGACAAATCCAGGGAACAAAACATCATTACGCCCCATGTACATTGCCAACGCAAAGAGTCCAAAGAAAACGATCGACGCAATCTTGACGCACGGATCCGCAAAAATTTGTTGCGGCGCATCGTAGAACATCATGTCCGCCCATCGCGACGGTTCAAAACGATTCGCTCGATACAACTGGTTGTGCGAACGAGCGATCAATCGATGCAAATAAGTGACCGTCGAAGGTGGCAACTGGTAGGCGTCAGCAAGCGCCAAGTCGGCACAAGCACTGCGGTACAACGTCGCAAACCTTGCGATTCCTTGCGATCCCTGATGGGTGCCAGACGCCGATGCAGCGACCTTGCCTCGCTTTTCCAGCGCATCGCAAAACGTTTCTAATTCAGCCCATTGATGGCGGCGTTTTTCAAGCACTGTGGCGACCTTCATTGAACAATTCCTGCAATTGGAATGTCGGAATCGTCTGTTTCAACAACCGCTGTTTCCGCCACGCTTGACCGCAGCGGACTGTATCCAGCCAACGGTCCCAGATCAGCCAACTCGCCCGACGATTCGGCAAGAAACGCTTTGTAATACAGCGAGTACATCAACAAGTCTGGATCAATGTCGCTACGAAATTCAAATCGGTCGATCAGCGGGATGGCCAAATGACGCGCCACCTCGCGACGTCGTGCAGGCGTCAAGTAATGACGTCGTTCAGCGTAGACCGCAAGCGTTCGTGCCATACTTCGCGAAATTCTGTAATCCGCCGGGATGAAGGATGCCAGTGCCGGGACTCGCGCGTCATCAACCTTCGCTACTGGTAGCCGCCAACTTTTTTCATCAATGATCACCATGGTGCCAGCCGCCAAGTCACCGAGCCGTTGCAAGCGTTTCGTCGACATCATCGCGATCAACCCCACCAATCCTGTCGGAATGATGTAGATCGGCGGAATGTCGGAATCGAAAAAGACCCCAGGTGCTGCCATTGGGAATAGATCAACAATCCTTAACAAATTTCGTACAAAGGCTCGTCGACCGTTGATGGGACGACCGTCGACATCAATCACTCGAATGCCGCACGCCCATTTCCCGATCGTTCTTCCGTTGAAAAAGGTTTCCATCATCGTGCCGTAAAACCAGCTGATGAGGAAATAGGTCAAAAACATTCCAGCGAGGACGAACGGCCCAAGTGTCTGAATATCAATCAACAGTCCAATGAAGAGAGCAGAAACAACCAAAATCACGATCGCCCCCCATCGGACAAGCAAATCGATCAGGTAAGCTGGCATCCGCCGAAATGGCCCTGCTACTTGATAATCAAAGGCGATATTTTCAGGCGTAACCACTGCGATCGTCGTATCAAGTGGCGAGTGGCTTTGCATGCGTTTGAGTCGATGAAACCGAACAGTGTTAGCGAGTAGGTTGTGCTGGGAAACAACGAAACCAAACAAACAGCAGTAGCGAGATTGTTGCCCCGCTGCCATTATCAGGGCTTAGGTACCAATCATGCAACTATGGCAACGCAGCAACCGCTGGGAAATCGATCATGACAATCACGACCACTCGGTTTGGAATCATAGGCACCGGTCGGATTACTCGCCGTTTAGTCGCTGACCTGCAATCAACCGACGGCGTGGCAGTAACCACCATTGCCAGCCGCGATGCCGAACGAGCTCGTTGGTACGCCGATCAATATGGAATCGAAAACGCAGTCACCGGGTACCAACAATTGCTCGCCCGCGACGATGTTGATGCAGTCTATGTATCGTTGCCCCCGTCAATGCATGCCCAATGGTCCATCGCGGCAGCCGAATCCGGCAAGCATGTTCTGTGTGAAAAACCGCTTGCGATGAACCTGGAACAAGCCAAGCTGATTGACGCAGCTTGTCAATCGAAACAGGTTCGCTGGCTTGATGCGACCGGCTGGCTGCATCATGAACGTAGCAGCGCGTTTGAAGCGTGGCTGACCAAACAAAAGTTCGGAAAGATCGGTCACATCAGCGCCTCGGTTTCCTTCTTTGAACCATTCCAATCAGGTGACCATCGACTTGACCGATCCCTTGGGGGAGGTTGCTTGCTTGACCTTGGCTGGTACGCCGGCGGCCTGATAGTCTTTGCAAGTCTTGGCGAGGCTCCAATGTCGGTTCAAGCCACTGCCGTCATGCGGGGCGACGTACCCGTTCGGGTGACGGCGTTGATCAAGCTGGGCGACGACGTTTCTGCCACCCTTTCTTGTGGCTACGACACTGCGACTCGAAAATGGTTTGAAATTGCCGGCAGCAAATCGTCGCTGATCTGTGACGACTTCACTCGTCCCTGGACCGAACGCCCCACTCGATGCTGGATCCATGATTCGACCGGATCAGTAGAATCGCATACATTTGAAGGCAATCAAGAACGTAACATGATCCAGTGCTTCATTGGCAATGAAGACCTAACCCCGCTGCATCAGCAAGCTTTGCAAACCCAAGCCTTGCTGGATGCGATCGAAAAGTCGTTGCAACAAGACGGCAACAGTATCGATGTTGAAGGCATTTGAGTCCAAGGCATTTGAAAAGGTGCATACTGTATAACGCCAAAACGAATCGATTAGGCCTACCTAACAAACACCGTCCAAACTTTTCCCGTTTTGTTACCAAGATTGTCGCCTAGGAAACGAATCATTCTTCAAGGACGTCGTTCCAACCTATCGGTTTCTGTTCCATGCAGACTCTACAAACTACGATTCTTGCGATCACGCGTTGGGGTTGGTTTGCGCTTTTAATGTCGGCGTCTTTCGCATACTTGATCTCCGGGATTTCCGATCCAGACGAATCTCAAAAGCGAACGTCTAAACGAATCGCTCGTTCTAACCGGATCGCTCAGGTCCCCAAATTATCCGAAACGCTCAATCAGCTAAACCAACTTCGTTTCGACGAGCTTGATGCATTGGGGATGAGTTCAGCTCCAGAAGCCGATTGGATGACGATTTGCAGAAGAGTATCGTTGGCACTTGTCGGTTGCGGCCTGTCGCTCGAAGAGATACGAGAACTGGAGTCGGTTCCCGAATCGGATCGGGAACACGTTCATTTGGAAACCTTGTTCAATGACCAACGGTTTCACCACTATTGGGCCCAACGGTTTGAACGACAACTGGTCGGCGTGGACGAAGGACCATTTCTTACTTTCCGTCGGCGACGGTTTCGAGAATGGCTAACTGAAACCATCGCTGAAAATTGGCCTTACGACCGATTGGTCAAATCACTGGTCACCGCAGATGGTTTGTGGACAGATAAGCCGGAGGTCAACTTTCTGACCGCGACGTTCGACAGCAATGACGACCAGCCTGACCCGGTTCGCCTGGCCGCTCGAACGGCAAGAGTCTTCCTAGGCTTGCGGATTGACTGCCTGCAATGCCATGACGATTTCCTTGGAAACGTCTCGTTTGCCCAGGGTGATGATCAAACACGGTCGGGCGAACAAGCTGACTTTCACCAACTAGCCGCTTTCTTTACAGCTGCACGAAGCAGTGGCTTACAAGGCGTACGCAACAAAGACGTTCATTACGAATTTCAATACTTGGAAGCGGATTCACCAGTGTCTGTTCCAGCAACGGTTCCTTACCAAAAACATTTGCTCGGTACAGAGAAAAGTGCCCGATCAAATTTGGCGGACTGGATCATTCATCCAGAAAACCATCAAGCGGCCATCGCAGCGGTCAGTCACGTTTGGGCGTTGATGTTTGGCAAGCCAATCGGCGACAGTGTTGATGACTTACCAATGGATCAACCGCATCCTAAGTGCCTGGATTTTCTTGCCGATGATTTTGTCCAGCATGGATTCAATCTACGACGGTTGATCGCTTTGATCGCGTGCAGCGACGCATTTAGAGTCGACAGTCGTTCCGACTTTGAAATCACAGGGGAACATGAAGACCACTACGCGGTTTTCCCGCTGGTACGCTTGCGCCCTGAACAGGTCGCAGGCTCGTTGATCCAATCAGCGCGAATCAAACGCATCGATCGCCAGTCCTCTTTATTGCTACAGCTTCAAACAATCATCAGCGGCGACGAGTTCGTGCGTCGCTACGGCGATGTCGGTGAAGACGAATTTACGGCTGACGCCATCACGATCACCCAGCGATTACTGATGATGAACGGAAGCATGGTTGCGGATCTAATAGGCGAAAACCCAGTCCTTAACACGACTTCGCATGTCGCAATGTTTGCTGACAATGAGGCCAACGCAATCGACGCGATCTACCTAAGCGTCTTGAATCGTCATCCCACCGAAACCGAGCTTGACCATTTCCAGACTCAAATCGGTTCCTCAACAAACCACCGCAAAGCGATTGAGGATCTGACGTGGACGCTTATCAATAGCAGCGAATTTGCGTGGAACCACTAAAATCATGACACATCAAAACCCTGCCATGCTGTGCAATCCTCTAGCCCACTTCGGTCGTCGTAATCTCCTTGGCCGAACTCTCACTGGTTGCACTGCCGGCGGCTTGATGATGTCTTCGATCGCCCGTTCTCTTGCGTTAGCTGATGAAACGGGGGCAACCGATCGAGCTCGACCCAGGAATGTCATCTTGCTTTGGCTCGAAGGCGGTGCCAGTCAATTGGAAACG
>CAYVAN010000009.1:0-5079 GCA_964449225.1 uncultured Rhodopirellula sp.
CACACCCATTGGTGGGAATTGTCGGTGGGCTCTCCGCGCCGACTGCGTTATCGGCTCATAGAGCCGAGCGACAATGGCGAATACTCCGAAGTGAAAAAGTGATGGCCCTGGGCAGCGTGCGACCTGTCATTGTACCCTGCTTCTCATGGGTCGTATTGTAGCCCGCATCGACCTAAGCACCGAAAACCATTTTTATGAAAAGAACAGCCAAATGATTCGCTCCCTTGTCGTTGGATATGGGTATCTGGGGCGAAGAGTCGCCGAACGGGCGAAGAAAAATGGTGACACCATTTATGCGACCACTCGAAGTTCGCAAAAGATGAAGTCCATCGCCGAGGACGGTATCACGCCGGTCCAATGTGACTGGACGGACCGTTCTTCGCTGAGCCGATCGATCGCAGAGTTGGGTAAGATCGACCGAGTTTTAGTGGCTGTCGCGTACGATCGCAAAAGCAACATTGATCGAGATACCGCAATGGTTGGCGGACTAAGAAATCTGATCGATGCATTGCGGATCGATCCAAGCCGTGCCAATGAGACCAAGTTCTGTTACATCAGCACCACGGGTGTCTATCACCAAACCGGCGGTGTGTGGGTGGATGAAACGTCGCCAACACGGCCGACCAGGGCAGGTGGAAAGGCGCACCTGCGCGCCGAGGCATTGCTGCGTCAAAAACTTGGTCTGCCTGGCCATCGCACACTAAGGCTGTCTGGTATCTATGGGCCAGGAAGGGTACCGCGAGCGGCCGATGTGATCGCGGGTCGTTCCATCGCTTCGCCAGCCGAAGGGTACCTCAATCTTATCCATGTCGACGATGCATCCAGCGCCGTGATGGCTGCTTGGCAACTACAGCCCAATGAAGGGCATCACACCTATGTCATCAGCGATGATGCACCCGTCATACGTCGCCAGTTCTATCAACACATCGCTGACTTATGCGGTGCCGAATCCCCCAAGTTCATCGAACCCGATAAAGACGCATCCGTTCGATTTCGCAGCGAGACAAACAAGAGAATCTGGAATCAACGGATGAAAAAGGACTTAAACTTCAAGCTTCAGTTCCCGACTCATCGTCAAGGCCTCGCGGACGTCCTGACGTCTCAAGCATTCTGATTTGCCCTGGCGAAACACTCACAACCTTTTTGAATCGAAATCGAAAGGTTTATCGGCCGTGACTATCCACGTTCCGGCCAGCTGGAACTTTTCCTCGAACCGGTGACGGTTGCTCCAATTCCGGCTGTGAACAAACGGCTTACCGACTCAAGCATGCCGCGTTCGAAAGTCCGTTCGCCATCTCATTCATTTGTTGCCAACCGGAGAAAACTTTCCTTGGCAAATCTCGCTCGATTCGACGTGGTTCCGTCGTGACCATTCGACCCGATGTTTCGCAGACGAGCCTGATCGATGATCTTGACAACACCACAATGTCGGGAAGTTGGACGAAGAACTCAATCACATGATCGTTTGTAAGAACACCGACAAGATTCCGTACGACAGTGAACGGGCTACACCATTGGCCATGATGGAACGATTCAGCGAAGCAGCGAATCTTTGGTCAGGCCACCTCAGCAATGGGGTGCGACTTCCCCCTTTGTTGTCCAGGTCGTTCGAACAAGTGAACCCATAAGACATCTACAAACATTATCACCCAGCCAGCCGTCGTGCGCGTTTTGCATTAATAACTATGCTGTTTGGCACAGTGCCACATCAGCAGAATCCGTGGGCCTAAAAACGTGACAAAATTTGCACAATAAATCGTTACAAAACATCGGAGCAAGAGACCATTTACAGCCGTCTGTCTTTGTAGGACCCAGCTCTAAAAAGAGACAGAAAACCCGTTTTTTACTGCTTTTCCAGAGATGCCTGGCAGCTTCACAACTTCCGATCGCTCCGGTTCAACTGAGCGCTTGAAAACTTTTTTTGCCTTTTTGTTGGAGAATCGGGTTAGGGTGAATTTACTTCGTCCGCGTTAGTTATAATCTCGGAGTAATTGCCTCGCTTACTGTACGGCGGGGATGTTCACGAAATGTGTTACACATGTTTGACTCTCTGGAGGTTTGTTTATGAAATTACGACCGTTTTACCTACCTGCGATATTGGCATTCTGTGCATGCCTGTCTTCCACCGCCGTAGGCGCCCTAGTTGTTTCGAGTGAGGATTTCGAGACCGGTGGCACAACCGCCGCTGCTGCTGCTCCCAGCTTTGGCTTCTCGCTGGATGTAGAAAACTGGGGTGAGTCCAGTGCTGGCGGTTTTACCGATTTTGTTAGTGAGCCCGGTCCTGCTGGATTCAGTGTTGGATCGGTGGGTGGCGTACCTGCCCTGGATGGATTCCTTGCAGCTACTAGTGCTGCTGGTTATTTGTATCGCGAAATCGGGACGCAAGAGGGGTTTGAATCCATTGAGATCTCCGGAGAGGTATACCGGCGAGATGACGCTGCTCAGTTCAGTGATTTGAACGTACAGCTATTTTCCCTGAGCGCGACCGATCCGTTTGCATTTGCAGAGTCGGGCAACGACGTAGCAACCACCGGTAACTTGGTAGGTGAGTTCGTTGGTCTTGCTCCAGCTGCTGCGGGCGATGGGCCAGTGGCCTTCGATTTCTCATACGACGTCAGTTCGCTCGCCGATGGCGATCGACTGTTCGTTAGGCTTCAAAGCGAAGGAAACGGAACGACCGGCCTCGCTTACGTCGACAATTTGGCATTTTCCGCCACGTCAGTTGCCATTCCAGAGCCTTCTTCGCTCTTGGCGATGTGCCTCGTGGGCGTGACGGCAGTGACCCGTCGCAAGCGTTAATTCGATTGCTCCATACATTGTGAATCTAAAGAAAGTCGAGGCATACGCCTCGGCTTTCTTTTTTATTGCAAAGCTGTCAAACCTCGTCTGTGCTGTTCACCGGCTATAGCCTGTCCATTGGGAATGGAATGCAATAGGCAACGTTTCTGTTCGCGACCGGCGTGGGAAGGAAACATTGGTTTGACGTCGATGCCTGGGCTTCGTGCGACGTGGTAAAGAAGTTCGGCCGCATCTTTAAACAAGCCGCAGCGAGTCCCAGTGGCCTTGCCGGTGAGGCGGTTAGCTGCGGGCAAATTTGCTTGTGCGCCGGAGAAAAGCCGCCAGCGTAGATCATCGTCTAACCCCGTTGTTCGAACACGTCAGCTGAAGCGATCTGTGTCGCCATTGGCGCAGTGGGAATAACAACCGTCAAATTGCATCGGTTTTTTAATCTGATGCTGAGTGAAAGACGAACGACGCGATATCGAATGACGACGAAAATACTGATTCCAGCTAGGCTGGACGTTGGTGATTGGAACCCTTTCTATTTCCGATAGCCTTTCCACCTGTCTTTGCCGTCGCCTTAAAGAACGAAGCTCCGGCAAAGTAAACAGACAACAGAAGTGTTGCTGGAAAGGCTCGTGGTAAGGGTGAGATGCAGATTGGCAGATCCAACGTTGGAAAAACCCACACGCCAAGCTTCTCGTATGAATGCTTGGCGTTCGCCTGGGCAAAGCAGTTTTTCAAGCTGGGGTGTCGTCAGCAAGTAGCGATCGCCGCGTAGGCGTTCGGTTTCCCCGCAATCGCCGAAGCTCTACGCGAGCTTCGCTACGGCGATACAGTCTCCAGTTTGAAAAACTGATTTGCCCTGTGTCGTTCGCCTAATTGCTTTGTCTGACCCTAGACACGTCTTCGTCGACGGCCTGCTACGCCAACAGCGATCAACGAGACGAGAGCAAGCGATGAGGGTTCAGGAACCGCGTTGACTGAGGCTGAAAACGTATCGATTGCCGTTACATAAGGAGGGTTCCCAGCCGGGCCTGCATTGTCGATCTCGATTCGGCTAATTCGATCACCAAGAATCTCGCTGGTGAAGACGAACGGTACTGCGCCCGCAGAACCTTGATTGCTGGTGCCAGTCACGTCCACCGTCGAAAGAGTGGTAACGCCGTCTGCTCCGATCACGCGGATCGATGGCGTGCCGTTGGCGCGGTTGGCTGCGAAGAAGCTTACCTGGTCCACAGCACTGCTGAAACTAATCGTGCCCACGTCCTGGGGGCTGTCGACCGAGATTTCCGATCCAAAACTGCCCGTAAATGTTGGGCCATTGATGAAGAAGTATGCGGCGTTGTCCTGGTTGTAAGCTGGGGCGTCAAAAGACTGCCGCTGCTGGCCACCGCTAAAAGTCGCCGTAAGTCCCGTGCCGATTGTGATATCGGAACTATCGCCGGTCGCGAACCCTTGGGCGTTCGTAAATCCCGTTGAAACGGTTTCGGCTTGAACATTAAAGGAGCAGATCAGGACTGCGACAAGTCCCAGGAAAGCATGAGTCTTCATTCAATACATCTCTATGGTGCAGGTAAAAAAGCTTGCGGACAGTCCGCTAAGTCCGTGGAATGGTCAGATGAGCTTCTGATCCGTCAATGAAACAGGGGAAATGTCTTGGCATTCAAACTTTGTCGCCTTGGTTTCTCTTGATGAAGCTTTCGGCGAAATGAAAATTCGGTTTCTATCTTGTGGAAGATTTCTCGCAGAGTCTTGTTCGAGTGTCGGCGAATTGCGATGACGCAGATTCAGGTTCGTCGGATTGGTCCGATTGTCAGGATTGCAAAAAAGGGGGGGGTGGCCAATCCAAAGGAGCCGTTGAAATGCTGTGGAGCTAACCGATAACCCTGCTACTGGGCACTTCCACGCTGCCAAGGATGGCAGCTTGCATCACTAAACCAAGGCGGAGCCATGATCAAATCAATGCCACTCTTTGCGGCGGTGCTGGTAGCACTGACCGTTACCAATTCATCACAAGCGATTGGACCATTTAATCTTTTGGGCGGTTGCGGTGCCCTGAGTCACTGCGACGAATGTTGTGAGCCTGGTTGCGGTTGCGAGACCACGTGCTGTGCACAAGAACAGTCCTGCGGTCAGCCGACATGCGGATCCGAAAGCTGCTGCGAAAACAGTGGTTGCGAATCCCACTGCTGCGATTCCGGTTGTGACGACCTGGGATGTGACGCGGCGTTTTGCAGTCTGTTGGATTCTGACCCTTGCAACCGGTATTACGCCAGCCTGTTTGGTGGCTGGAAT
>CAYVAN010000009.1:5089-37197 GCA_964449225.1 uncultured Rhodopirellula sp.
TGACTACAGTGGGGACAATCCCGCCGCCAGCTTGGATGTGATCGGAAGCTTCAACGATGGATGGGCGATCGGTGGAGCGGTTGGACGCGAAATCGGTGATTCGCTACGCGGCGAATTAGAATTTGCATTCCGGGACAATACGGGTGACCAGTGGACGGTCAACGGAGCGCCCGGTTCGTGGTCCGGCCACGCCAATGTCTATTCAGGAATGGCTAACCTGTATTACGATTTCGCCAAACTTGGCTTCGTCAAGCCATACGTTGGTGGCGGGATCGGCTTCGCGGCCGTGGATGCCACGCTAGAAACCGGAATGGCAACCATCGACATCGACGACACCGCGTTTGCCTATCAAGGAATCGCAGGTGTAGCCACGGAACTGAGTCACAATGCCGAGTTATTCACCGAGTACCGATACTTTGGTTTTGGAGAAGTGGACGTCAACAACGTGAGCGCCGGGTTCGCGTTCGAAGGCGAATCCTTCGACACTGAAAACGTGTTCTTTGGAATCCGCCTGTATCGCTAAGTCTACAGATTGCTTTCCCCTGGTATGTCCCCTGCCTGATTGAAATCAAGCAGTAGGACGTGGTCCCGCTCTCGAGAATGCACTTCACAAACATTTTGACAATCGTCGCGTCAATCTTGTGAATCTTGGGCGCGAGGACTTCGGTGTTACCTTGGACGAAGTTCGTGATACGAAGGCTATGCGTGAGGAGGCTAAGTTAGCCTCAGCCTGACGTGCTTCTGTGCTGGCAAAGCCGGTGGTGTGCTGACCTAGTGTGATTGACCAGTCGAGTTCCAGTCGTTGTCAGGGGGGGGAATTACTTCGCAGCCCAAAGGTTTCAACCTGCACTGCGCACGCGTAGGAACGACGAACAACCTCAGCATAGTCAGCTTCTGGAAACGATGAACAGAAGGGGGCCAATCATTCCCGATGGGAAGCGATCGCTTGACAATCGAAATAGCTGGTTTGGGTTCCGGTTTGTCCTTAAGCTTCCTGGAGCCAACGCGGTAGGTTAGGGCATGACAGGTGACGTCGTGTTGGTCGAAAGAAAGTTCAACGCTTCGGTGTGCGACAGAGCGCGAAGCTGGTCGTTCTCGAAACCTAGGCTGTAATCACGGAACCGCAGAAGCGGATCGGCCTCCAAGTAGGCAAATCCAAATTGACGAGGGTCGTGGCCAGCTTGATTGACCAATAAAGCAATCGCGACATCGCGAACTTGAGTTTGGATTTTGATTTTGCGATCAGCGATTAATTGCCAAACATGAGCCGTTCGGTTGTCGTTGACGAAACCGCTTAACCAATGGTTCTCTTGCAGTAGGTTTGTCATCACCAACATGGCTGTCACGGTTGACGCAGCGGGGCTGCTGGGATCGCGCAGGACTTGTTCTGCGATGGTTTTGGCAGCTTCGTCGCAACGATAGCGTGTGGCAACACGAATGGCGGTGCGTCGGTCGATGACCGAGTCCTTTTTTGCAAGCCAAATTGCGACTAAGCGGCTGAAAACCACGCCGCAACCACTGGGGTGATTCGCCATCGCGTGTAGATCAAGCCCCATCGTCGGTTGGCTCAGTGACATTGCAATGCGTGAACTTTGCGTCGCAGCTTGTGTATCGAATTCATCTTCGGGGGCCTTATCACGCAGTTCGGATAACAGCAACAAAACCCACCCGATTCCATCATCGCTGCTAATCTGAAATGGGTTTGTGAAGTCAAAGTGTGATTTACTGACGGACTGGATCGACGATAAACCAACCGGGTGACGACGACAAACAGCGACGAACGCGAGCCGTGCTTCCATGTCGGTCCCTGCCACCGCAGAGAACTCTTTCCAGCCAGACGAAGTCAATTCTTCGGTGGGGACGTTTGGATCGGAAACCTCTTGGAGTTGATCATCAAAATCCCGTTGGCGGATCATTCCCAAAATTTCGGCGACTGTTGATCGAACTTCCAATGAGTGGTGCTTAAGCCCTTGATGCAACGAATCAGCATTCCCTTGATTTGTTAACCTAATTAAATCAGTTTTGGCTGATTGTCGCGTGTGATAGTGATCGCTATCGAGCTGATCAATCAAGCTGCGAATTGGGTGTGGTGCCTCGGTCCCGACCGTCACTGTCAGCACAGGTTCATTGGCGATCGCGAATTCGTCAGCTAGCCCAGGAATCATCAATGAAACTGCAATCGTCAACGAAGACAGCACGGTTGTAAGTTTCATAGTACGTCGGGGTTCAAAGCTGGTCGAAGTTTCATGTTGTCGATAAAGTCATCCAATTCAGCCTAGTTCGCGATCAGCAAATCCGAGTCCAGCGGAACTGAATCGAAGGGGAAACTAAAACGAGTGGGCTGAGACTGGCAGCCGAAAACGATTAAACTGAAAAACCGTTACGATCCGACGTCTACCTGCACCTCGCCACAGCGACTACCTGCCATGCCGATGACCATCGTTGCCTTTGAAGATTCCAAGGCTGCTGATCTTCACCCCATCACGATCGGGCGACCTGCTTACGCAATTACGTGCGCGGGACTTCGACTGGTAGACTGGCTGACACGAATGGCCGAATCGATTGGAAGTGAATTGCGAGGCCGGGTTCGGCCACACCTAAACTTGATTCAGCAGCTGGATTTTGAAATGCAATCGCTGCCGTCTAGGTTTGATGATGAAGGATGGGGCGATCACGAAGACGGATTGTTGTTAGTCAACGCTCGATTGAGTCCATCGGTTTCGGTGGGAGCGGCCTTGTCGCAAGTTGCCAAACACCGCGAGTCGTGCGTCATGGTTGACGATCAAGACCAATCGATCCTTATCGCTCGCGTGACGGGCAAAGACCTGCATACCATTCGCCAAACCAAGATCGCAGACGCCAGCCAGTCCGAACGAGATGCGTTCGATGTCGTGTTGGAAGCTGTCGCAAAGTTTAAAGTGATTGACGAAGCAGTCACGAGCGATCAGGTCGACGTATTGCGATGGCCGCACGATGTCGTCAGGTGCCACATGAACCAAATGACATCATCAATGAATCATCGCTTGACGCTGGCGAACTATACCGAAACGTCCGATGGAGTTTTTGTCGGAAAGAATGTCAAGATTGGTCAGTACGCAGTGATTGATACCGATGACGGCCCCATCATCTTTGAAGACAATTGCAGCATCGGGCCATTTTGTTATCTGTCCGGTCCAATTTATGCCGGACCAGGAGCGAGGGTGATCGAACACTCGGCGTTGAAGGATGGCGTAGCTTTGGGCCACACGACGAAAATTGGCGGCGAGGTCGAGGCTTCCGTTATCGAGCCTTTCACCAATAAACAGCATCATGGATTCTTGGGGCACAGCTATTTAGGTAGCTGGATTAATTTGGGTGCGGGTACGTGCAATAGCGATTTGAAGAACACCTACGGAAAGATCAACATCAACTATGGCGTCGAAAAGGTAGCAACCAACATGCAGTTTTTGGGCTGCATCATGGGTGACTATTCCAAGACTGCGATTAATACCAGTATCTTCACGGGCAAGGTAATCGGCGTTTGCAGCATGATGTACGGTTTTGTGACCTCCAACGTTCCTAGTTATGTCAACTATGCTCGGCTGTTCGGACAAACATCCTTGTTGCCAGCTGACGTGATGATCAATACTCAAAAACGGATGTTTGCGCGTCGAAAGGTTCAACAACGAGATTGCGACATGCAACTAATTCGCGATATGTATCAGATCACCGCAGCGGAGCGGAGTGCTGACCCTGACATTCTGTGATGAATTCTGCTGAACCAAAAAACATACTCTCTCGAACCCGCCAATTTACTACGCATGAAAACGAATCAACCCATCCGCGTTGGCATCATTGGTGCAACAGGCTACACAGCGCTGGAAGTCGCCCGATTACTAACATCTCATCCGATGGCCGAATTGGTCGCGGTGACTAGTCGGTCTGACGAAGGCAAACCGATTGCTGAAATTCATCCTTCTTTGGCTGGTCGTTGCAACGTCGCGATTGAGACTTTTGACGCAAGCAAAATTGCGAGCAAATGCGATGTTGTGATGTGCTGTTTGCCACACGGAGCGTCCGCGGAAACCGTGCATCAGCTAATGGATGCGGGCACAAGGGTCATCGATTTTAGCGCCGATTTTAGGCTTTCCAGTTTGGATGTTTACGAACAATGGTACGGCGTCAAACATCCTTGGCCCGAACGAATTGGAAAGGTGGTTTATGGTATGCCAGAGTTCTTTGCATCGGAAATTGCGTCCGCCGATCTGGTCGCCAATCCGGGCTGTTACCCAACCTCGGCAATCTTGCCGATCGCTCCGCTGATCAAGGCAGGTTTGGTTCAGTGCGATGACATCATCATCGATTCTAAAAGCGGTGTTAGTGGTGCTGGTCGTAGTGCGAAGGTGGCAACGCTGTACTGTGAAACCAACGAATCGATTGCGGCATATGGCGTTGGTACCCACCGTCACGGACCCGAAATTAATGATCTGGTTTACCGGATTGCTGGGGCAGAGGTGTCAACAATCTTTACGCCGCATTTGGTTCCGATGGACCGCGGTATTTTGTCGACGATCTACGTGCGCCCCACATCCGCAGCCAAGATGGTCGACCCCAGTGATGTGATGGATTGCTGGGGTCAGGCTTACGCAAATCAGCCGTTTGTTACCGCAGTGGAACACTTGCCGTCGACGAAGCACGTGGCGGGGACCAATTACGTCCAAATGGCCGTCAGGCCCAGTGGAGATCGATTGGTTTTAGTTTGCGCGATTGACAATTTGGCCAAGGGGGCCAGCGGCGCTGCGATTCAAAACATGAATGTGATGTTTGGCTTGGACCAGTCTGCGGGACTTTGAACGAACCTTGCAACTTTAGCTTGCCGTATTTCCAGTGTCAGATCCCGCCTGCGCTCTGCCGTTGGCCGGTTGCGGTTGAGCAAGCGTGATTGAAGCTGCCGTTCATCTGAAACCTGGCAGTTCTAGCTACGGGATTGCCGCGTTTTGCTGTAAGCTAATGCGGCAGTTAAAATCTTTTTTTACGCGAACGGGTCAGACGAATCGATGGAACCAAATCTACCTACGCCCGATTCTGGACAGGATATGCCCCAGGCCGATCTTGAAGTCCCGGGCCATTTAGATCAGCTGGTTTACTCAGCTGGCTCCATTCGACCTCGTGCTAGAATTTGGCCGCTACCTTTGGTGCTTGTAGCGTCGATCATGACGTTTTTGGTCGCGAGTGCTGTTTTTTTCTTGCTGGCAGTCTTTGTCGTGCAAGGCGAATTGAGCATGGACGTCCTGCGTGACAAAGCGAAACTCATGGAAGTGTGTCGTGATCGAGTGGGGCTGTTCTTGATGGTCGTGATGCCGCAATCCGCTTTGGTTCTACCCGCAATCGTTGCCGCTCGCATGTCGCCAACCCCGTTGATGCAACGGCTATCGTTGGTGCGAGGGCACTGGCCGATTTGGGTTTGGTTTGCAGCCGCACTGGCAACGCCGTTGGTTGGCTTAGCATCCAGCATGGTGTGTGGTCTGTTCTTAAGCGAAAGCGAGAGCTTAAAAGAAATGAGTCAGATTTTTCGCGACCTCGGTAAGTCGGGTTTCCTGCTTCCTTTATCACTGATGATCGGCTTGACGCCTGCGGTTTGCGAAGAAGTACTTTTTCGAGGCTACTTTCAAACTCGATTGACGCAGGCGATGCATCCTATTTTCGGGATCTTGATCGCATCGTTCTTCTTTGCGGCGTTTCATATGGACCTTGTTCACGTGATTGCTGTTTTTCCGATGGGCGTGTTTCTGGGGTGGGTCAGTTGGCGTAGCGGTTCGTTGATACCTGCGATGATGGGGCACCTTGTCAATAATGTGATTAGCGTGGTGATGGTGGTGATGGAACCCGACGGCGAAGCCGGCATGTTTGAGGCACCGGCGGTCGCAGTTTCCCTAGCGATTATCGCACTTGGAATTGCAGGAATGTCGGCAACCGTGACCGCTTCGATCGCCTTTGGCCCACCGCCAAAAGGTGCGGAATTAGAAGAGCAGGTGGCGGCCAACGTGGTTTAGATGGATGAATCAAAAATCCCTGTATGGTTACGCTCCATGGGCTAGTTGTAAGCGAACTAGTCTTTTGAAAAGGTGTCCAAGGTCCAGTCCTAGCCGCTTCAATCTGGTCATTCCAGTCTTCACATGTTTTCTTACCGCCTAGGTTTTGATCATCCGGTTTATCTATGGTTGCTTGCTGCGCTGCCTCTGATTTGGTGGATTGGTTTTTCTCGGTTGGCAGCGCTGGGTAATTTCAGACGTGTTGCGGCACTCTTGTTCCGCACAACGGTGTGGTGTGCGATTGTGTTAGCGTTGGCGGGCGTTCAGCTCGTCCGGGTGAGCGATCGGGTGACGGTGATGTACTTGTTGGATCAGAGCGAAAGCATCCCGCAGGCAAAACGCCAATTGATGCTGGACTTTGTGATTCGCAACGTTCGCCGCCATCGCGATAGGACTCGTGAAGATCGCGCGGGGATCGTGGTATTTGGTCGCGACGCGACGATTGAAATTCCGCCCTTTGATGATGACATTCCTTCATTGCGTCGATTGGAAAGCTTGACCGGTCGCTCGGATGCGACGAATTTGGAGTCGGCGATTGATCTGGCCAAAGCGTCAATGACGGAAGACACGTCGCGGCGGATCGTCATCGTGACCGATGGAAACGAGAACATCGGTACCGCCAGGAGCATCGCGGCGCGGGTTGCCAAATCGGGAATCGGAATCGATGTCGTTCCTGTGCGATTGGAAGCGCAAAGCGAAGTGTTGGTCGAAAAGATTGACCTGCCAAGCAACATTCGCAAGAGCCAACCTTTTGAGGCTCGGATCGTTATCAACAATTACTCGGACGCAACAAAAGCCGAGCTTGTCCGTGGGAAGTTGCGAGTGAAGCAGCAAGTTGGCGGGGAAGAGACATTGTTGCTGGAAGAGGAAATTACCTTGGACGCGGGCAAGAATGTGTTTCCGCTGCGGCACCAAATCGAACAGCCAGCCGGTTATGTCTACGAAGCCGAATTTGTGCCTGATACCGATGACGATGATGGCTTATCGCAAAACAACCGCGTGAACGCCTACACGTACGTTCGGGGCAAAGGGCGTGTGTTACTGATAGAAGAACGATCGCGCATCGGCGACTTTGAATTAATGATCGATGCGTTGCGAGACAATAACATTGAGGTGGTCACGCAACCGAGTGACGAACTGTTTGGCTCATTGGCAGAACTGCAAGCTTACGACGCCGTCATTTTGGCGGGCGTACCCAGGGTTTCGGGTGATTCGAGTGATCAAATCACCTCGTTTTCAGATCAACAGATTGAAATGCTGGTTCGTAATACCCAGCAATTGGGTGCGGGGTTGTTGATGATCGGCGGCCCAGAGGCACTTGGTGCGGGTGGATGGACCGGAACGAAAATCGAAGAAGCAATGCCTGTTGATTTTAAGATCAAGAACACCAAAATCCAGGCGGTCGGTGCGTTGGCGTTGATCATGCACGCGAGCGAAATGGCGGAAGGTAATTACTGGCAAAAGGTGATTGCAAAAAAAGCAATCGAGCAATTGGGGCCAGCTGATTATGCGGGTGTTTTGCACTGGACAATGCGCGGGGATTCTTGGATGTGGGGCGGCAGAAACGGGCTGCTGGAGGTTGGTGCTAACCGCAAAGCAATGCTGGCGGCACTGGGGCGGATGTCACCCGGCGACATGCCCCAGTTTGATCCAGCGATGCGAATGGCGGTCACGGGGCTGGCCCGAACCCCCGCGTCCGTCAAGCACTGCGTCATCATTAGTGACGGCGATCCCACTGCACCGTCACCATCAACCATCAATGATTTTAAGAAGAACAACATCACCATAAGCACCGTTGCGGTGGCGTCACACGGGTTGTCGGATTCACAGCGACTTCGCCAGATCGCAACCACCACGGGCGGTAAGTATTACGCGGTTAGCAGCGGGCGTGCTTTGCCAAAGATTTTCCAACGGGAAGCTCGTCGTGTTGCCAAGCCTTTGGTTTACGAGCCGCCTGATGGAGCGTTTCCCGAAGTCGTGTTTCCACATCCATTGCTAGATGGAGTGGACCGTGTGCTTCCCAACATCAACGGTTTTGTTTTGACGCAGGTCAAAGATAGTCCTTTGTCGCAAGTCTTAATTCAGTCACCGAAGCCGGAGTCACCGGAGAATGCGACAATCTTGGCTGTCTGGACCTACGGCTTGGGACGCACGGCTGTCTTAACAACCGATAGCGGTGCGAGGTGGGCGGGTGATTGGAACCAATGGGCTAGCTACGGCAAGTTCTATTCACAACTCGTGCGTTGGTTGATGCGACCGACCGGTGATACAGGGAAATTTACGATCGCGACTTCATCTCGTGATGGACAAGTCCAGGTCGTGGTCAATGCACTAAGTCAGGACGATGCGTTTTTGAACTTCTTGGACATGAACGCGACTGCTTTGGGGCCCGATTTAAAACCGATTCCGCTGCGAATGAAACAGGCTGCACCGGGACGCTATGTCGGTTCTTTTTTAGGTGATCAAGCTGGTAGCTATTTTGTGAATGTTCTGCCCGGCCCTGGCCAAGCTCCGCTGACAACGGGTGTCACAGTTCCTTACAGCGAAGAATACCGAGTTCGGCAGAGCAACGAAGCACTGATGGAATCGCTCGCGATGCTGAAGCCAGAGGGTGGGAAAGCGGGCGTGGTGACACCACCGCTGCGATCCCGGCCATCAGAAGAACTCGTCGGTTATGATTCATTCCGAAGCGGTTTGCCGCTTGCTCGCAGCATTCGTGACGCATGGCCGTGGTTTGTATTGCTTGGCTGTGTCACGTTTTTGGGTGATGTCTTCGTTCGGCGTGTATCGATCGACCTTGGTTGGATGGGGACAGCACTTGAAAAAATTCGTGGCAAGACAAATGAACGTGACGCAACGACGACTGTTCGACTAGACACTCTTCGCAAAAATAAAGAAGCGTTGGGTGAATCGATCGAGCGGCGTCGGGCAGGCGTGCGTTTTGACCCGACCGCGAATGATTCAGCAGGACAAGCGACCAACGAGATCGATTTAGAGGAAATCGACTTAGGGCCATCCTCTTCCGATGGTCAGAGACCGGGCAAGGAAACGAGAAAACCGCTGTCGCAGGGCGATTCGAAGACCTATACCGAACGATTGTTGGAAGCAAAACGAAAAGCAAAGAAAAAGTAGTGGTCCAGCAATTGCATTATCCCATAAGATGAATGCGTTCTGCCATTTTGGCGTTCCACTTCCTCGTTTGGATTTGATTGATGGGCCTGTTGATTTTGCTAATGATCGTGCCGATGGGACTGGCTTTTTACGCGCAATGGAAGGTGAAGTCGTCGTTCGCCAAAATGAGTAAAGTGCCCGCTCGGATGAGCGGTGCGGAGGCGGCACGACGAATGCTCGATAACGCTGGAATGCAGTCGGTTGGAATCGAACCGATCCAGGGACACTTAAGTGACCACTATGATCCGCGCGCAAAAGTGCTTCGTTTGAGTCCGGATGTTTACGGAGGACGGTCGATGGCAGCGTTGGGTGTTGCCTGTCACGAAGCCGGACACGCGTTCCAGGACGCTCAGAACTACGCTCCGCTTGTTATCCGCAATGCCGCTGTGCCCGCAGCTAATTTTGGCAGTGGCATTGGAATGTCGATGTTGTTCTTTGGAATCATGATTGGGCTGACGCCGCTAGCGTGGCTGGGGGTGATCTTTTTCTCGGCAGTGGTTTTCTTTCAGGTGATTAATCTGCCCGTGGAGTTCGATGCCAGCAGTCGCGCGAGAGAAGAGTTGGTTTCCCAAGGACTGATAGCTCGTGATGAAGAGAAGTATGTCGCCAGCGTGCTAAATGCCGCAGCGCTGACCTATGTCGCCGCGACGCTTCAGTCTGTGATGACGCTGGCGTACTACTTGTTCATCCTATCGGGCAACCGTCGGTAGGTTTTGCGGCTCTGTCTGGTTTTGCTTTGTCTGGACCTGACCCAAACGTCAGGCTAGACCGCTACGGGTGCTTTGATCGCGGGATGCGGATCATAGTCTAGCAGTTTGAAGTCATCGTATTCAAAGCCGTCGACAGAGTCGGGCGTCGAAGTGATTTGCATTTTTGGCAACGGTCTTGGGTGCCGTGTCAGCTGCAGTTTGGCTTGGTCAAAGTGGTTTCGATACAAATGCAAGTCGCCAAGGGTATGAACGAATTCGCCCGGCTTTAAGCCCGTCACCTTTGCCATCATCATCGTTAACAATGCATAACTAGCGATATTGAACGGCACACCCAAAAACATGTCTGCGCTCCGCTGATACAGTTGGCAGGATAGGCGGTCGCCAGCGACGTAGAACTGGAAAAGCAAATGACATGGCGGCAAAGCCATGCTCGGAACGTCGGCGACATTCCATGCCGAAACGATCAAGCGCCTTGACTTGGGGGTGGTGCGAATTTCATTTTGCACCCAAGCAATTTGGTCAATCGTTTCCGCAGTGCCTTCGCTGGTATCGGCTTTAGCGGCATTGGTTTTAGCAGCTGGCCAGCTTCTCCATTGGTGTCCGTAAACTGGGCCAAGGTCACCGTTTTCGTCAGCCCATTCATCCCAGATTTTGACTCCATTGTTTTGCAAGAACCGGATGTTGGTATCGCCTTTTAGAAACCAAAGCAGTTCGTAGATGATTGACCGGACATGTAGCTTTTTAGTGGTCAGCAACGGGAATCCCTCACTGAGATCAAACCGCATTTGTCTGCCGAAGAGACCGCGGGTTCCAACGCCGGTGCGGTCGTCACGATCGAGCCCGTGATGAAGGACTTCGTCGAGCAGTTGCAAATAGGTACGCATCGTTTGAATTCTTAGCGGCGGGAAAATAAATGCGGAAGTGTAACCAGGGCAAATCAGTACTTCACTTTGGAGCGTTCGCCATTGTCGCCCGGCTTTCCGAGCCGATAGCGCTGTCGGCGCGGAGAGCCGAGCGACAATGCCCATCTTGAAAAACTTGCCCTGGGAAGTGTAACCGAGTTTGTTTAAACAGCTACTGGTTTGGTCCAGTCAATGGTCCAGTGACGATCGCTGGTCATCACAACGTGCTCATTGGTCATTCCAAGATTTTTAGCGATGGCAGTGATCTCTTCAAGCGTGAGCGATGCGTGAAGTGATTGACGCAACATCTGCTTAGCGCCGTCGCTCTGTTCGCCCGAATGCAATTGGACTAAACGTTCGATTTGGTCTGCGGTCCCTGGGCGGTATAAGTCTCTTATGAACAACCGGCCGCCCGGTTTCAAAATACGCACTGCTTCTGCCATTCCATGCATCGGTTGATCTAAATGATGTAGAACTGTGTTGGACATCACCGTGTCGGCCATCTCGTCTTCAAAGTCAACCAGTTTTGATGCATCTGCGTGTTGCAAAATGATGCGACCGATCAGGCCCGCGAAATCAATCTCTTCTTTCGCAATCAATAACATCTCTGGCTCGGAATCGACGCCCATGACTTGAATGTCCTGGACCGTCTCTTGGAGTTTGGTCACCAGCTTGATCGGAATATCAGCCGGACCGCAGCCCAGATCGACGACCCGCGGACCAACTTTCCCCGCAGATACTAGATCGCTGACGAAGCGGCTGTTGACGCTGTCGTGGTCCATTTTTCGATACAAATCGGATTCAGCTTTGGGATCGGCGATCGGTTCAGGGGTTCGCGGCAAGTTCACGATTGAGAGTTCCTTTGTCGGCCATACGCCATAAATCGGAATGAATCAAATTGATTTGCATGCAATAAGAGTGAAATGGCCGCCCGTAGAGTGTAAAACCAGCCCAATCAGCCATCATTGCTAGAAAAATTTGCGCAACCGGTATCAATTGACACCCTGGGGCAATTAAAACATAGGGCGAAACGATGTTTTCAGCGAGAGAAAGTCTTTGGCTTTAAGCACAGCGGATTACCTTAGGGACAGCTGTTCACGGTTCTAAGAGTAGAATCAGCTCCCTGTACCAACGCTTTTGTCGAGTTCAACGATCATGGATCAAAGTCACACATCACCTGAGTCCTGGGCAACGGTAACGCCAGCGGATTTAGTTCGTACCATATCCCGCCGCCTTCCCAGCGTTTTAGTGACGACGCTTTTGGTGATGCTTCTGATCGGTGTTTTGCTGCTTGCGTGGCCTAATCAGTATGCCAGTGATGGGTTGTTCTACGCTCGTCTTGGTCGCGGGGCGGTTTCGATGGATCCAACGACCGAACCGACGCGTTCGGTGTCGCTTCAAGAGAGTCGCAGTTCGGAAGTGAATTCAATTTCACAGATGCTGACCAGCCGCGAAATCATGGACCGTGTCGTTCGACGCGTTGGGGCACGTGAGATCAATCACCCACGAAACTGGATGGAAAAGGTCGCTAATCTTTTTAGTTCGACCAGTGCGGAAGAAGCAAGCGAAGGTAGCGAGAGCAATAACGAGAGAATTCGCAACTCCCAGCAATTGGCTCATGAGGTTGCCGTTAAGAAAGTCGCCAAGGCGGTGAAGGTAACGGTCCCCAAAGAAAGTTATACAATCTCGGTGCTCGCGAAAGGCAGCGACCCCATTTTGGCTCAGGAAATTGTTCAAGCGATCTTGGATGAGTATGGGGCGTACCACGTAGAGGCTCATCGATCTAACGGGTCGCTCGATTTCTTCGAACAACAATCGCGGGAAAGTCGTAACGCAGCTTTGGCTTCTCATGAAGCTTTGCAGCAGGCCCGTGAAGACATGGGATGGATGAGCACCAAGTCGGCCGAGAAGGCAATTCAAGAGCGTGCTCTTGAATTAGAAATGGCTCTGGACAAGGCAGAAAGTGATTTGGCCGATTCGGATAGCCGAACCAAAGTCCTGAAACAGCGGCTTGCTGGAATCAAAGCATGGATCCCGATGGAAACCATTCAGGTTGCAAATGAGGCTGCCGACTTAATGCGAAGCCAACTTTATGAATCGCAGTTAAACGATGGCGAAAAATTGGCGAAAGTCACGACCAGCCATCCGCGTTACAAGCTGTTGAGAGAAAAGATGAGCTCCGGTGCACAAATTGTTGAGTCCGTCGGCAACGACCGCCAACAGAGTACTGAAGCGATCAACCCTATTCGAGTAAAACTAGAAACCGACTACGAAGTTGCGGTTGCCAAGACCGCTGGACTACGTAGTCGTCGAGACGCGTTGAGCCGTCGTTTGGCTTCGGCAAAAAAAGATGCTAAGCGTTTGACCAAGGATGCGGTGCTTCTGAATGAATTGGCGTGGAAAGCGGATATCGCCGAAGACATTTATCTTGATCACTCCAAAAGTCTTGAATCAACACGTCTGATGCACGAATTGGATATGCAGGAAATGTCAGACGTTTCTGTCATCCAGAATGCGTCATTGAATTTAAAGAAAGTCGGCCCACCACGAATGATTCTGTTTGCGATAAGCGGATTATTGGGGCTTTGTGTTGGCGTTCTACAGGCGTTGGTTCGCGACAACCCCGTCGGAACAACGACTCATTCCAATCGCGGCGCGACTGGGCGTCGACAATCAGATCAATTGTTGCCCCCAACCGAAGTCGATGCTGTCGAAAGTGCGTTAGCGGGCACCGACGGATCCACGTCGAATGCGACGGTAGAAGAAGAAAGAAGTTGGGTACAAGTGCCTCGGTAGGGGTGCCGTTTTGAATCAAGGTTTACTGATCACTCGTTTGTTGTTTGCATCCTGTTTTTATTTTCATTGATCCGTCAAGACGACGGTCAACATTACATCACTAAGCCACTAGCGAGTCTGAAAGGTTCACCCTCGCTTGGCGTAAAGGTTATTGCGAAGTGCTCGGAGCATTGATTTTAAATTGGGCGGATCGGCTTAAGGTCAACGGTGTCCGTGACCCGCTGATGCTGACCGCAGCACAATTGAATCGCGAGGTTGCGCGTGAAAGGTTGCGTGCAACACGTCGCGCCTTTCCCTTTTGTGTCATCACGATCGAAATAAATTCTGGGCAGAGGCGTTACCGCCAATCCCGATTGCTTGCACGTCTTTTGCACCGAAATCTACGGATGACGGATCAGAAGGCGTTCTTGGGAGGTTCACGCTTCGCAGTACTGCTAGTTGATACACCTGAAATGGGTGGCCGATCAGTCGTCGATCGTCTTACCGACTTAGCAGCCGTGAAGGGATTAAGCGTGACGATGAAGCTGCAGGTGCACGATCCCAATGGGTTCAATGACTCAGATGATGATGAAACGGGAACCGGTGGCAATCGCGTTGATCCGATGCACAAGAATAATGGCCGACGTCGCGGCGATGAAGTCGATATTCGCTGGTTGCCGGTAAACGGTGAAGTCCAAGTAACCTCCGAAGATGCTTTGGTCCCGCAGCCAAGGCATCGAATGGTGATCAAGCGAAGCCTTGACATTGTTGGGTCGACGTTTGGGCTAATTGTTCTCAGTCCGATCTTGATTGCGGCAGTCGTTGCAATTCGACGAGGCGACGGGCAGCCAGCTCTGTTTAAGCAGACTCGCGAGGGCAAGGGTGGAAAACCCTTCACCATTTATAAGTTGCGAACGATGGTGGTGGATGCCGAACATTCGCAAGCGGCCCTGCGTGAACAGAGTCACCGTGACGGACCCGCATTTAAAATCAGTCACGACCCACGCGTGACGCCGATTGGGCATTTGCTCCGAAAGACTTGCGTTGATGAGTTGCCCCAGCTTTTAAATGTGTTACGCGGCGAAATGTCCTTGGTCGGACCACGTCCGTTACCTTGGCATGAAAGCAGAGCATGTAATGCCTGGCATCGTCGTCGATTGGACGTTCGTCCGGGGATGACTTGCTATTGGCAGGTTAACAAATCAAGCGTGACGACTTTTGACGATTGGATGCGTTTGGATCTGCGGTATCTTGACCAATTCAATGTCTTTGAAGATCTGAAACTGATTGCCAAAACCGTTACCGTTCCAATGCTAGGACGAGGGAGCGAGTAATTGGTGCCGTTGACTGAACAATCTCAGCTGAAAGCCAACGGATCGGTACACAAAATACAACAGGCAGATGCCTCGTTTTATTACGATGATGCTTCGCTTAGGCATCTTGTGGACGACGATTCATTGATTGACGCTCGTGTTGTATTCCTGACGCATTACATTCCGCTCTATCAAGTGAGGGTGCTACAGTCGATTGCCGCACGAGTGCGAGATTTCCAGATCCTGCTTAGCACTCCGATTGAGCCAAATCGCGATTTTCAGCCAGATTGGTCGGGGCTGAATGTGACAGTGCAGAATTCGTGGACGCTGCGTCGACGATGGCGTCATCCCGATGGTGGCTTTGATGACCAGCTCTATGTACACGTACCGTACGACACATCCGCTCGTTTGCGTAAGCTAAAACCGGATGTCGTGATGTCGCTAGAACTGGGGGCCCGTTCCGCCGGCGCTGCGCTGTATTGTCGCCGGCATCCAGAAACCAAATTGGTTCTTTGCACCTACATGAGTCAACGGACCGAACAGGGACGCGGGCTCATTCGTCGCAAACTGCGTCAGCGATTACTTGGATCTGCTGACGCAGTGACTTTCAACGGCCCATCCTGTAAAGATTATTTGAACGACTTCGGCGTACCACAGGATCGCATGTTCCACCTGCCCTACGCGGCGGATGATCGAACGGTCTATCAAGGACCAACTGAACGGGACGAAAAAGATTGCCGCCACCGAATGTTGGTGGTGGGTCAATTGAGCCAACGCAAAGGCGTCGACAAACTTTTGAAACAAGTGGCTCGGTATTGCAGAACCAACACGACGCGAGAGATAGAAATCGTTTTTGCGGGTGACGGCCCGCTCCGCGAAGAACTTGAAACGATTCAGACGCCTCCTAACTTGAAAGTCAATCTATTAGGAAATGTTCCCGCCGATGAGCTAGCTGTTTGGATGCTGCGTTGCGGCGTGTTGTTAGCACCAACGCTTGCAGATGAATGGATGTTAGTTGTCAACGAAGCACTGCACGCAGGCGTGCCCGTTATCGGTAGCATCCACGCGCAGGCGGTCACCACATTGGTGCAGGACAACGTCAACGGCTGGTCTTACGATCCCATGGAAGATGGATCAATTGATCGATCGTTGGACACTTACTTTGATCAGTCAGACCAGACGCTCAGCGAGATGCGAGTTGTTTGCCGCCAGTCCGTCGCCAGTCGCAGTCCAGCATGGGCCGCCGATGGAGCGATTCGCGCGATCAAGCATGTGTTGCCACCGTCCCAAGATGTTGCGCGATGAGTTTGCCGATCGCTAGTTTGTCCCTGGATTTGGACAACAAATGGGCATACCTGCGTGCTGCCGGGCGTGAGGATTGGGAAAGTCGTCCCGGCTACTTGCCATTGGTGATTGACCGGATCACGGAGATGTTAGGTGAGCTCAACTTGCCGCTAACCGTTTTTACCGTCGGACGCGACTTGGTCGAAGAGGAAGACTGCCGTGCGATCGAATCTTTTGATCGATTGACTCGTTGGGAACCGGCAAATCACTCGCTGAACCATTTGCCTTGGATGCACACCATGGACGTTGCTGAGATCGCTGATGAAATCGAAATCACGGATGGTCGCATTCGCGAGGTGACTGGACAGCGTCCGCTCGGTTTCCGTGGCCCTGGCTTTAGTTGTCCTGACGAAGTGCTTCGCGTGCTCGCAAAAAATGACTACGTCTACGACGCATCCATTTTTCCGACGTCCATCGCGCCGATTGCGAGAGCCGTTTTCTTGATGAAAACCGACTTGAAAGGTCAGGCGAAAGAGAACGCGAAAAAATTGTACGGCGGCTTTGCGTCGTTGCGGCAGCCCAACCATCCGTTTCAGCGAAGCGTTGGTGACCAACAGCTGTGGGAAATGCCGGTCACGGTCATGCCGCTGACTCGAACCCCAATCCATTTCAGTTACTTCACCTTTCTGGCCAACTTTTCAACGTTGGCGGCAAAAACCTATTTTCGCACCGCACTTTCGTTGTGCAAGTTGACCGGCACGTCGCCATCTTTGTTGCTTCATCCGCCGGATTTCTTGGGCCGTGAAGATGACAATGACATGGCTTATTTTCCGGGAATGAAAATGGCTCGGCAAGATAAACTGTCGATCATTCGTTGGGCCTTAGATCTTTACAGCAAAACCTTCGATGTTCGTTGCATGATTGATGCACTTCGTCTGATTGATCCTGACGTCAATCCCGATCGTGCCAACTTGCTTACCAACACTTCCATCAAGCAGTCAGCGTCCTGTTAAATCAATGATCGATCTTGGCAAGAAGAGTATTTTAGGTATCGGCGTCAATGCAATTGACTACGAAGCAGCGGTCGCGAAGATCATCGCTGCTGGCCGTGCACGTCAATCAATGTCCGTGACGGCGCTTGCCGTGCATGGTGTGATGACGGGTGTCAGTGATAAAGATCACAAGTATCGACTCAATCAATTCGATTTGGTTTGCCCCGATGGTCAGCCCGTTCGTTGGGCATTGGATCGGTTGCACGCAGCTGGTTTGAAGGATCGTGTTTACGGCCCAGAATTGACGTTGCGTTTGTGTGAAGCAGCCGCCAAGGAAGAAGATGTTCCGGTGTATCTATTCGGTGCAACGCAGGAGATGCTGGATCAATTTGCGAGCCGGCTTTGTGAAAAGTATCCTGGGCTGCGAATCGCAGGTAAGAAAGCGTCACGCTTTCGCACACTTTCGGTAGAAGAGCGTGATGAGTTGGCGGTTGAAATCAATGCCAGTGGTGCGGGCATGTGCTTCGTTGGACTTGGCTGCCCTCGCCAAGAAGTTTTTGCGTACGAAATGCGGGATCGTTTGCACATGCCGCTGATTGCCGTCGGTGCAGCTGTCGCATTTCACGCAGGGATGCTTGAACAGGCACCGCCTTGGATGCAACGAAACGGTTTGGAATGGGCATTCCGGCTCTCTCGCGAACCTGGTCGATTGTGGAAACGCTATTCGACAACCAATCCTGCGTTCGCAACGCTGGCGATGTTGCAAAAATTAAAGCTTTACGCTGCCCGAACTGACAATGGAACTCAACCAACCGACGAAGTCATGTTTGGCTAGATGAAGTCGCATTGAGTAAGTGGTAGTTGTGCATGCTATCGGCCGGTAACATCATCTATTTGCTTCACGCAGTTTTGGCTTGATTGTTGTTCTTGCTGGAACTTCGCCTATTTCGGTTTGATTTTTTTCTGGTGTCGCGATGCGAAGCCCTACCCGACTGTTTCTTCTAGGGATGGTTTTGGCCATCTGTTTGTCATCACTTGCGATGAAAGTCGGCGATCCACCTGGTTTGCAGATGCGTGCCTTTGCACAGTCGTTGGTCGAGACGCTTGATAAGGAACAGGCCGCGATAGCTTTATTGCCCTTTGATTCGGTCAATCGAGTTGATTGGCACTTCATCCCAAAGAAAAACCGTAAGGGTTTAATGTTGGGGCAGATGAATGATGCCCAAGCAGTCGCGACTTTTCGATTACTGCGGGCGGCTCTCAGCGAAGCCGGTTACGACAAAGCCAACAGAATCATGTTGCTGGAGAATACGTTGCGTGCTTTGGAGGCAAAGAATGGCAAGTGGGAACGAAATCCAAATAAGTACTACCTAACAATTTTTGGTGAACCCTCCGATGAGAATCCGTGGGGTTTAAGTTTCGAGGGCCATCACTTGTCGCTCAACTTTGTATGCCGCGACGGAAAGTTGGTTGACAGCACGCCTCAGTTTTTTGCTGCAAATCCTGCAACGATCATGGATGATCAAAGGATACAGGGATCATTGGACGAATCTGGGCGATCGCAATCCGAGCGATCAGTGGACGTTTTACTTGCTAAAGGTACACGCGTGCTTCGCGATGAAGAAGAATTTGGATTCGCGGTGCTGAATTCCCTAAGCGACCAACAACGGCAACAAGCGGTGATCGCAAAAGAAGCACCCAGAGACATTCGTTTCGCCGGGAATCCGCAAGCCGACGTGGGTGAGCCAGAGGGAATTGCATATGCAGATCTGGACGCAAAGCAACGGCAGTTGCTGCAAAACTTAGTGGAAGTCTACGTCGCTGCGGTGGCCGATCCGATTGCTGATCAAAGACGACAATTGATCCAAGATAATGGATGGCAAAAGGTTCATTTCGCCTGGGCGGGCGCAAGCGAGCCTGGCATTGGTCATTACTACCGAATTCGAGGCGAAGGCTTCTTGATTGAGTTTGTTAATACTCAACCCGATGCGGCTGGCAATCCGGCAAACCATATTCACGCGGTGTTCCGGGATCTAACGGGCGACTTTGATTTGACGCGTTAAGCTTGACGAAAGTCATAACATGACTTGCTTGATTGCTTTGAATTAAAACCTGATATCCCAACTGGAATTTACAATGCTTTCGTTTGTGAAGCACCTTGCCAAACGCTGGAACGATTGGTGCGGTGATGCGGATATGGAAAAATCCATTCGCAATCACCTTACCGACAATGGCTACTTTGGTCAGACCGCCAAGTTGACCAATGTGCGTTTAGTTGCGGTTCAGCGTCCAGGTTGGTTGCAAGTCTTTCGATTTGAAGCAACGGCTCGGGTTCAGCTTCCAGAGCAAGATGATGGCCCGGATTCAGATCCAGAGTACGATCAGCTATTTGGTTTGGTTAAGGATGACATTCGTCACGACATCAACACGATTCGCATTTTCAGCGATGAATCCGAGCGCAAAGAACTGTTTGGCAGATGGAGCGAGGAATTGATCTGTTTACGAGGAGCACAGGGTTTGCGTTAGCGAGTAATTGTCGCCAATCACACTCATCTTGTTGATCCAATGGTAGGTGGGATACTCTTTGTTCCCGACTCTTCCTCAAACTCCGATTCTCTTAGATCGAACTGATCATGAATTTAAGATGTCTATCTGTTTGCGTGGTTCTGTGTTGTTGGCTTCCGGCAACGAGGGCAGATTCACCCGATGCGGTGAAGCCGACGGCCGAAACAATGCTTCTGTCTGGAACGCGGCAAATCACGTTTGAAGGGCGAAGGGCTGGCGAGGGATACTTCAGCGGCGATGGAAAACAGATGGTGTTCCAAAGTGAACGCGATCCAGCGAACCCGTTTTATCAAATCTATGTGACGAATCTGGAAACGGGGGACATCCGGCGGGTATCCAATGGGACCGGTAAAACGACCTGTGCTTGGATTCATCCCAACGGAAATAACGTTCTGTACGCCAGCACTCACGCAGACCCTTTGTCGAAGCAAAAGCAAGACGAGGAAATTGTACTTCGTGCAACAGGGAAACAGCGTCGTTATTCCTGGGACTATGACAAAGCATATGAAATCTATTCAACTGATCTGGTCAGTAATGAATTAGTGCGGTTGACCGAGGCGGAAGGGTATGACGCCGAGGGAAGTTACAGCCCCGACGGAACGCAAATTGTTTTTGCATCGAACCGAGAAGCTTACTCCCGCAAGTTATCCGAGCGTGAGGAGGCTCTCTTTAAAATCGATCCCGCATTCATGATCGACTTATACGTTATGAATGCGGATGGATCGGATGTAACACGGTTAACCACCGAACCGGGATACGACGGCGGTCCATTCTTTTCCGAGGATGGCAAGAAAATTTGCTGGCGACGTTTTTCCGAAGATGGAGCGACCGCTGAAATCTACACGATGAATTCGGATGGAACGGATGTGAAGCGGTTGACCAACATTGTTGCGATGAGCTGGGCACCTTTCTTTCACCCCAGCGGAGAATACCTGATCTTCACGACCAACAAACATGGTTTCGCTAATTTTGAATTGTATTTGGTGCGCTGCGATGGTGTCGGCCAACCCGTTCGGGTGACAGAAACAGATGGGTTTGACGGGCTGCCGGTCTTTCTGCCAGGCGGCGATCGTTTGTCGTGGACATCGAATCGCACCAAAGAAAAACGGTCGCAGATTTTCTTGGCCGATTGGAATCACGAAAAAGCTCTTGAGTTATTAGGGCTGGCGAAGGGCGGTCGCTTAGATTTTGATGAAGACCGGCTTGCGGCACTTGCGGTTGCGGAAGGTAACGCACCCGAATTTTCACCAGCCGACGTGATGCGTCACGTTGACTATTTGACGCGGCCTGAGCTTGGTGGCCGCTTAACCGGAACACCGGGGGAAAAAAGAGCGACCGCTTATGTTGCCGCTTATCTGTCGAGTCTTGGGTTTGAACCCGCTGGCGAGAACGGCACCTTCTTTCACGAGTTCGATTTCCCAGCAGGTTCCACGTTAGCCGGTAACAATGTGATGAAGGTCGGAGACCAGGCCTTGAAGCTTGGTAAAGATTATCAGCCGCTTTCATTTTCCGCAGATGGTTCCACCGATCCAACAGGCATCGTCTTTGCCGGTTACGGAATGCAGATTCCAGGGACCGAGAACACTGACGAATATGACAGCTATGTTCATTTGAATGTGCTTGATCAGTGGGTCATGGTGTTCCGCGATTTGCCGCAGGACATCCAACCTGAATTGCGGCAACGGATGGCCAGGTACAGTTCGCCTCGGCGAAAAGCAACGATCGCTAGGGATCTAGGTGCCAAGGGAATCATTTTCGTTGCTGGACCGACCAGCAAAGTTAAAAACCAGCTGATTCGGTTTGACGAGAATGCTTCACAAGCTGGGGTTAGTATCACCGCTGTTTCAGTAACCAACGCGGTTGCTGAAAAAATGATGGTGGGTACCGAAGAAAGCTTGCGGGAACTGCAGACGAAGCTTGACGATGGTTCCTTGATGATGGGGTTTCAAATCGAAGGTGCGATGGCCCAGGCTACAGTCGAAATTAAGCGAAACCGTGGGGTCGGGCGCAACGTGATCGGTCGATTAGCAGCGGCGGTAACCGATCCTAAAGATCGATCGATGGTGATTCTTGGGGCGCACATCGATCACCTAGGCTCCGGTGGTGGCAGTAATTCACTGGCTAGAGATGACGAACGTGAACAAGTGCATGTCGGTGCAGACGACAATGCATCCGGCGTCGCTGCGATGCTGGAAGTTGCCCAGTACTTGGCGACCGAAAAACGTGCTGGTCGCTTGCCTGCGAAACGTGACTTCGTGGTTGCGGGATGGAGCGGTGAAGAACTGGGATTGTTTGGTTCTCAGTCGTTTGTGGATTCATTCCATGAACTCTATCCAAACGCTCCCCAAGCAGAAGTTGATGAAAAAGCCGCGGCCGCAGCGGCTGCGCATGGAATGGAAACCGAATCGGTTCCGCTTACCAGCGCGATTGCGGTTTATTTAAACATGGATATGGTTGGACGTCTTCGTGAGAAAGTGATCATCCAAGGAATTGGTTCCTCACCCGGATTTGCTGGCGAAGTGAGTCGTCGTAATTTGCCGGTTGGCTTAAATCTTGAACTCGACAAAACCAGCACCCGTTTGCCAACCGACGCTTCTGCTTTTGTCAGCCGAGACGTTCCGATCCTTTCGGCATTTACGGGTGCTCATGAGGATTACCACACGCCACGAGACACCGCCGACAAATTGAACTATGAAGGTGCAGCTAAAATTGCAAAGCTCTTTGGTTTGCTAACACGCGGGTTTATCGTTAGCGATGGGGTACCCGAATTTAAATTGGAAGAAGGGCAGCCCAGCAATGATGCGGCACCCGTTGCCCGATTAACCGCTTACTTGGGCACCATTCCGGACTACGTTTCCACGGGTGGAAAAGGATTGAAGCTATCTGGCGTATCAAAGGGGGGACCAGCTTTTAAAGCAGGGCTTCGTGGTGGAGATATCGTGGTCGAATTAGCGGGCCGAAAAGTCGAAGACATTCACGATTACACCTACGCCATCGAAGCGCTGAAAATCGGTGAAGCCGTTGATGTCGTCGTTCAACGCGGTGCGAACAAGGTTACGTTAAAGGTAACCCCAACATCGCGGGACTAGGAAATGTATTGGTAGAATCTTCTCTGTGAATCAAAGAGCGAACAGACTGCCTAGGCAATTTGGTGATTATCAAACTCCACCAGACTTAGCCGTTCAGTGTTGCCAAGTCATTCGTGACCAGCTGGATGACCATCCAACCATGGTGGAACCCACCTGCGGTGTCGGTGGCTTTGTGGTTGCCGCGATGCAGGTTTGCCAGCCAACGCAAATCTATGCGATGGAACAGAACGCAAATTATGTCCGAGCGGCTCGTCGAGCAGTGGCTTCGACAAGCGATCAGGTGAAGATTCAAAAGCAGGATTTCTTCCGTTTTCAGTGGGAGAAATTTCGTGATTCATGCGGGCAGCGAGTTTTGTTTTTTGGCAATCCGCCATGGGTCACGCGTTCTGAAATTGGCTTGCATTCCGGTGATAACCTGCCGAAAAAGCGAAGCGACCTCTCCGGCCGAGGAATCGATGCAATCACGGGTAAGTCAAACTTTGATCTAGCTGAGTCAATGCTGCTAACCTTGCTTAGCGTTATGCGACCGGGCAACGACTCGCTAGCGATGTTGGTCAAGAGTTCAACAGCAAGAAGGTTGGCTCAGCATGCGTGGAGCGTCGGGCAACGATTTGAGAAGTTGGACTTCTACCGAATCGACGCCAAGGAGCATTTCGATGCATCGGTTGAAGCTGGCTTATTGCTATTGCAGCTGGTGAAGCCTGCGTCGATCAATCGCACCACGACGCGGCCTCAGGTGTGCCGGCTGTTTAAAAACCTGAGTGCCAAACGCTGCAAGATCGGGTTTGGCTATCTTGATGAAAAGCTGGTAAGCAATCCCACCACGGCAAAGAAAACAAAACACTTAGTCGCATCCGAGCCCGTCATGTGGCGAAGTGGCATCAAGCATGATCTGTCACGAGTGTTGGAACTGAACGTTCATGATGATCAGGTCTTCGATCAAGACGGCAATCAAGTGGACATTGAATCGGACTATCTTTTTCCGTTGGCAAAAGGCTCTGATGTTGCGTCGGGGGTGGGTAGTAAGCTTGACCGAGTCATGCTGGTACCGCAACGATCGATAGGACAATCGACCCAGCACATTGAGCAGGCTGCACCGAAAACCCATGCCTACCTAAAACAGAATTTGGATTTGTTCAATTCAAGGCGGTCAAAGATCTATCGTGACCGCGATCCTTTCTCCATTTTTGGAGTCGGGCCGTACACGTTTTCACCTTGGAAGGTTGCAATTTGTGGTCTTTACAAGCGACTTACTTTTACGGTCTATGGCCCGTTGAATAAGAAGCCGGTTGTATTTGACGACACTGTTTACCTTTTGCCTTTGCAAACGCGGCGTCAGGCTTTGCTGGTGAAACGTTTGTTGGAGAGCAGGCAATCATGTGACTTCCTTGAGTCACGGATTTTCTGGGAAGCGAAGCGGCCAATCAATGCGGCAGTCCTGCGCAGTTTGGACTTAGGACGAGTGGCCGACCGTGAGGGTTTGGAGAATCCGACACCTTGGTTTTCATTTGCCTGAAACGATCAATCCAATGTCAAACTTTGCGGGAAGTTGCGTTTGTTACGGTTATTCGGAAAGCATTGATCGCAGTGAACGTAGTTCTGAATCAGGAATTATCGGAACTGCCAGTGATGCGAGTTGGAAAGGTCATCCGGCGCTGAATTGTTAAGATTCCATTGGTTAGCCCCGGTAGTGATGATTTTGCAGGCATCGAGGATGTGGATAGCCGATTTCCCTTTGCGTAGGGAAGAATGCGGTGCAACCGAATGCTTCGAGAGCAAGCACCACTTTTGGCAGGAAGCCAATTGCCCGCTGACGATGGCCTCTTGGGGCCATCGTTGTTTGACAATACCACGGAAGGTTACCTAAATGACAATCTCAACACAGGCGGCGCGATATGCGCTGTTAGCAGCGCTGGGCGTTGCAATGACTGGCTTTTCTTCAGTTGGCAATTCGGTTGATGCCGAGGATACGGGATTCAAGTTCCACAATGATTCCTATGCGGAACAGATTGCACTGATGCCAAGTTTCATGCAGGGATCAGACGATAAAACTTCGGGTGATAGTTCGAGCGAGCAAAATGCTGCCGACGAAGAATCTTCAGATTCCGAGGAAAGCGAAGTCGAATCCTTGACCAGCAAGCTTGAAGAGTTGGAAGAGAAATTTGCTGAGATGGAGGAGTCGATTGATGAGGTTGTTGACGAAGTGGGCGATCCGACGATCGTTCGTAGCGGCACCAGCAAATCAACGATGAAGATCAGCGGTCGGGTACACCTGGATGCTTGGGGATTCGATCACGACGAGAATATCAACCCACTTGCAGAAAATGATACCGATGAAGCGAATCGTCTAGGATTTCGTCGTTTGCGTTTTGGCGTCAAGGGCAAGATCAAAGACAACATGGTCTACAAGATCGAAATGGAATTCGCCAATGGTAACGACGCGGAATTTCGTGATGCTTACCTAGGTTGGTCCAACTTGCCCGTACTGCAGAAAGTATTGGCTGGGAATCAGAAACGCCCATACGGTTTAGATCACCTCAATAGTTCACGTTACAACGTCTTCATTGAGCGGCCTTTCGTGATCGAGGCATTCAATGAGGATGCACGTCGATTGGGCCTTCAGTCCTACGGTGTTTCGGATGACCAAGCATGGAATTGGCGATACGGTGTTTTCAACAGTCGCAACGTCCAGGACGAAGGTAACTACGTTGGCGACCATTTGCAGCTAGAAATTGCCAGTCGCTTGGCCAATACAATCTGGTACGACGACATCAGTGGCGGTCGGGGTTACGCACACTGGGCAATCGCCGGTGCTCACTCTGATGTGTCTACCAATCAAGACCCCGATGAAGGTGCAGTCGCTGAAAGCCGCTTCCGTACTCGGCCCGAGGCACGCACCGCGGGAACAAGATGGTTGGATACTGGTTTGATCGACGGGGCAGACTACTACAACCTGCTTGCGTTGGAAGCGGTCGTCAACGTGGGAGCTTTCCAAGTCGTTGGCGAATACCAACACAATTGGGTCGAACGAGATGGGTTTGAAGATGTACAGCTTAACGGCGGTTACGTTTACGCCAGTTACTTCCTGACGGGCGAGCACATTCCATGGGATCGATCCAGCGGAACGATTGGAAGAGTGAAGCCGTTCCAAAACTTCTGGTTGGTAAATAAATGCGATGGATGCACCGAATCAGGATGGGGTGCATGGCAACTTGCTGCTCGTTATTCGGTTGCTGATTTCAGTGATGAAGACGTTGCCGGTGGCGAAGCCGAAGCCCTGACGATCGGCCTGAATTGGCACTGGAACGAAAATTCCCGGATGCAATTCAACTACATCACTGGCAACATCGAAGATCGCACAGATCTGGTGGGAACCGGCAACTATGACATCTTTGGTGCACGGTTCATGGTTGACTTCTAAGTCTTCCTCGATTTTTGCAACAGAGTATTCAGTCCTCAAAATTCAATAGCCCACTTCAAAAAGGGTACAAGATTATGAAACCGTTCATGACCACCTGTGCATTGTCGCTTTTTGCGTTGACAATGTTCGCGATGCCAAGTCAACAAGTTCAAGCAGGTTGCCTCAAGGGTGACAAATGCTGCAAGAAGGCGTGTTGTCCAAAATGCAGTCATGACTGCCAAACATGCAAGTTGGAAGCCGAGATTGTTGATGTCGAAAAGAAATGCTTCGAAGTTGAATGCAAAACCATCTGCATTCCCAGGGTCGTTTTCCCCTGGCAAAAAAAGAAGCTAGGCTGCCACTCTTGCGACTCCTGCCACGGACGTGGATGCACCAACTGTGTTCACAATGGTGCTAAGGTTCGTAAAGTTAAGGTCTTAAAGTCCAAAAAGTATAAGTGCCCCGAGTGCGAATATACTTGGACTCCCGAGGAGGGATCGCCGTGCTGCGGAACCAGTTGTGATCGTGGCGGCGAATGTGGATGCTGCGACCTGGGCTGTGACTCGGGAATGCTTCTTTCGGTTCCTGAGCCATCGGTTACCTACGATTCGGCTGATCAGGGTCAAGGCTCCGTCTACGATCCTATGTCATCCTACGGAGACGACGCTTCGTTCGCTCCAGTTGAAGTGCAGCCGATGCACTGATTGGTTACGATCAAGTTGCATGACGCTTCAGAATGCGACATGCTTTGCTGATTCTAGGAAGCGAAGCGGTTTTTAAATCGCTTCGCTTCCTCTTTGGCCTGTTCGAATTCGGACACAGTCGTCCATTGGTAAGACGAAGATCTTTCCGTCACCAATTTCACCGCCATCACCACTTCGTCCACCTTCGGTAATCGCTGCGACGGTCGGCGCGACAAACTCTTCGTTAACTGCGATCTGAAGCTGCAATTTTGGCAGCAAATTCATGCCGACATTATGCGTCCCGATCCCTCCGGCCTGGCCTCTTTGGCGTCCAAAGCCTTGGCAATCCAGCACCGTTAGGCGAACGACCTCAACTTGACTGAGAGCCTGTTTGACGGATTCCAGTTTACCTGGTTGGATAATGGCGATGATGAGTTTCAAGAGACAAGCAGCAAGCTGAAGAGGCGGCGAAAATCCTAATCCCGGAGATGGCATTTTGTCAGAAGTTCGACGGTGTTTGCACCCGTCGTAGCCAGATTACGGCATTTTGGAAAGAATAACGCCAATGGGACACGCAGCACTGCCGAACTGAGAACACCGCAGGGCCAATCACTTTTTCACTTTGGGATATTCGCCATTGTCGCTTGGCTCTTCTAGTCGGTGGCGCTGTCGGCTTGGAGAGCCGAGCGACATTGTCCAGCTTGAAAAACTGATTTGCCCTGGAGAACACCGCCAAACACCGAACTTTGCTTCGGGCCACGATTTAGCATGTTTTCGCAAATCCACTTGCGCGTCGCCAACTGACCAGCCATTCGTTTTGATGCAAGAATAAATCGGTCGGCTAATAAAAAAAGCTGGTCCTCGCAAAACTGCGAAGACCAGCTCAGTGGGTTATCTTTAAGAAACCCAAGCCTGGGCAAGCGAGGCGGACGCCTACCCAGGTTGGGCATCTTCTGGCCCAGGCAAGAGCCGAGAAGATTCCGTAAATAACCGCTGGTAATTCACCGGGCACCCCGCCACCAAAGTCGTAACCGTGGCGACGGGGTAGCGGTGGGTAGGTCTAACTAAGTGGTAACCTTGGCACCTGCGTCGGCTGGGTAAGCATGCATGCCGTGCTCGGAAATATCCAAACCTGCTTGCTCTTCTTCCGGCGACACTCGCAGCAAACCAATCGCTTTCAAGACGCCAAAGACGATCGACATTGTGATGAATGCCCAAGCACAGATGACAACGGTTGAAATCGCCTGAACCTTGATGAAGGCAGCCACGGTCTCGATTCCGTCGGGTAGATCACCAAAGATTCCAGTCGAAATTCCGCCCCAAACTCCGCAGAGCCCGTGGACCGGCCATGCACCGACCGGATCGTCGATCTTTAGCTTGTCCAGCATCACAATACCGATGACGACCAATGCACCGCCGATAGCGCCAATGATGACGGATTCGACCTGACTGATTCGGTCACAGTTCGCTGTCACTGAAACCAAGCCGCCAAGAACACCGTTGAGTGCCATGGTCAAATCGGGCTTGCTGAACATTCCCCAACCCAAAATCAGAGCAGCGACTGCTCCTGCTGCTGCTCCAATCGTTGTGGTCACAGCGATATAGGTCGTTGCTTCGGCGTTGATGGCACCCGAATAAGTCAGCTGGCTTCCGGGGTTGAATCCGTACCAACCCACCCAAAGAATGAACACGCCAAGTGCAGCGAAGGCGATGTTGTGTCCGGGCAATGGAACACTTTTACCATCAGCGGTGTAGCGACCCAGGCGAGGCCCAAGGAAGATTGCACCGGCCAAGCCAGCGAATCCACCAACTGCGTGGACGACGACGCTACCGGCAAAGTCCTGGAAACCCATCGCGTCCAAGAATCCACCGCCCCACTTCCAACTGCCGCTGATCGGGTAGATCAAGCCAGTCAAAATCGCGCTGTAGATCAGGTAAGCACCAAACTTCATACGTCCAGCAACTGCACCGGAGACAATGGTTGCTGCGGTTGCGGCGAAGGCAACTTGGAATAAGAAGTCAGCTGAATTACTTGCGTATGCGCCGTCGGAGTAAGCAGGTGCGGCTGCCCAGACTTCGGTTCCATCAACCATCTCGGTTTGTGCGTCACGGCCAATGAATGCCGATGGCGATCCGAGATAACCCTCGGAGATCCAAGTACCCGGGTACATCAGCGAATACCCAATCAAAAGGAACAGCAGCACACCGACCGCTAAATCCATTACGTTCTTTGAGAGAATGTTGATCGTGTTTTTGGCAGAGTTCAGGCCGACTTCGACCATGGCAAACCCGGCTTGCATGAAGATCACCAAGACAGCGCAAACGAACATAATCAGCGTGTTGATCGTGTAGTCGTTTGCGTCTTCATAAGACAGGTCGGCAACAGCGTCGCCATCGTTCCAACCGGCCGGGTTCGACTCTTCCGCTGCAGCTTCTTCCATTACTGCCGCTGCGTCTTCTTGTGCGTAAACCGTTGGCGTCGTCGCCAAGTTGATCCCAATGACTCCTGTTAAAATCCAACAAGTGAGCAGAGGGGCTCGTAGCCAATCTAGCATGCTTAAATCACCTTAATCTTTGAGATGTTGCTATCGCGGCGATCGAGGCCCGGCACCATTGCCTGATCAATCTCGATCACCCGAGCGAACTTGATCAATGCCATCTCTATTGCTCCTGTAACTCCTGCCCGGGCCATCGAATCATCGCTCGAGAGTTGGAAAGAGCCAAAAATGGGATCTATTTGTCCGCTTGCGCGTCTGGTGTAGCACGAAGCGCGCCAAAGATGAGTAGTGGCTAGTGCTTTAAGCCATAAGACTTTTGCTTGGATGACTTTAGAACAATAGTAAAAATTCAGGTCATGCTGAATTTACCGAATGTGATGCACGCTACTGCCTACTCTATGGGCAGGTCGCCACAGGTGCTGATTGAAATGCTAGCACTTGTGCAAGGAAATCAGACATCTAAAAAAAGGGCGAGCCGTTTTCGCGGCTCGCCCTTTGAGGTGCTTCAAGCTGATTGGCTTTAGAAGGTGATGATCGTGTCGATTCCAAACGTGGTTTGACGCTTTGCATTGTCTTCAAGAAGCTCGATTCCGGCGACGGCCAGATCGTTTCGATTTCCATCGACCCAGTCCCAGCGAATCTCTGGACGAAAGACCACATTGGCGTGGGGACGAATGTTCGTTCCCAGCGTCAACGCAAAGACGTCAAAGTCACCCTGCATGGCTGGAACATTGTTGCCGTAGAAGCCTTGGCTAGCCGAATCAACGTTCCACCATTCAAAGCGGGCACCTAAGCCCAAACAATCGCTGACTTCTTTGATCAAGTATTGATTGATGCCGAAGGTCTTGCGAACGGCTGCATCGCTGGCGTCCTCGGTATCCAAAATATCAGTTTGGAAAATGTATCGTGTCTTCTTGGTTAGCTGGACGCTAGCGACGTTGGACTGCATGAAGCCACTCTCGGTGCCGCCGATCGAACCGTTGGCGAAGACTCGGTTTGCGTTAGCGTCATTAAAACGACCGGTCACAAGGGTCGAGGTAACGTTGATATCATCGGTTAACTGAACGCTACCGCCAGCAAGAATTGCATCGCCGTTATCCTCGAATCCACTATCCCAGCCCATCACATAACCACCGAAGATATCGATGTCTTCGGTCATGTTATAAGTGGCCACCGCTCCGGTGTGGGTGAAGGGTTCGCTGTTGAACATGGTGTAGGCATGGCTGTAAAAGAAGTTGTCCGGTGCGGCAACAACCTCGTATCCGATCAACGTGAAAAAGTGACCGAACTTGATTGAAAAATCCCCGTAGCCGGCTTCGCCGTAAACCTGGGGAAGAGCGTGACCATAGTCTGGCCCGTTGTCCCATTGGTTGTCCCAGTGACCATTGGCAATCCCAAACGATTGCGTATCAGGGCCATCGGTCCCGTACAGATAGTCGATGCGGCCACCGAGATCAAAGCCGTTGGAAGTGTCGATTGCTTTTTCGGCGTAAACCCACGCCTGTTGCAGTTGAAGATCATCCCTGCGACTGTTGAATAGCTGTAAATTTCTATTGTGATAGCCCAGCTGGATCCAACCGCCGGCTGAATATCCGCAGCAGTCGCCAAGCAAGGAAATGGGCTCACCCAAGTTGCAACCGAAGCCGTCGGTAAAGATCCCGCCGCCATCGCTGCACGAATCGCCACACGAATCATCGTCACAACCAAAGTCGCATGCACCGCCGCAACTGGATTCACCGCAACCACAACTATCGGACATCGCGTCCGTGTCGCAGCCACAATCGTCCATTCCACAATCGCAGTAGCTGACTTGCGAGACATTGCTATAGCGAAAGCTAAATTCTTGGGCGTCCAGCGTTCCGCCAGCTGACGAACAACAAATTGCGGCCATCAGGGCCATTTTTCTCAGTCTCATTGCTCGTAAGCTCCGTCCAATTACTAAGCCAGCAAATCGGCTTCGTGGGTATTTCGGCTGTGGATTTCCATCTCGCTAGAAACCCTATCGGTTCTTTTTACCGGTAAACTTGACCAGACCGTGAAGACCCATGCTTCCCGAAGCACCCGGATTAACAGTCGTTGTGAACTTGTGACGGTTGAGTCGGTCAGGTCAAACGCGATGTTGGTCGCTAACGGTGCTAGCATTGTCTATCAACGAAAAAAGCCAGCCGCTCGCAGATTGCTCTGCGTGCGGCTGGCTGGCGTTTAATTTTTGAACCCGTACTTTAGGCTGGCTAGCCTCGGGTGGCTGGAAACGTTGGGGAGAATCGCTTTTCGCTACTCCCGTACGGATTCAATCAGCCGTTGTTGGCGGGTTAGCTGACTAGAAAGTGAAGACAGTGTCGATACCAAAGGTCGTTTGGTCGTCGCCGTCTTCAAGTCCGACAACACCATCGTCGTCCCAATCGAATCGAATTTCGGGGCGAATGGTCACGTTGGCGTGAGGCTTGTGATTGACACCTAAAGTCAAAGCGTAGACATCGCCTTCGCTGAATACTGGTGCACTAGGATCTACCGTAGCTTCACCATCCAAGTTGTCAACGTTGTACCACTCAAACCGTGCGCCGACTGCCCAGCAATCGCTCAGGGTTTTGATCAAGTACTGGTTGATACCGAAGGTCTGACGGAAGTCGAGGCCGGTAAACTGGCCTGCATTGC
>CAYVAN010000009.1:37252-39800 GCA_964449225.1 uncultured Rhodopirellula sp.
TTTGGATAATGTACTGAAGACTGTCGGTCAGAGCGTAATCAGCAACGATTGAGTGCATGTAGCCCTGCTCGTTGATGCCACTAGTTTCATTGAAGACACCGATCGACGTGGCGTAAGTCAACGTCAAGTCATCGGTCAATCCCATCGAGATACCACCGAGGAAGTTATCTCCGTTGTCTTCAAAGCCGCTGTCCCAACCCATGGTGTATCCACCCCAGACAGTCAGGTCATCGCTTGCGTTGTAGGTCGCCAATGCACCGGTGTGGGTGAAAGGCTCGCTGTTGTTAAACGTGTAAGCGTGGCTGTAGAAGAAGTTACCGGTCGCTGGAACAACTTCCCAACCAATGATGGTGTAGAAGTGACCCACTTTGACCGACAGATCGCCATAACCAGCTTCGACGTAGGCTTGTGGCAGTGCGTGACCGTACTCGCCGTTGTCCCAATCGTTATCCCAGTGATCGTTGTCGATCCCGAATGCTTGGGTGTTTTGGGCATCGATACCGTAAAGATAATCGATACGTCCACCGATGTCGAAACCGCAGCTCGTGTCGATCGCTTTTTCAGCGTACAACCATGCTTGGTGCAGGTTCAGCTCGTCTGGGCGATCGTTGAAGATTGGAATCGCTTTGCTGTGGTAACCAAGCGATGCCCAGCCGCCGATCGACCAACCGTTACCCAAGTCACCGAACAGGGTGTAGGGATCGCCCAGGCAGCAGTCGCCCGTCACGCAGTCAAGAAGGCCAAGTCCGCAGCCAGCGTCGCAGCCGCAGGAATCGCAGCCGCCGTCGCAGCCCATGTCACAACCGCAAGAAGGCATTTCGCAACCGCAGGCGGGTTCGCCACAATCGCAGGATGCTTCTTCGCAGCAGGAAACCAATTCAATGTCGTTTGCTTGGTCAGCGAAAGCGTTGCCAGCGAATGTTCCGCAAGCAAGGGCGGCGACCAATGCCAATTTTGTAAGCTTCATATGCTTTTATTAACTCCCCAGTTATCCGTTTTGGGTGGTCGTGCAAAGTGCACATAGTTTTCGATCGCGTTTTCCAAGCGAACCAGCATCGGATTGAGGCTGATTTAACCGGATACCCAGGAACGCTCCTAGGTTTCATGCCCTAAAAAACAAACATGATCCGCCAAAGTATCACGTTGTTCTGGAGGACCGCGATCTGTCTTCATGGGTATTCATCGGAGCCTACTTACGATGTTGCCGCCAATTTGATGAAAAGTTATCCCAGATCCATCCAACACTGCTCCGCAAGTTCGTATCGGGTAAACGGTGCCACGTTGTTTGGTCGTTCATGCTGTCCTTGTCGTTCCAATCAACGAATTTTCTACGATCTGGCAAGGTTTGACGGTTGGGTTGCCAATACGGTCGCACTTACCTGGCCGACCTACCCGAAAGCCATGCCATGAGTCAAACTGGGGCTATCGATCGGCCAGGTATGGCATTTCCGTTTCCCCTCAAAAGATGAAAAGTAAGACGATGGCGTTCTGGCGTTCTAAGACCGAACAATCTGAATCATCCGGCGTCTTCTCAAAGATGCGTGGCGCGTTGACCAAAACTCGCCAAGCTCTGGGCACCGATATTCGCGACCTTTTCAAAGCCGATGGCCGACTCGTCGACGATGACTTTCTAAAAGATCTATTCGAGCGACTGATTAAAACCGACATGGGCGTCGAATCTGCGGAACAAATTCGTGATGAGATTGCCAAGAAGCATCGCGCCCGCGTCGTCCAACTTGAAGAAGTTCTCGATTCGATTACTGAGCAGATCACGGAAATGCTTGCTCAGGATTCCACCGATCTAGCGAGCGCCACCGAGGGGCCGACGGTCATTTTGGTTGTTGGCGTCAACGGCAGCGGGAAAACGACCTCGATCGGTAAGCTGGCCAGCTATCTGCATCGCAGCGGCAATAAAGTTGTCTTGGGTGCTGGCGATACTTTTCGTGCCGCGGCCGTTGAACAGCTAACGGTTTGGGCCGGACGAATTGGATGCGACATCGTTACCGGTCACCACGAAGCCGATCCCGCTAGCGTCGCTTTTCAAACAGTCGAAAAGGCAATCGAAATTGGCGCAGACATCGCGATCATCGACACCGCCGGGCGATTGCAAACGCAATCCAACCTGATGCAGCAACTCGACAAGATCCGCCGTGTGATCGGAAAGAAAATTGAACAAGCTCCGCACGAAGTGCTGTTGGTGCTTGATGCGACTGCCGGGCAAAATGCAATCAGTCAGGCCAGTGGTTTTAGCGATGTGGCTCAGTGCAGCGGGATTGTCTTGGCAAAGCTAGATGGTTCAGCCAAGGGGGGAGTGATCCTGCCGATTCAAAAACAGTTTGGGCTGCCGGTCAAGTTTGTCGGTTTGGGTGAAGGCATCGAGGATCTGGCAAAGTTCGATCCAGAACCTTTCGCGAAGGCACTTTTTCAGTAAGCGACCGTACTTTGCGAGGGGTTTTGGTCAACAGAGGCGGGGTCTCGTTCAGGGCAAATCACTTTTTCAAACTGGAAACCGTGTCGCCGTAGCGAAGCTCGCGCAGAGCTTCGGCGA
>CAYVAN010000010.1:0-28874 GCA_964449225.1 uncultured Rhodopirellula sp.
GTGTAGTGGTCGTCGCTGTGGGCTCTGCTTCAGGCCATTCGATCTGACGCAGAAAGATCTGTGAGGCAATGGAGTTCGCACCCACCGTCAGTAAAGCGAACGCAATCGTAAATGCGACGAAAACTGACTTTCGTTTTCGACGGCTGAACGCGATCACGCTTCCCAACAATAGCATCCATAGCAAACCCATTGGCATGCACAAAGCTGTTGCTGCCCGTGTTGCGTAGGTTCGACCTTCGACGGCAAAGGTTCCCAACACAATGAATCCGGCTAGGCCAAGGCAAATGGTCACTGCATGGAGAAAGAGATCAGCATGACCCCGTTTTTCAAGCGAGGTTTGTCGATCAGATCGCTCGGACATAGTTGCAGGTTCGGGTTTTTCAGTAGGAGATTTTTCTGCATTCTATTCATCGATCCAAGCAAACGTATGCGACAAATGCCAACGCGGAGCCATCATCCGTTTCGAAGTGTGATGAAGGTGCATTTAAAACGATTTTGAGGGCTATTCGTGGCGGGGTTTCTAGGTATCGACACCGAGTCAAATTTATTGGGGAAAGGTAAAAAAAAACGAACCCCAAAGAAGTTGGGATTCGTCTAATGACTCTTTCAAACTTCGCAGCCAATTACTGGCCGCGAGATTCAATCATTCAGTTGCAGCATGGGTCTGGGCAGCAAGCACGGCGTGCAGCACAACGTGCCTTTAGCTTTGCAAACAGTCCGCAACGCTTCTTTGGTGCGCAGCAGGTGGGCTCTGGGCAGCAGACCGGTTCTGGTGCAGGGCAGCAGACTGGTTCTGGTGCTGGGCAGCAAACTGGTTCTGGTGCAGGGCAGCAGACAGGCTCTGGTGCAGGGCAGCACGCAGGTTGTGGTGCTGGGCAGCATGGCTCGGGAGCTGGGCAGCAAGCAGCCTTCTTTTTGAAACAACCGAACAATCCGGCATCTGCCGAAGGAGCGGTTGCGAAGCTAGCTGTCGCAATCAATGTCAAAGCCAAAATCATTCGTACCATCGGTTACACTCATTTCTTGAATAGTGAAGTGACACGCCCGTGAAATGGGCAAGGTGCGCAGAGTGTAAGGATCAAAGGGATCGCGTCAAGCGTGCAAACTGAGTCGTGCTTTGTGGCGGGATTCGGTGTACTTAATCCCCAATTCACAACGGAGTAAGCCTTCTTGCTGTAGGTTTTGGTGAACAAGAGTCCACAAAAAGAGGGGGGGGTTAGCGAAATAAAGCGCGGAGATTTCTAACCAATGATGCTTAGCTTGACGAAAAAACGCCAAGCCTGAATGAACAGACTTGGCGCTTATTAGCTTCGCTTAACGATGGTTTCCGAGTCAAAATCGAAACCAAGGTGGTGTTATTCGTCGTCGCTAGAGCCAGCGGCTACAGGCTCTGGTTCGGCGACGCCTCGTGTTTCGCCTTTGAAATCCAGACGAACCACCTTGACCTTGTCGCCATTCTCGTCGATCAGGCGACCTGTTTTCTCATCCGTACTGACCTTGGATGGCTCAATCACGTCACCATCCTTGTTATGCATAATTCCAGTAACGATGATCGTATCCTTGCCCTCGAAAGTGCCTTGCAGCAATTCTTCGCTGAGCGGATCTTCGATTCGCTGCTCGATCGCACGACGAAGTGGACGAGCACCATAGTCCAGGTTGCTGCCTTCTTTGATCAAGAACTCTTTGGCACCGTCGGTCAATTCCAACTGCAATCCACGATCGGTCAAACGTTCGCGAACCTTGGAAAGTTCGAAGTCGATAACGGTTTTTAAGTCTTCCTTGTTCAAGTGGCGGAAGATGATCGTGTCATCGAGACGATTCAGGAATTCTGGTCGGAAGACCCGTTCGATTTGATCCATCACGCGAGCCTTCATCGAATCGTAGCTGGCGTCGCCGTCGGGTTTTTGGAAACCAAACGATGATTCGTTCTTGATCGCTTCGGCACCGGCGTTGGTGGTCATGATCAAAATCGTGTTTCGGAAGTCAATGTTGCGACCGAATGAATCCGTCAAACGACCTTCTTCCATGACTTGCAGCATCATGTTGAAGACGTCGGGGTGAGCTTTTTCGATTTCGTCAAACAAGACAACCGCGTAAGGGCGACGACGAATCTTCTCGGTCAATTGACCGCCTTCTTCGTAACCGACGAATCCGGGAGGGGCACCCACCAAACGGCTGACGTTATGCTTTTCCATGTACTCGGACATATCGATTTGAACGAGTGCGTCTGAATCGCCAAACATGTATTCGGCCAAAGCTTTCGCCAGCAGTGTTTTACCGACACCGGTTGGCCCAGCGAAGATGAACGAACCGGTCGGACGCTTGGGATCTTTCAATCCGCTGCGGCTACGACGCACGGCCTTGGACACTGCTGAAACAGCGGCTTCCTGGCTGACGACGCGTTTGTGCAGTTCGTCTTCCATTTGCATCAAACGAAGTGAATCTTCGGTGGACAAACGCGTCAACGGAATGCCCGTCATCTTGCTGACGACTTCAGCGATAATTTCTTCGTCGACGACGCCATCGGTTTGTTGAGACTTCTCGCGCCATTCCGCCGTGATCTGATCCTTCTTTTTGCGAAGCTTCTCAGCTTGATCACGCAGATTAGCTGCCTTTTCGAAGTCCTGATTGGCAACCGCGTCTTCTTTTTCTTTGTTCAACTTTTCGACTTCTTCGTCGATTTCTTTCAAATCTGGTGGACGAGTCATGGTGCGCAATCGCACTCGTGCACCGGCTTCGTCGATTACGTCAATCGCCTTGTCGGGCAAGCAACGTGCGGTGATGTATCGTTCGCTCATTTCGACTGCGGCAACGACTGCATCGTCGGTGAACTGAACCCGGTGGTGTTCTTCGTAACGACCGCGAAGTCCCTTCAGGATTTCGATCGTTTCCTCTTTGCCGGTCGCCTCGACGATGATCTCTTGGAACCGTCTGGCAAGTGCATTGTCTTTTTCAATGTACTTTCGGTACTCATCCAAGGTTGTCGCACCGATGCACTGAATTTCGCCTCGAGCCAGAGCTGGTTTCAAAACATTTGCAGCATCAATCGCACCTTCCGCACCGCCGGCACCGACAAGCGTGTGGAGTTCGTCAATGAACAAGATTGTATTCTTGACGCGGCGAACTTCGGTCATGACCGCTTTAATTCGTTCTTCAAACTGGCCTCGGTATTTCGTACCAGCGACCATCATTGCCAGGTCAAGCACGACGATTCGTTTTTCGGCAAGAATTTCCGGCACTTCGCCTTCGATTACTTTCTGTGCAAAGCCTTCGACGATGGCGGTTTTCCCGACACCGGCTTCCCCGAGTAGAACCGGGTTATTTTTGGTACGACGACATAGGATCTGAATCGCCCGCTCGATCTCTCGAGCACGACCGATGACGGGATCCAGTTCGCCCTTCTTGGCCAATTCGGTCAAATCGCGACCAAACGAATCCAGTGCGGGCGTTTTGCTCTTACCGCTTTTTCCAGACGATGACGAGCCGCCGTCTCCGCCCTCGCCGGTGCGTCCGCCGCGTTCGCCAACTTCAGCGCCTTCCAAACCGTGTCCAAGCAAGTTCAAGACTTCTTCGCGAACGTCTTCTAGTTTCAGACCTAGATTCATCAGCACTTGCGCCGCGACGCCTTCTTGTTCACGAAGCAAACCCAACAGGATATGTTCGGTGCCGACATAGCTGTGGTTCAAGTTCCGAGCTTCTTCCATCGAATACTCGATGACTTTTTTAGCTCGTGGAGTCTGTGGAAGTTTGCCCACGGTGACCATCTCAGGCCCGCTTTGAACCAGCTTTTCGACCTCAAGGCGAATTTTCCGCAAATCGACTTCGAGGTTCTTTAGGACGTTGGCCGCGACGCCAGAGCCCTCTTTGACTAGCCCAAGCAGAATGTGCTCGGTGCCAATGTATTCGTGGTTGAACCGCTGTGCCTCTTGGTTGGCCAATTGCATGACCTTGCGGGCGCGGTCTGTAAATCGTTCGTACATATGTTTTTCTCTCTGTCAGTCTGGCGAATTTGCCGAAGCTGTCCCCACCAATGCAAACGCTAAGCCAGGAAACGCAGAACATGCGGGTGATCGTTGAAGTCCCTCAATTCTACCGATGAAGTCAAAATTCGGGGATAGGAGCTTTTAGGGAAGTAGGGCAGGAAATGAATAAATTAGAAAGTTTTCAGTGAGGATCCCATTCGAATAAAAGTCTACGCCGCCATGGAAGACGAGTCTGTCATATCGGCAGCATCTGAATCGTGGGATGTCTTATCTTGTGGATCTGGGTGAAGTTCTTCTTCGGAAGTCGCCGCCTGACTAAGCCGCTCGGCTGCCCGGTCAAGTCGCTGTTGCTCGGCGGCAATCTCTAAAAACCAACGGTCAGAGACTTCCAGGCGGCCAATTTCCTTGATCAACATCTGAGCCGATTCCAGCCGATCGGTTTGTCGATAAACGCCCGCTAGCAAAAGCAATGCTGGCGGATCGCGATGTTCAATCGCCAATACATCACCGAGCAAACGCTCGGCACGTTCCCAGTGGCCTCGCAAATAAGCTGCATGAGCGGCTGGAAATTCGTCAGGTACTTCACTGACGACTCGTGGAGTGACCAATTCGGGCAATTCACGACAGCTGCGAACAATCAAAAAAGCCCAGACAGCCAAACCGACCCAAAATGCCATCTTGACCAATCCGCTGGGCAACCAACCCGGGAAGATAAAGCAGGTCACCAGCACAAAGTTCAGCGCAAGTGCGAACGCGATCGCCATCGGGAGTGCGGACAAACGCCCGCGCCACCAAAGTTCCGGCAAACCCGGCCAAAGACAAGTTAGATAATGAGCCGATCCCATAATGATTATCTACGGGTAGCCGGTCCGTCACGACAAGATGGAACCGATAAAAGATGATCCGATGCATAAGCGAGGAATCCCTTAGGTTCGCTCGCCAACGCTACGAATGATCAACGCATCGCCGAACTGATCTTTGGTAACTGTAGGCTATGGTTAGTCGATCAAAATATCGATCGTCCTAAGCCACTGTTCACAGAGTGCAGGCCATTGTTGTGCCCCTTGGACGCTTGCCGCCAGTCCCACACCATGGCGACCCTTGGGAAAGATGTGCAATTCTGCGTCAACTCCGTGCTTTTTGCACGCCAAAAAATACTCGATGCTGTTTTGCACAGGTACCAGCGTGTCCACGGCTGTGTGAAACAAGAACGTTGGTGGCGTTTTTTTGCTGACCTGATCTTCGTTGGAAAGCAAAGCTACTAGTTCGCTTGGTGCGTCGTTGCCCAGTAAGTTTTTTTGGCTGCCACGATGTGTGTAAGGCTTGCCAAGTCCAATGACCGGATAGCACAAGACACTGAAATCCGGTCGTGACGACACGCGTTTTACGGGATCGTTCGAGTCTAAGTCGGCATCCAAGAATTTGGTGGAAATCGTTGACGCTAAGTGACCGCCAGCAGAAAATCCGATCACGCCAATTCGATTTGGATCGACGTTCCATTTTTCCGCGTTCGCTCGCACCGTTTGGATCGCTCGCTGAGCATCGATCATCGGATATGGATGCCCATAACCTTTCGTTTGATTGCCCTTGCCACGATGGCGATATTTGCAAATCAGGCTGCTGACGCCAATTGATTCAAACCAAGCGGCAATTTGATGGCCTTCGTGACCGAGCGCTAAGTATCCGTACGCACCGCCGGGAAGAATGACCACGGCGGCGTTTGGAACTGGGCTAGAAACATCAACTTGCACCTGAGTCCAAAGGAACTCAGGCAAGTCGCCTTCCTTTGGCGAATCCACCGATACGCCAGGCGGTGTGCCTTCCCATAGCGGTTCCCATTGAACCTGGTCGGCCAAGCCAACATTGGCAATGCAAACAAACATTACCGAAAGAATGACACGTAAGTTGATGTTCTTTTTCATTGGAGCCTACGCATTTAATTTAATAAGTTGACTTTATCAAGCATGCTGTCCACGTACGGTTGCAAAATTGGCCCAACGCCGGGAATTGCCAAGACCTTATCCAACATCGCTTGGACCGGTTCGATCATTGAGCCAATTTGACCGGTGACGGTTTCTTTGATGCCAGCGGGTAGTTTGTCCATCAATCCACTGACGCCACTGAGTTGCTCATTCAGTTTTTCCATCTCAGGTACGGCTGCCTTGGCGGAATCAACATCGGTGATTCCCGAAAGTGTTTCTTGGTAGCCGCCGAAGACTTCTTGTAGATTTCCAGTGACGTCGTCGGCGGACATGCCGAGCGCTTCCGAAGCGGAACCAAGATCGACGTCGGGAACATTCACATCGGGAAGGTTTGTTTCGGGCAATTTGTTACCGAGCATCTTCCAACCAAAGAACCCGAGCGCACCCAGAATTACCAAAGGAATCAAAAGCTTGCCCAAACCGCCGCCGCCGGAGGTTTGAGGTTGTGCCGATGGTGTTTGGGCGGGAGCTCCAGCAGGTGTGTCTTGAAAACCGAGGTCCGTAAGACCAAGCGCACCAGCGATGCCTTCTGGCATCTCTTTGGCGACTTCGTCTTTTTGGCTCATCAGCAGATTTGCCATGCCACCGCCATCGAGGCCTAGCGAACGCTTCTGTTTTCCAAGGAAACTCATTACTAAAGGTGCAAGCAGCGCTAACAGGGAAGTCGTTGAACTCGACTTCATTCCGGTGACGCGTCCGATGATGTCAGCGATTGCACCGACCTTGTCACCAAAGATCATCTTGACCAAACCGCCACCCATGTTGGACATTGATGAGGTGTCACCGCCGCCGGAAAATATGTCCGATAGGTTGTCGAACATCCCACCATCAAAATCATCACCGCTAAGGGTTTCGTCTAGCTTATTCGCACCTTCTGGCGTTGAAGACTGTTTCATCAGGCCGCCCAAGATAACTGGCAACAGGGCTCCGATGCCGGATTCCGCTTGCTTGGAATCCAGTCCAACAGCTTTCCCCAGTTGACCGGCAACCATGCCACCAAGTTGTCCCTTCAAGATATCCATCATGTTCATTGACATAGAATTTACCGCCGCTTCGATTGAGAGTAGGTGATGAGTGTTGAACGTGATTGAGCATCGCAGAAATAAAACTCCGCTTAGTGTGCTCAAACGTTCAGATCACCCCCATGATAGGGTCAATGTTTTCGCCGTGCCAGATGCGAGGCATTCGGTGAAATACCTAGAAAGTAGCAATCGAATGCATCGGCGCTCTTTAAGAATCGAATTCCCACACACTGCGATAAGCCGATTCCGATTCAAAAAAGTCCATCAGTTTGGCATAGAAGGGATGTCGTCCAAGGGTCGCACTGTCACCGATCACTACCAGTTTCCGCTTCGCGCGCGTCAGCGCGACATTGGTTCGACGCTCGTCTGCCAAAAATCCGATCTCGCCGATCTCGTTGCTGCGGACCATTGTGATGATCACGGCCTCTTTTTCACGTCCTTGGAATCCGTCGACGGTATCAACTTCGATCCCAGGGACGTCCAATCGATTTCTTAGCAACCGAACTTGTGCCGCGTAGGGCGCGATGATCGCGATTTGATCAGGCTCAACCCCTGAATCTATCAATTCACGAACAAACTGAATCACAAGATTGGCTTCTTTGGGATTCAGCTTACTGCTGCCGTCGGGTTCCAATTGTTCGTCGTATTCCGCACCTGCTGTGTCGACGAACATCAAGCAATCAGTCGTAAACTGGTTTTCTTCAACGCCCGGTAGCTCACATAGGCGATGTGACTGCACCGAAGCATCGGCAACAAGATCGCCATCGTAAAAGTGGTCCGACGAAAATCTCATGATCGATTGATTCATGCGATATTGAACCTTCAAACGTCGCAGCACTTCTTGCCCATCCCGTTCGGCGATTCGCTGCATCAATGATTCTTTCAGACCAGCCGCCGCAGCTTCATTACTCAGCACAGTTGGTGGTAGCTGTTGATGATCGCCCGCCAAAATCAAACGGTCACCGCGACGAACCGCTTGCCAAATGCTCGGCAGGGTTCCCTGGCAGGCTTCGTCAATGACAACCGTGTCAAAGTGACGATCGCCTAACAAGTCATCGTCGATCGTGGTCGTTGTGCAGACAACGTTGGCTCGATCCAAAACCGCTCGAATAATGGATCTCTCAAAACCGCGAATTTGATTTCGCAATTGCCCGGCTTCGGACAAGATTTGCTTTCGTCGTTTGTGGCCATCTCTGCCACGAAAATCCCGCGAAGCTTCCCGCATTAGGTGTTGCACATCGCGGCGCATCTCGCGAACCACTTCGGTCGATGGATCCGCATCTACTAGTTCATCCAGCGTATGACCTCGCAGCGATTCAAAAACGCGGGCTGGGTGACCAACTCGCAAAACATCGGGCATCATCCTGACCAAACGTTCCAACAAGTTATCCACCGCAGTGTTGCTTGCGGCGCAGGCGAGCACTGATTCGCCCCGCTGGACCGCTTGGTAAATCAACTCGGCCAGCGTCGTTGTTTTTCCAGTGCCCGGTGGTCCGTGGATGATCGCGACGTCTTTCGCTGACAAAGCAAATCGGACAGCGTCTTGTTGTGGCGGATTCAGATGCGTAAAGAACTCGATTGGTTCGATTTCCCCAAAACGCAGCGGTCGAGTTCCCATTAAGACATCGCGTAGCGCCTTGGTTCGACCGGTTGCGGTTCGCATCCATGCCATGGCTGCGATTTGTCGTCGTCGAGTGGTTTCGTCTGGCGACATGTCGATTCGAAAGAGTTGACCATCGGGCCACTGGTCGGTCGCGACTTGGATCGAGTGAGGTTTGCGGCGGCTGACCACACCCGCGACCCCTTTGTCGGACGGTTGGTTGTGATCTGAAATCACCACCGGAGAACCCACTTTCAATCGATTCATGGGCAGCGAGATTGCGTCTGCGGCATGATTTTGGGATGAGTGATTCGATGCCGATTCGCGACCAGATTTAACAAAATCCAATAGCAGCCGCCCCGCGAGCCCGGTTTGATGATCTGCCAATGACATCGCAACAAGGGTTTCTCCCGTTCGTTCGACATCAATTTGATTACGAATGAGACGCCGTTGGGCGAGTCGCTCTCGCTCGGCTTCCGCCTCTAAATCAAGCCATATACCGAGCGTGTCATAGTAGGCATCGACCGAATGGGTATCTTGCAGTCTTGGAATGTTGTTGGACGTTTGGTTTTTCGCTGTCGGCATTAAAGTCAATTCAAAGTAAAAATGGATCTCGCCAGCATCATAGTCACTCTTGGTCTAATCACCGTTGTCGCAAGTATCGTTACCGCGATTCTGTATCGAATCGATAAACGCCGAGCCCGAGACCACGAACCCCGAATCGCTGAACGAACGTTGTTGATCTGGTCACTCGCTGGGGGTTGGCCAGGCGGATGGGTTGCTGGCAAATGTCTTCATCACAAGACTCGTAAAATAAGTTACCGAATCAAGTTCGGTTTGTGTGTCGCGATCAACTTGGCACTTTGCGTCGCGTTTGTCTGGTTAGGATCCTTTTGGATCAAGCAACGGTAGACTTAATTCACGCTGTGAGTAATGGCGAACGGAATGACCATTGCAATCATCAATTTTTGATGAATTTGGTCACCAACGCTAGAAAGTTGTTGCGAGCACCGATAGCTTCGCAACAATAACGCAGTGCTTCCGTTCGTTCCAAAATAAGGTGCTACGGCTGTGATCCATCACTTCGCCGCGACTCGGCTTGCCACTCTCCACTCGATACATCGCTTGCGTCGCCGAGCTTTCACTCTTGTGGAATTGTTAGTCGTCATCGCCATCATCGGTGTGCTTATTGGGCTTCTTTTGCCTGCGGTTCAGGCTGCTCGCGAAGCAGCCAGGCGGATGAGTTGCAGTAACAACATGAAGCAAATCGGCTTGGGCTTGCACAACTACCACGCCGCCTTCGGGCAGCTACCAATGCAAGGCACGGGACCGACCAACGAAACGGTTCGGACCACTGGGGCCGCAGAAGCCAACGATGGAACTGGTTTCACTCGGCTTGAACTTTCTTACTTGGTCGGTTTGCTACCTTTTGTCGAACAACAATCTTTGTGGGATCAAATTAGCAATCCAATGGTTGAGGATGACGGTGATCGTTGGCCCGCGTTTGGACCAAGGCCCAGTTTTAATTCCGACGGCTATCCACCGTGGCTAACGGAGATCGCCACCTACCGATGTCCTAGCGATCCGGGGGTGGGATTACCTTCACATGGGCGAACCAACTACGCGGCTTGCACCGGAGACGGTTTCTACAATGCTGAAGATGGTGCCACGGTTTGGACCGGATCATCGGCGAGTGGCCGCTGGGAATATCAAACGAATCGTTTAGCGATGGAACGAACACGTTGCGGGCTACGCGGTGCATTCGTGACGCGATTACCAACTCAGTTTCGTGATTTCACCGATGGCTTGTCAAACACCATCGCTGTTGGCGAAATAATGACTGGACTGAATGATAATGACAAAAGAACTGTTGGGACCAACGGCCCGTCAAAGGGCGGCGCACTGCAGGTGCTCAACAATCCAAACCGTTGCAAGGTGCTCGGTTTTGTCGATCCTATCCGTCCGGTTTTCTGGGACATGACCGTCGTGACAAGTACTTACGGTGCCGCGTCGCGCCGTGGCTTTAGGTGGGCCGATTTCCACACGCTGCAAACTCAATTTAACACAATCCTGCCGCCAAATTCAGAGATCTGTTTGGTCGGAGGTTCTGACACCTACGGCACCGCCGGCACCAGCAGTCGGCACCAGGGTGGCAGTCACTTATTGTTCGCTGACGGAGCGGTCAAGTTTATGACTGATTCGATCGATGCCGGTAACTCGAACTCGCCTTGCGTGTACTGCAAAGCGCTAAGTGCACAAACTGATAGTGCTTTGGTAGCCGGTTCCCAAAGCCCCTACGGTTTATGGGGGGCGCTCGGCACTCGCGCCAGCAGAGAAGTAATCGACGCCGAGTTCTGAATCAGGAACTCTTTCATCTACCTCGTTGCGACAGTTCAGTTCGTCTCTGTTTCGTTGAATTCGGCTTCTTCGGCGCTTCTTTGTCCGGCTGCCTTCTCAACTTCTGTGTCAGCGGCAAGCGTATCGACCCAGGGGTTTTCCCAATCGCCGTATTGTGAAAGGTAGTCCTGATAAGCCGCACAATCCCCGGCTCGATCTTCAATCCATTGTTTAGCAGCCGCAACCAATTCTAATTCTTGATCCAGGACGATTTTTCCTTTCAGTGTCTGCACTCTTAGAAATGCGAAGTACGTATCCAGAACGTCGCACCGACAGTAATCGCTGATTTCCTTTTTCTTGCCTTCATCAAACTGCTTTTGAACTTGATCGCCGGTGATGTCCATCTTGCCGGGTTTATTTAGCAGCGTTGCAATCAGATTAAGACCTCCGTTGCATCGGGCTGCACCAAAATTGGTGATGACGTCTTGAAGATCTGTATGGGCTTCTGCATTGAACCGATTTCGGGGTGCTTGATAGCCGCCGCCCTGGAACCATTTGGGGATCGAGATTCCATAACGAAACGCTGCCAATTCCATGATGGGTAGGTCAAATGATCGGCCGTTGAACGTCACCCATGTCGGGAACTTATAAGCTTCCCAACCTTGCCAAAAATGTTTGGTGATAACGTGAGGCCGGAATTCCGGTTCATCCAGCGAAACGATATCCACCAGGCTGAAATTGACGGCGACCTTGGCGACAACAACCGCTACGGGTACTTGAAATGTGTAGGGAATAAACGTCGTTCCACGAGTTTCCATCAACTCGTCTTGATAGGTCGCAATCGCTTCGTCCGGTGACTTACCCATGCCGGGGTAACGGACCTTGGAAACAAGTTCCCCATCAGCGACACTTTCAACGTCAAAGATGAGATGCGAAATTTGTTCTGCCATCGACCCACGCTCGCTTCCGGATTTGATGAATTTTCTCCGGTTAGTGTAACGGGTTTTGCCTGCCCCGATTGTTCCCACTTTCAACAAGAATCAAACCTATGTCGCCTGACAATCAGTTTACGGACACCAAGATCACCATCAACCGCGATCGATTGCTGCAGCGATTCTTGCGCTACGTTCAAATCGGCACATCCGCCGATCCACACAGCGATTCCTATCCCAGCACTGCTTCCCAGCGTGGGTTGGGACAGTTGCTGCAGCAAGAACTAGCGGCGATGTCGATCGTCGACGCTGTCCAAGACGAAAATGCATTGGTTTGGGGAACCGTGCCCGCAAGTGTCGAAGGTAATTCTCCCGTGGTGGCTTTGGTTGCCCATATGGACACGTCCCCCGAAGCGCCCGGCGATAACGTCCAACCCAACGTGATCGATGAATACCAAGGCGGTGATATTCCGCTTCAATCCGGCGAAGTGATTTCGCTGGATTCGTCGCCTTCATTGGCTGATTTGGTTGGCAAGACTTTGATCACGACCGACGGAACAACCTTGTTGGGTGGCGACGATAAAGCGGGTGTGGCCATCATCATGGAACTGGCCCAAACGTTGATCGAAAACCCTCACTTACCACACGGGCCTGTGCGAGTGTTGTTCACATGTGACGAGGAAATTGGACACGGAACAGACAAGATCGACTTGATCGAACTTGATTCGATGGTTGCCTACACCATCGATGGTGGCGGTCGTGGCACCATTGATGTCGAGACGTTTTCAGCCGATGGAGCAACCGTTCGATTTATCGGCCACAACATTCATCCGTCGATTGGTAAAGGTCGAATGGTCAACGCAGTTCGAGCTGCCAGCGACTTTGTTGCCGCATTGCCGCGGGATCAGCAGACGCCCGAAACAACTGACAACCGAGAAGGCTTCATTCACCCGCACACCATCACAGGCGGTGTCGGTGAAGCTACCGTTGAATTGATTCTACGTTCGTTTGAATCTGACGACTTGGAAAGCTACGCTGACCAGATTCGCAGCGTCGCCGATCAGGTCGCCAAGCAAACCCCCGGCATTCACGTCGAGGTGGAAATTCGCCGACAGTACCGCAACATGCGAGATGGACTAGTTGATTTCCCTGAAGCCGTCTCGCTAGCCGAACAGGCGTTCGCAAATCTCGGCCGCCCATGCAAGCGAGAGATCATTCGCGGCGGAACCGACGGCAGTCAGTTAACCGAGAAAGGTCTCCCCACCCCCAATCTTTCTAGTGGTCAACACAACATCCACGCCGTAACCGAATTTGCATGCCTAGACGAAATGGTTGAAGCGACCGAGCATCTAGTAGAAATGCTGAAACTTTGGAGCGAACATCGCGTTTGAGCTTCATGGTTTTTCATCTTGTAGGCTGAATACCTCGGAGGCTTCCCAGCATCTCTGAGGCTTCCCAGCGTCTCTGAACGCTTCCGAACCTTCGTCGGTCCCACCCAATCACCAAGTCCGTGCGGTCTCGTAGGCGGTGATCTTTTCTTCAAGTTGCAGCGTTTGAGCGATGTCGTCTAGCCCGTGCAACAAGTTGTGGCGTCGGCTGGCATCGACATCGAAGCTGCGTTCAAAACCATGTTCGTCGGTGATCTTTTGCTTCTCTAAATCAACGGTGACCTGGTAGTTTTGATGCTTCTCGGCCCGCTCGAATAACTCGTCAATGTCGGACTCAGGCAACACGATTGGCAACACACCGTTCTTGAAACAGTTGTTGAAAAAAATGTCAGCGAACGAGGGTGCGATGACGCTTCGGAAGCCGTAGTCTTCGAGCGCCCAGACCGCGTGTTCGCGACTGCTGCCGCTGCCAAAGTTCTGCCGAGTGACTAGCACTGACGAACCTTTGACATTCACTCGATTAAGTTCAAAATCTGGATTAGGCGTCGTGCCGTCATCCATAAAACGCCAATCGTAGAACAGGAATTGGCCGAAACCAGTTCGCTCAATTCGTTTCAAGAATTGCTTGGGGATGATCTGGTCGGTGTCAACGTTAGCCCGGTCCATCGTCGCAACGATGCCGGTATGAATCGTAAAGTTTTGCATGTGTAAGTAGGTTTCAGGTAACAGGTTTCAGGTCAAAGGATGGATCTACGGGTGTCTGGGTTTCATTGCTGTGACCTGACACCTAACACGTGAAAACTAATCCAAGTAGTCCCATTCGCGGATGTCGACGAAGTGACCTTTGACTGCGGCGGCTGCCGCCATCGCTGGGCTGACCAAGTGGGTTCGGCCACCCTTTCCTTGACGACCTTCAAAGTTGCGATTGCTGGTGCTTGCACATCGTTCGCCCGGTGTCAACTTGTCGGGATTCATGGCTAGGCACATGCTGCATCCGGCTTCCCGCCAATCAAAACCGGCTTCGGAAAAGATCTTATCCAGACCTTCTTTCTCGGCCTGCAATTTTACTCGACCACTGCCCGGAACCACCATCGCATCGACAGCGCCGTTGACGCGATAGCCTTTCAAGACAGCCGCAGCAGCCCGAAGGTCTTCGATCCGTGCGTTGGTGCAAGACCCAATGAATACCCGATCCAGTTTGACATCTTCGATCGGTGTGCCTGCTTTGAGTCCCATGTACTCAAGCGAATCACGGGTGGTCTTTTGGTCGGTCGCATTCTCAAATTCGGATGGATCAGGAATGCTGGCACGGACGCTACGTACCTGTCCGGGATTGGTGCCCCAGGTGACCTGCGGTTCGATATCAGAACCTTGGTAGACGTTTGACTTGTCGTAAACGGCACCCGGATCGCTGGGCAGTTTCTTCCATCGCTCGACTGCGGCAGCGAAGTCCTTGGGAGCTTCGGGTAAACCGTCCAGGTAATCGAACGTTGTTTGGTCCGGTGCGATCATTCCGGCGCGAGCACCAGCTTCGATCGACATGTTGCAAACCGTCATGCGTTCTTCCATGGTCAAGGACGAAATGCAGTCGCCGGTGTATTCAAGAACGTATCCGGTTCCGCCCGCGGTTCCGATTTGGCCGATTAGATACAAGATCATATCTTTCGCAGTCACACCGCGACCGAGTTCACCATCGACGCGGAGCTCGAATGTTTTCGGTTTGAACTGCAACAGCGTTTGCGTGGCCAGGACGTGTTCGACTTCACTGGTTCCGATCCCAAACGCCAGTGAACCGAATGCACCATGAGTCGCGGTGTGCGAATCGCCGCAAACGATCGTCATGCCAGGTTGGGTGTAACCGTTTTCTGGTCCGATAACGTGAACAATTCCTTGCCGAACATCGTTGATATCGAAAAGAGTTACGCCAAATTCCTTGCAGTTTCGACGCAGCGTTTCGATCTGCTTGCGGCTGATCTCGTCAGCGATCGGCAATGAACGGTCGCTGGTGGGAACGTTGTGGTCAGGCGTGGCGATCGTTCGAGCAGGTTGTCGAATCGGTCGATTGTTGATGCGCAGCCCCTCAAACGCCTGGGGGCTGGTAACTTCGTGGACCAAGTGCAAGTCAACGTACAGAATCGCCGGTCCAGATTCGGGTGCGTGGACGACGTGTTCTTGCCAGATCTTGTCCAGCATCGTTTGGGGCGATTCAGTAGGGTTCATATGGGTCCCGCAGGGACTGGTCGAAACAGGGAAAGAAAATTTGTTGGGAACCCCTAACTTTCGACACTGGGGCAGAAAATGTCAATGGATGAGCCAATAACGCCACGGCAAATCACTTTTTTAAACGGGACAATGTCGCTCGGCTCTCCGAGCCGACAGCGCTTTCGGTTCGGAGAGCCGAGCGACAATGGCGAATCACTTTTTTAAACTGGAGACCGTGTCGCCGTAGCGAAGCTCGCCCAGAGCTTCGGTGATTACTGAGGACACACCAGCTTGGAAAAACGGATTTGTCCTACCAATAACGCTTTCGCAATCGCAATCGCAATCACCAATGGATGCCATCTATCCGGGCGCGGGACAACGCAAAGGCGTACGACCAGATCATCGATCGGTTTCCATTTAGTTTCTACGTCGCGTTGGGCCCCGCATAGCGCCGGGCAGTTTCCACTCCTTCAAAGTTCGATAAAGATCCTATCCTGGATCAAATTTCATAGTAATCACGGTACCAGTCAACGAATTTTTGAACTCCTACATCGATCGATGTTTGAGGCTTAAAGCCAATGGCGGCTTGTAGGGAAGAGGTGTCTGCGTAGGTCGCTGGCACATCGCCTGGTTGCATTGGCAGTAGATTCTTGACGGCCTTCATGCCCAGGGCTTTTTCAATCGCCGTGATGAACGTCAACAATTCGATCGGTTGGTGATTACCGAGGTTGTGCAATCGATAAGGGGCGCTGCTGGTCGCCGGGTTGGGATCCATGCCGTTCCAATTTGGATCTGGTTTAGCAATCTGTTCGCTGGCACGTTCGATGCCTTCAACGATATCGTCGACATAAGTGAAATCTCGTTCCATCTTCCCTTGATTGAACACATCAATCGGGCGGCCTTCGATAATGGCTTTGACGAACAAGAATAACGCCATGTCGGGCCGACCCCACGGACCGTAGACGGTAAAGAATCGAAGCCCGGTAGTGGGCAGTCCAAACAGATGGCTGTAAGTGTGAGCCATCAATTCGTTGCTCTTCTTGGTTGCCGCATACAGGCTGAGCGGATGGTCAACTCGATCTGCGGTCGATGACGGCATCTTAGTCATGCCGCCGTAGACGCTGCTGCTGCTGGCGTAGGTTAAATGAGGAACCTGCGCGTGACGGCAACCTTCGAGCACATTCAGAAAGCCAACGACATTACTTCGTGTGTAGGCTCGTGGTTCTTCCAACGAGTAACGGACACCAGGCTGAGCCGCCAAGTGAACGACGCGATCGAAATTGTGATCGTGAAAGACACGATCGACTGTTTTATCATCGACAAGATCGGCTTCGACAAAATGAAATTTGTCAAACTCGTGCAGAATCGCCAGCCGATCGCGTTTCAGCTGGACGCCGCCGTAGCCGTTGACGTTATCAAACCCAACCACCGATTCGCCCCGCGAGAGCAAGCGGCGGGCGAAATGAAATCCGATAAATCCAGCAACGCCGGTGACAAGATGAGTGCTCATGGGGAATCACTATAGCACTCGGTGGATGGCCTGACCCGTGGGTTTGCTTCGATCCTTTAAACAGGTTCGTCAATCAGTTCTGAGCCGGGTTGGTTTGCGCCCGGAACGATGCGAGTGACGTTCACCTTGGTTCGGCGAAGCTCTTCAACTTCCGCAACCAGTTCGTTGATTAGGTTGGAAATCTCGGTGCCTGCTGACTCACCAATGTTGTTGATGAGGGCTTTGCGACAATTGTAGCTGAGTCCAGATTGATTCATGAAGTAGATCCTTGAAGCGAAGAATAAAGCAGGTGAAACGGTGTGATTGAAGGCCAGTGCCGACCTAAACGGGATAATTGGTTAATCAAACTTTAGCAAGTCTTAACTATTCAACGGTAACGCTTTTCGCCAAGTTACGAGGTTTGTCGACGTCGCAGCCCCTCATCAGGGCGATGTGGTATGACAGCAATTGCAGCGGAACCACGGTTACGATGGGCTGAAGAAATCCTTGTACCTGCGGGACGCGGATTACATCGTCTGCGATTGCATCAACGTGAGCGTCGTCGTGGCTGGCGACGGCAATGATCGGTCCACCGCGTGCTTTGACTTCTTCCATGTTGGCTAAAACTTTTTCATACGTTGATCCTTGGGGAACGATGAAGACGCTAGGCGTTGCTTTGTCCACCAACGCGATGGGGCCGTGTTTCATTTCAGCGGCCGGGTAACCTTCCGCGTGGATGTAACTGATTTCCTTCAGCTTCAATGCACCTTCCAGTGCGGTTGGAAAATTGTATTGCCGGCCCATGTAAAGAACGGTTGATGCGTCAACGTACTTTTTCGCGACTTCCTGGACTTGCTCGTTGCAGGTCAGTGCCTGCTGAACCGCGTTTGGTAATCGACGTAGTTCCTCAATTAATCGCTGGCCACCTTCAAAACTGAGGTGCCGCATGCGACCAAAGTACAGCCCCAGCATTGCCAGGACACAGCACTGTGATGTGTAAGCCTTGGTACTGGCGACACCAATTTCGGGCCCCGCGTGAAGGTACACACCGCCGTCGGCTGCCTGAGCGATCGAGCTGGCAACCACATTGCAGACCGCAAGTGTGCGGTGTCCCTTTCGTTTCGTTTCGTTGAGTGCAGCTAACGTGTCAGCGGTTTCGCCGCTCTGAGTGATTCCAAATACGAGTGTGTTATTTTCAATTGGCGGATTTCGATATCGCAGCTCGCTGGCGTATTCAACACTCACTGGAATCCGTGCAAGTTCCTCGATCAGGTACTCGCCCACCAGCGCAGAGTGCCAACTCGTGCCGCAACCCGTAAGAATGATTCTTTCAACGCTTCGAAGTTGTTGCGGCGTTAGATTCAAGCCACCAAAAATGGCGGTAGCGTTCTGGTCGTCCAACCGACCTCGCATGGCGTTGCGAATCGATTCGGGCTGTTCGTAAATTTCTTTCAACATGTAATGGTCGTAACCATCCATGCTGGATTCGCCACTGCCGACTTCCAACGGACGAATGTCGACACGAACTTTTCCTTGATCGCGATGGATCACTGAAAAGCCCTCGGGTGTCAAAATAGCGATCTGATGATCCGCCAGGTAAACAATTCGTTCGGTTCGTCCAGCCAAGGGAGATGCATCACTCGATACGAAGTACTCGCCCCGTCCAACGCCGATGACAAGTGGGCTGCCAAACCGCGCAGCGATGATCAGGTTTGGTTGGTCGCGAAACGCGATCGCTAATCCGTAGGTACCGCGTAGCAGCGCAACTGATGCCTGGACGGCTGCTAAATAGCGTTGGTTGGGTTGTTCAGCGTTCTCCGGTGCTTGTTTGAGTGCATCGGCGATTAGATGAGCGATGACTTCGCTGTCGGTGTCCGATTTAAATTCGTAACCTTTGGCAATCAACCCATCTTTAAGAACCTGAAAATTCTCGATGACGCCGTTGTGAACCAACACGACTTCACCGTCACCGCCCAAATGCGGGTGGGCATTTGGTTCGGTTGCCGGACCGTGTGTCGCCCAACGGGTATGTCCGATTCCCAACGCTCCGCGAACCGGTTCATCACCAATTTTGCTGGCCAATGACGCGATTCTTCCCACCGAGCGGGTGACAAAAAATCCCTCGTCGTCGGTTTCATCGTGCGGGTGCTGAATCGCCACACCGGCACTGTCGTATCCACGATATTCAAGTCGCCGCAAGCCCTCCACTAGGAAGTCACAAGCGTCATCGGACCCCACATAACCAACTATTCCGCACATCTTACAGAGTTCCAACGATCAAAATGGATGATAACGAGGCCAAGTCAGGCCTTAGCGATCTGTCAAGATAGATGGGTCGTGACCGTTGCGAAAGTGAGAATTGGTGACGGTCGGTCCAAATGTCCTATGCAGCGCGGCGATATACCGGTTTTGAGCCTAATTCCGACAATGCCAGCTTTTGCCAGCTGTCGTCTTTTTGAAACAAGATCAGGCTCTGGTCGTGTGTGACACGCGATAGCAAAGTCTTGATCGTGGGGGTTTCCCAGATGCTGGAATCGGCACCAATGACAATCAGGTCGGTTGAACCGATCGTATGAGCGACTCGAGTCAATCCGCGATCGATCGCCTCGGGAAACACCTGTGGCCGTATTCCGGCACTACGCAGGGTTTGGTGAAACTGCACGAGGGTGTAGTCCCCCCCACCCATTTCAAATTGGTCGATCGCCGCATAGCGAATCGTTGACGGATCGATTTCTTCGTCCGAATTTTTCGATCGATTTTCATTCAACAAAGCGAGCACTTCAACAGCGCGGCTACCGTCACCAACAGAAATCTCCAACACAGATTCCGCATCAACGCCACGAAGCTGCTTCAACAGAGCCGCGTGTGGCGAAGCACTACCGAACAGACTCAGCCGCTGCGCCGGTTTCTTTACAGCTGGCTTCTCTGCCAGCTTAGGTGATACCTCCGAGCCGTCCTTCGCCGCACGTTTATCCAACGCCGGTTGTGCCGATTGCTGCGGTCGTAGCGATTCGGTTGCCGAGCGACCCAGCAATGAGTTCCACAGTTTCAGCAGCGCCATCGAACGCGGACCTTGAATCAGAGAAGGGTGGTCACCGAGCGGACGTTACGAAGTCGAGTCTATCTATAACGGCTCGACCGTTTGTATCGGACTTCCACAAGGGCTAGCTCGACCGCTTTCGTTCAGAATCAGGTTAGGCAAACTTCACGTGAATGTACGGCCTAGGATTCTTGTAATAACTGCTCTTTTTTTGACATCTTTCAAGACCAACCGAATGGCTTGCGTCGTTCGATTACCTCGCCAGCTTCAAAATTAGATGCAATCGCCCGAAAGGCACAAGATAAAGCAAAAAGTAGAGATCTGCATGAAACATCCAGCCAATTCCAGCCAATGCGACATCGACCTATCGCCCGGCTTGATCGAGCCCTGCGAGGAACGACTCGCGCTGTCAGCATCGTTGGCTGCCGATGTGTTGATCGATTTGCTTGCCTCCGACACGCTGGCCGATTCGGTCGACAACCAACCGCAGACGCCAACCAGCTTGTTGGATCAGGCTGCCCAGTTTCGAGATTTAACCGGCATTAATGGCGCGGGCCAAACGGTGGCAGTGATTGACACCGGAGTGGCGTGGGACCATGTCAGCCTGAGCGGGAACAATGCGGGAAACGGTTCAGGATTCGGGCCGGGTTATCGCGTCGTTGGTGGCTGGGACTTTGCCGAAAACGACGCAGACCCGTACGACGATGGACCTGCGGGCTATCACGGCACCCACGTCACCAGTTTGTTGGCAGGTGAGTCAACGCAGCAAGCTGAACTATCACAAGCTGGAATTGTGCCCGGTGCGGATATCGTTGCACTAAGAGTGTTTGACGACTCCGGTGCTGGTGAATTGCAATGGATAGAATCGGCTCTTCAATGGGTTCACGAACACCAAAACAGTTTTGAATCGCCGATCACAACCGTCAATTTGTCCATTGGTGCGGCCCTCAGTGACGCCAATCGCGTGTTCGCAATGGACCTGCTGGAAGACGAACTCGGCTTACTTCGTGAAGACGGAATCTTGGTCTTCGCCGCCGCCGGTAATTTCTTTGATGCGGCTGAACAGCAGATAGACGAAATTCTGTATCCAGCATCTAGCCCCTCGGTCGTTCCCGTTTCCTCGGTCGATTCGTTTGGAAATCTAAGCGACTTTGCACAACGAAACGAAGGGATCTGGGCAGCACCAGGCCAAGCGATTCTTGGCAGCGTTCCTGATCATGTCTTTGGTTGGGACGGCAACGTAGACGACTATGCCAGCCTTAGCGGTACCAGCATGGCTACACCGCAATTGGCTGGCATATCAATGCTGGTTCGCCAATCCATGATCGCCGAGGGAATCGAAGTCACTCCCGAGGCGATTCTTGAGCGAATGGACGCACTCGCGTCGTTTCACAACGATCCAGTTTCTGGATTGACGTACCGAACCATTGATCTGGCTGGCTTGATCGATGAGAACGCCGTAGCCGATGACGTCACTATCGGTGACCATTCGTCTGCAAGTGAACAGCCATCGGTTCTAACCGGATACACTGGCACCAACGCCAGCGAGTCCATTGAACTTGATCTGCGCGAAGGCTTGCAATTAAAGGTTGGTGACCAAACTTATTCGCTAAGCCAAGCGGCTGCGGATTCAACGATCGTCATTGACGTAAGCGGTGGTGATGATGATCTACAGATCTTTGGCGGTGAAGGATCCGAGCGTCTAATCACGTACGCAGGAAATACAGGAACGAGTGTCTTAACTAGCGGTAGCGTGACAATCGAATTTCGTGGTTTTGAAAACGTGCATTTCGTTGGCGGCGGAGGTGCCGATCGTGCAACGCTGTTCGATTCGCCCGGCGATGACACGCTTCGTTCGCATCCAACCGAGGCCACGTTAGAAGGCGTTGGATTCAAATTTAAAGTCGAACAAGTCGATCGCATTTTTGTCCACGGAATTCATGGCGGAAACGATGTTGCATTCCTTCATGATAGCGGCGGCGACGACCAACTATCGGTCCGGCCCCAGTTTAGTAGCTTGAGAAGTTTTGGTAGTTCAGAGAGCGACGAGACATTTCAGTTGGCATACGGCTTTGAAAAGGTCCACGCCTACGCCACCAATGGTGGTTTTGATTCGGTAGAAATCAACGACTCAGCCGGTGACGACACCCTTAGCATTTCCGCTCTCCGCAGCGTGATTGCCGGTCCCGGTTATCATGTCTCGGCAAATGGATTTGAATCAACCGTCGCTTCGTCGACAGCGGGCGGTAACGACGTTGCAAGAATTTACACCAGTTCCAGCGATACGGATCTTGATGGCGTATCGGATCGCTGGGAAGTTCAGACCGACCGCATTCAGTGGACCGGTCAAGACGACTCTGTCCGAATCGCCCGGGGATTTGCTCGCACCGAAGCATTTGAGAACTTCGAGCGTATCGAGTTGTCAACACAATCAGAAACGCTGCCAATTTGGCCCGCCGATGACGGTGAAAATGAGGCCGATGCAAGTCGCGATATTTTCGCCGACTTTGGACAAGACCTCTAGGTTTCGCGCCGCCATCACTTCGCTTTGCCTGCCATGGCCCACAGAAGTTCGGCATCGAAAGCTTCTAAGCAGCACGCCTGATTTCGCCATCGCCACTTTCCAGATCACGAATCGATCCCCGTTCGCGGCGAAGTTCACGAATTTTTGCAGCCTGAGCATGAAGATCCGATTCTAAATCTCGGATTCGATCGAGCGCAGCGGCGTTTGCTTCAAGCGAATCTTCGTGTTCTCCGCTGACCCGTTTCAGATGCGCCATCAATTCATTGATTCGCGACAACAACAGCTCGTTCTTTGGACGTAGCTCTTCTGCGTTAGCCAAGTCGGCGGTCAACTTGGTCAGTGTCTCACGTTGCTCGCTAAGGCTTTTCGTTAAGCCCGTGATCTCAACAAGTGACTTGTCGTACTGGCTCGATTTTACAGTCAACGTTTTTTGCAACTCAGCAAAACGATTTGACTGCTGATCGATGTCCTTTTGCAACGTCCCAATCTGCTGATTCAGAAGCTCGATCTGTTCCAGTTGATCGACGCAAACTGCTTCCTTTTCTCGCATCGACAATTGAAGCGATTGAGAATTCTTATCCAGTTCCCCAATTTGGAGTTGGTTCTTCTCTAAGATTGCTTCACGCTCTTGCAACACGGCCAACAATCGCTTGTTTTCGTCCTTGATGCTTTCAAATTGCTGAGTTGTATCGATGAGTTTTTGTTCTAGCAATTCGATCTCTTCAACACGGGCTGACAGCGATTCAATAAGAGCGGCCTGCGTTTTGATCTCTTCTGTTCGCTCTTCATTGATGGTCTTCGCTTCAGTGAGCACACTCTCTATTTCGGACAGCTCGCTGCGTAACGGTTCCAATTCGGTTATTTCAGTCTGTAGTCTCTGTTTGTCAACTTCCAACTGCGTGATCGACGTTCGAAGCGTTTCATTCTCGTTTTGAACAATCGCGATTTGCTCTTTTGCGGATTCAAACTTCTGTTGGAAACTACCTAGTTCTCCCTTGAACTGGTCGACTTCTTCCTCGCGTGATTCAAGCAGTTGCCGTTGTTGACCCAACGAACTTGCTGCGGATTCAAGGTCTGCGGCGAGCGCATCTCGCTCGGACGTGATCGCATCCCGCTGCATTCCAGCGGCGTCACGTTCTTCGCGGATTTGGTCCAAGTCTTCACAGCGAGCGACTAGGTCAGCTTGCGTGTCCTTGAGCGATTGACGGAGCTGATCGATTTCAGATTGCAGCTGCGATATCGTGGACTCGTGATTTGCGGAATTTTGATCAGCAGAATGAACTTGGGCGTCGAGCGTTTGTTTCAGTTTAGTAATTTCTGTTTCCAAATCAGCTTGCATTCGCTGGCTGGTTTGAAGTTGATCGTCGCGCTGGGCTAGTTGCGACTTCATGTCACTGATCTCACTGCGATCAGTGGCAATGGTTTGTGCATGGTTATCCATGCTCGCACGCAATCGTTGGATTTCTGCTTCCAGCTCTTGATGGCTTTTTTGCAACTGCACGTGGGTCGTTTGACGTTTTTCAGAATCCGCTTCGATGGCAGTTTTTTGTTGCAAGGCTTCTTGCAATTGACTCACCAACGACTCACTACGAGACTCTTCGTCTTGAAATTTTTTCTCGGCTAATTCTTTTTCTCGGCTCAGTCTCTTGATCTCATCGCCAGCTTCAAGCGCGACGGATTCAAGCTTGCTGTTTTTACCTCGCAGCGTTGCCAGTTGGCTATTCAGATTCGCCAAGTCTTGTTCTTGACCAATGGCATTCTTCTGTAGTTTGACGAATTCTCGCTTACGCTGCCTAGCGGAACCGCGAGCCTTGAAGTAGCGACTTTCAAGCCCTGTCATCTTCTCAGAATCCGCTGACCGATCGTGATACCAAAGCAGATATCCGATCAAAATCCCAGCAATAATGAAGAAGATGGAGGAAAGGAAAGCGTAATCAAATAGAACACTCATCGGTCGATTCCGGTCAAAAGGTGGGATGCTCTGATCGTAAAGATCGAGCACGTCGGCACCGCCTTTTGCGACACCTTCTACCGGCCTATATCAACTGAACGTCATCGACGTCGATGGTAATTTTTCTTTGCTATTAAATTTATCTTTATCGACTGCAATTTTCTGTTTGCTGTGCGATCGGACGATGATTTAGCTAAGAAGCGCTGATGAGGACGCTTCCAGCAGGTCTTGTTCCAACGCAAGTGGTCCCGTGGCTGGGCGACTTGGCTTTGTCACGGGGACTCGGCGGCATCCAAAGAAGCCGCGTTGCTCGATGATCTCGGCGACCTCTTCTGGAACATGTTGCTTCCATGCTTCATCACCGGAATCGATCATTCGCAAGACTGCTCGAGAGAACGTCGAAAGGTATTCTGGATTGTAATTATGCAGTTGCTCAATCTCGCCCTTATCGACCAAGTACTGATACAGCGTTCGCAGATCATCGGCAACTTTCAAGTTTTCAACCGTCGTCAGTTCACCGGTTTCCTGGTTCAGCAACGGATAGATGTAGAGCTTCAAGTCATTCTTAAAAAGCCTACCGAACGATTCAAGAATTCCACCATCAAGTTCGGTGTAGTACTTCTCATCAAACAGTTCGACCAGACTGGCCGCGCCCATCGTGATACCAATTTTCTTTTTGGTTTGATGGCTTAGGTAAGCCGCCAGGCGGTAGTACTCGAAATAATCAGAGATCAAAACGGTCATGCCGGAGGCCGCCAGAACATCAACGCGTTCCAGGAAGTCACGCAGGTCAATGTCGCCATTGGCGCGTAGATTTCGCATGGTAATTTCAGCAATCGTAACAACATCATCAGCTTCGACGTCCTCTTCATCAGCAAACTTTTCTTTCGCTGATTCCAACATGTCCATGTTCACGTTGGTATAGGGACGAAAGCTGCCGCGTTCTACAAGAATTGGCTTTTTGCGAAGTACTTCCGACGGTTGCAACACCTCGCCGTTGGCGGAGAACATTGCGGCGTTGCTAAGTCCAAGCTGAACCAGTTTTAGACTCATCACGCGATTGTCGACGTGTCGGAACGCGATGCCGGAGAATTCGATCATGTCGATCTCGATACGGCGTGTGCTCAAGTCATCGAGCAATGATTCGATTAGCTGATCAGGTTCGTGGCTCAGGAAAGCTGCACCGTACACCAGGTTTACGCCAACCGTTCCAAGGGCATGTTGTTGCAGCGATTTTTCGGTGTCCAACATTCGGACGTGGATAATGATTTGGCTGTCTTCGTCACGCGGGTGAGCCTGAAAGCGAATGCCCATCCAACCGTGACATTCGTTGGTCCCGTGAAAATTTCGAGCGGATACGGTATCGGCAAATGCGAAGAATGCAGTCGTGTCGCCGCGACTTTCACGCAATCGTTCAAGATTCAACGCCTGTTCACGATCCAACATATCCTGCAAACGCTGGCGGCAAACGTAACGCTCGCACGGTCCGTAAATCGCATCGCTGACGGACATGTCGTAGGCTGACATGCTTTTGGCAATCGTTCCAGCAGCCGCTCCAACGCGAAAGAACCAACGGACGACTTCCTGTCCGGCACCGATTTCGGCGAATGAGCCATAGCGTCGTGTGTCTAAGTTTACGGCAAGTGCTTTGCTTTCTGTGTTTGGTCGTTCCGATGCCATGGCGTTTTTCCCCTTAAGTGCCCCTTGAATAAGTCAACGCCTTGGTATTGATTACGCAAGAGCTGCCGGCTGGTGAATTCGTTGCGATTAAGCTGAATTGACGATGGCTCAACCGAGCTGCCGGTATAATCCCCACAACCATCGCCTTCTCTTCTTAAACGTGAATTCAAAAGTTTGCCATGACTCCCCAAGAGCCTCATCAAGAAGAGCAGCAGTCCCTTCAGTCGCAGCCGAACAATCCACTGCACGGTGTCACACTGCTAATGATGCTTGAGCACTTGATCAATGTTTACGGATGGGATGAGCTGGGTTTTCGAATTGACATTCGTTGCTTTACCCACGATCCCAGCATTAAATCGAGTCTGAAGTTCCTTCGCAAAACGGAATGGGCCAGAGCCAAGGTGGAACGACTGTATTTGCGTTCCTTGTACTTCAACCATCAACCCATTCCACCCACCGATTCTGATCAAACCCAAGATGTCGATTAGCTTGCTAACTCAGACTTCAAGCTCAATATCAGAGGTAGGACGCGCCATGCATAAGACAACCTCACCTTCGCTAAATTCGCACTCAGGTTGTTCAGTGTATTCAACTTGGCCGCGTTTTTTGCGATGGACACACGATCCACAAATCCCAGAACGACACGAAGACATGACGGGCACCGATGAAGCCTCGGCAACGTCTAAAAGAGTGTCCGATGCATTGTTGTAGACTGCCTCGGTCTTGCTATTGCAAAAGGTCACACGGTGCTCAATCGACGGTGCTCCCGCGTCCGCTTTTACTAAACTTGCTGCCGGACGATTTAGCTTTCCACCGAACGATTCATACTGAACCGTTTCAGGTTGAGCTCCTAAGGCGATCAATCCTTGGGCCATCGACTCCATAAACTTGACAGGCCCACAAATTCGATAATCGCAATCGGTATTGCTACCGGGAGGTCCAGTGATCACTTGATCCGCTGTGATTCTGCCAATGAAATCATCAGGATTAGGAATTTGGTTTTCGGCCCCGCCGCTAAACCACACCCGTAACCGAAAAAAGCTTGTTTGACCGAGGGATTGGTTTAAAAACCGCAATGCTTTTAAGAAAGGTGCGTTCTTTTCGTCACGCAGTTGATAGTACAGATGAACTTCTCGCGATGGTGTTTCCTCCAAGCTGTGTAACAACATCGAAAGCATCGGTGTGATTCCGATTCCGGCGGCAATCAAATGCAGTGGTCGGTCCGGGGCATCAACGGGAATGTGGAATCGCCCTCGCGGTGCCTTGATTTCAAGTACATCACCGACATTGATCGTGTCGTGAAGCTGAGTGCTGAATTGGCCTTGGGGAACTCGCCGGACGGTGATCCGGTAACCATGCTCACCAGGCCCGCTGGACAAGCTGTAGAACCGCGAAACGCCATTTGAGCCGTCGTTGGAAGGAATCCTAACTTGGATCGACTGCCCCCCCATGTACTGGGGCAGTGGTTCATTATCCAACGATTGCAGTTTGAAAGATCGGCAATCGATTGATTCGTCGTGGATGCCAGCAACAACCACTTTTCGCCATCCTTTCCAAGCAACCGCCGTGGTCGCTGGTTTGGCATCTTCACTGTTTCTTAACAGCAGGTTTGAATCCTCTCCATCAACATCCGTTTGGTAAACACGTTCGGTGTGCCGACCGACCAATTCCACGAATAGCAGATACGCGATGATTGGAATAATTAGAACAAACGTTAAAATTTCGGACATGGGATTCCAGAACGATGCTGCATCTAGAGACGGACTATGGCCAAAGATAGGTTCGTATTACAGCGAGACAAGGCAATTCTGGTTGCATGTCCTGAATCTCAATCGCGCTGATCCATTTGTCAAACATTGGCTGATCGCTACAGTCAGTAGTAGTCGCGCGGAGCCAAAGCCAGAAGATTTGGGTTCCTGCATCCCGTAGAGTCATTCATGAATATCGCAGATCCAACAAGGAACGACTCGATGCCTGGAATGGCGGATCAGGTCATTACAGCGATGCCGGTCATCTATATTATTGAAGACGAGTCCGCAGTTCGGGATTCACTTGCTTGGACGCTTCGTCATGTCGACGCAGAGATAAAGGCTTATGCGCTTCCCAGCGAGATCCTTCGTGTTCGGCCAGTCGCCGTGCCAAGTTGTCTGCTGGTCGATATCCGTTTGCCTGAAATGGACGGATTAGCGTTGTTGGCGAAACTTCGTCGTCTTGGTTGGCAAATGCCCTTCGTCGTCATTTCCGGGTTCGGCGATGTTTCGCTTGCGGTCGATGCAATGCGGCTAGGAGCCATCGATTTTCTGCAAAAACCAGTTGATGGCGATGAGATTTGTCGCCTAACGCGAAGTGCTATTCAAAGCGATTGCGAACGGATCGCCGTAGCTGATCGTTATCAAGCGATTGCTAGGCGACTGGATCAGCTTACAAAACGCGAAACCGATGTGTTGAAAGAAGTCGTCGCGGGACGACTTAATAAACAGATCGCAGTCACGCTTGGAATCAAAATTAAAACGGTGGAAACGCACCGGGCGAATTTGATGCGAAAGTTAGCAGTCGACTCAGTTGCTCAATTGGTTCGGTCGATTATCGAATATCGTCAATTTAAAGCGACGAGCACTGAAAGCAAAGAATTTGACTAACTCAGGGTAAGTCCTGAGGTCGCTCACCACCCTGATCCCCGATAATGGTGACATGGTTGGTAAGGGGCGCATCAACCTAAACGCCGCGGTGAGGGGCATCCACCG
>CAYVAN010000010.1:28884-39705 GCA_964449225.1 uncultured Rhodopirellula sp.
TTGTAACCTGAACTCCACAAGTCCAGCCTGCAGCTTTCCTTGGTTGAAACATCGGTCGCTTGCGAGCCCCCGGCGTCATCGGCGGCGTCGTCATCGGGGTGGTCGCACTTTGTGGGGGCCGGCTAGTAGAACAAACGATACTCATAGAAGGTTGATGGTTATTTCTTTTCGACCAATACGTGCCCTTGTTTGCAAAAATGTGTTGGCTCCGGTTGTTGCCTTGGTGGTTTTGCTTCACCTGAACAACCTCGGTTGGTGTAATTCGCTCGATCAGCCGAAGCGAATTCTTCAATCCGTCGTCGAATTATCAAGATGGTCACGCCATAGCCATTGCAGCGAGGCGATTTTCGATCTGGAAGCTCATCTCGTTCTAACAGGTCCGAAATGGCGACGCGTGATCATCCAAGATCAGCGGAGATCAATTTCGCTGACGATCCAGCCAACAATGGCACATCTGCTTCATCAAATCCCCGTCGGGACGCGGATGCACTTCCGTGGTCACGCTTCGCGAGATGAAACGGGGGAAGTCGTGGCTTCGCTCGATTCTTTCGCCAATGATTTGGACGCGGATCTTTTAGAACCGGCACCGGCGCGTTTGGCACCTGGGACCAAAGGCACTCCGCTGAATCGATTCGCGGTCGCAGAGGGGACTATCAAAGAAGTACTGAAGTTGAGCAATCGAACGTACTTGATCGCTAGCCAAAAGAACTTCGAGTTTGGGGTTTTACAATACTGCAACAGTGAATCGATTTCGTTCGAGGAAGTTGGGCGTAAGTTTCGCTTTACCGGTTATCTTCGCCGTAGCGTTAGGAGCATCCCTAGCCATCCGCTGCATCAAATCGCTTTGATGAGCAGCGATCAAATGGTCCCCATTTCAGATCAAGCCGAGTTCGGAAGTCTGAATGCAGATCCGTTATCAACTTCTACGCAAAGTCAAACCGATGCAGTCAAGCCGTTCGAGGGCTTGGTTGTTTTCTCGGACAACTCAGCAAACTTAGGCGTCATCAATGGCGACGAAAGGTTCTGGATCAAAACGAGCCTTTCAAAACATGTCGCCGCTGGCACGAAAGTACGTGGTGTCGGAAGTCTTATCTGGAACAGCGGACTTGACGTGACCTGTTTTCAAGCAGGTTTCATGGAATCCGTGACTGGACATGGTCCCAAAGTGCAAAAGCCAGTTCACATCGACGGAGTTGATGATCTTTTTGCAATGTCTCGTTTGCCTACGAGAGTGCAGCTGAAAGCGACCGTTGACTATTGCATCTTCAACGATTCAGCGATGGACTTGCATCTGATATCCAGCCAGGGCGATGCGATCGTGCGAATTCCAACAAGTCCTCAATCACCGACGCCTTCGTTCGGAATTCTTGCCGAGGGAACGGAGATAGCGTTGGTCGGTTTGCCCATTCGTAAATCGTTAAGGCCGGGTGAACGGGAACCAAGCGATGGCTACATGTTGCGAATCCATGTTGGATCCGCTAACGATGTCACGATTCTAGATCGTCCGGTAAATGTTTCTTCTGATCGATTAGTCGGCGGTGCAATTTTGGTTGTTTCCGGTCTCGGCTGTGCGGTGTTTTGGATCTTGCTACTCCGTCGCCGAGTCAAAGCAAGTGATCGCAGCCTAACTGAGTTTGACCATCACATTCAGACCGCATTTGGTGCGATGCAATGTGGCTTTCTAATCGTTGACGAACAATCGCTAATTCTTAGATCGAACCAACGTCTTCGTTCTTTTTTTGGCGTCGAACCATTGTTGAACTCTCACCTTCAGAAATATCTAACAAGCATTGATGAATCGATTGAAGCTCCTTCTAGCATGACCGAACTTGTCAACGCGAGCATTCAAGCCGCCGATCGTGTTCTTTCGGTTGAGTTGTCACTAAAGAACAGTCAGCGGATTGTTCGCATTTTTAGTTGTCCGATCGAGTTGGATCAAAAAAGAGTGCCCTCAAGGCTTTGGCTATTCGAGGACGTTTCTGAAAAACGTCGACTTGAATCAGAGCTTCAGCAATCACAGAAAATGGATGCGGTTGGTCGCTTGTCAGGCGGAATTGCCCACGACTTTAATAATCTGTTAACGGTCATTCAATCTTCACTGGGAATGATCCGAGAAGACGTGTTCATGGAAAGCGATGATAGTGACCACCGCGGTCTTCAAGCTGCCGAGTTAGCGGTCAAGCGAGCCTCTGATCTAACTCAGCAACTGCTAGGCTTTGCTCGCCGACAGCGATTAGAGAAGAAACGGGTCAATGCTGTTTCTTTGGTCGATAACGTTGAACTTCTAGCATCGCGAATGATTCGGTCAAGCCAGCAATTGATAGTCAATCGGAAATGTGACCGCGTTATGCTGAATGTCGATCCCAGTCGGATCGAACAAGCGATCTTCAATCTTTGCATTAATGCGATTGACGCGACTCGAGAAAATGACGGCAGGGTCTCGTTAACCATTGCCAAGGAAATCGACCCTGGATGTGGTTGGATTGCGCGTTTCTCGATCGCCGATAATGGTCCAGGGATAAGCCGTGAAGACCAGCAATGTATCTTTGATCCCTTCTTTACAACAAAGCCGATCGGTCAAGGAACAGGGTTGGGACTATCGGTTGCACTTGGGATTGTCGAACAGCACGGCGGGCGGATCGAGTGTCATTCCAATGGCGACTATGGAACAAGGTTCGATATCGTTCTACCCGCGATTGTGGAGCAGGCATTGGTCGAAACCCAAAGCGAATCACCATTAACAAAAGCAAGCTCGATACCGAATCGTCTTAAAATTTTGTCACCCCATTTGGCCTCGTTGTCGATTCTCGTTGTCGAAGACGAACCCAGCGTGCGGGCTGCGTCTTGTATGATGATCGAGAATTGCGGGCATCATGCTGATCCAGTTGAAAATGCAATGATGGCGATCCAGCGTTTGGCCTCACAGAATTACGACATGGTGCTTTTGGATTTGATGCTTCCTGAAATGTCTGGCGTCGAAGCCTTTCACGAAATCCGTAGCAGCTGGCCAGATCTACCCATCTTGTTTTGCAGCGGAAATGCGGACGCGGCCACAATTCTTCAGAGTCGTTGTGGTCCTGAACCTCCGCCTCTGCTCGCAAAGCCGTTCACTATCGATCAAATGAAATCGTCGCTCGATGCGGTACTTCGACCCAGTATTGTTGCCTAGCAGGATTCGTATTTGGCTAGACAAGGCCAAGTTAAATCGGCTTTTGTTTGCGAATCGCTATGCTTCGATTCGCACAATGACGTTTTTGAATGCTGGCGTACGGCTTTTTGGGTCGACGTGTCGCGATACAAGTTCATTTGCCTCTGGATAGTACATCAACGCATTGCCGCTGCGAATTTCCTCGTAACCTCGTGCCAGGATGTTTTCCAACCGCCCGGTTTCACTGATCACGGTGACGCGTTGGTCATGTGTCAAACCGATTCGCTTTAGGTCATCGGGATGCATCAGGATAATGTCACGTCGTTCTTGGTTTCGATACAAGTCCTCTTCTTCGTAGACGACTGTGTTGAACTGTCCTTCGCTGCGAACCGTCATCATTCTAAGTTCGTGCTGGCCACATCCCTGCAACTCGGGCAATTCATGCGTGTGCATCACTGCTTTGCCATCGTCGGTGCCAAAACTTGGCGAGTGGAAAGTGCGGCCTTTGATTTGGAATTCTTCTTTCGTGTTTTCGATGTCTTTGATTTCTTCGTAACCTGGGACGACGGACCCAATCCAATTGCGCAGCGTCGATGTTTCTTTCATCGATTCCCATTGCATGCCTGGTTTGTTTTTTGCGATTCGCTCGCCGATTTCCGCGATGATTTCGACTTCCGATCGCGGCCCTGGAATTCGTCGTGGTCCACCGTCAGATAAACGCACGTAATTGAACATCGATTCTTGCGTCGTTGGCTGCGGTTCTTCATCACGGGCCAGCACGGGCAACACGATCGTGTCTTGGGCTAAGCCGTGTGCGTGACCCGTGTTCATCGTTGTGTTTAACATCACGTTCAATTCCAGGTTCGACAGAGCCTTCGCCGCAAAGGTTGCGTCGGGATTGGAACCGAACAAGTTACCGCCTAAACAGAAACCAACTTTGATCTCACCGGCCGCAGCTGATTCGATGCACTGCATCGTGTCTTTTCCATCAGTCGTCGGTAATTGGACGCCGTATTCGGATTGCAGCGAATCAAACAAAGCCTGTTTCAGTTTGGGCGTTACTCCGACACTTCCGATGCCCTGCACGTTACTGTGGCCGCGAATGGGCATTAACCCACAACCGAGTTTGCCAATCATCCCACGAGCCATGGCTAGATTGGCGATTGCTTGTACATTCTCTACTCCGTTGACGTGGTGCGTGATGCCCATCGTCCAGCTGAAGATGCTGTGTTTCGAATTTGCATAGACTTCCGCAATCGATTCAATTTCTTTGCGATCAACACCTGACTTCGATTCGATTTCTTCCCACTTGATCGCATCAACGGCGGTAAGCCATTCATCTGTTCCGTTGCAATGATCGGTTAGGAATGCATCATTTAAGTTACCGGACTGCTTGATTGCTTTGGCGATGCCCCATAGCAACGGCAAGTCGCCGCCGATGTGCGGTTGCACGTAATGGGATGCAATTTTGGTTCCCAATAGTAGTGAGATCGGATCACTGGGAACTCGAAAGTTAACCAAACCCGTTTCTCGAACTGGGTTGATCACAATCACCTTTCCACCGCGACGTCGAACGTGCATCAGACTGGTCATCAAGCGCGGGTGATTGCTGGCTGGGTTTCCACCGATCAACCAAACCAAATCCGATTTCTCCAGATCTTCCAATTCAATGGTCGCGGTACCGCTACCCACCGCCGATTGAAGTCCCACGCCGCTGGCTTGGTGACAGTAGTAACTGCAATTGTTGACATTATTGGTCCCGTAGACACGGGCGAGAAGTTGCAACAGAAAACCGGCTTCGTTGCTGCTGCGCCCGCTGAAGTACCAAAACGTTTGATCCGGATCGACTGCATTGAGTTTTTCCGCGATTGCGTCGTAGGCTTCTCGCCAAGTGATCACTTCGTAGTGCGATTTTCCAACGCGATATCGAAGCGGGTGAATGATCCGGCCCAACGATTCTAGTTCACGTGGACTTAGTCGTTTCAGATCTTCGATCGAATTTTTTTTCCAGAAATTTGGATCAATCCCAGGCTGCATGTCGGCCGCCATTGCCTGCATGCTTTTTTTGCAAACCTCTGGGAAGGCACCCTGTTCGTTGACCATGCCACCTTTTTGGCCACCCATTCCGAGTGCACAGGTCTTGCATGAATTACGAGAGCGCAGCGCCTTGTACAGCTTCCAGACGCCGCCAGCTTCCCGCCCTTTTTTCCAAGTGTAAAGGATCGCTCGAAATCCACCGCCGCTGCCAACTTTCATCTGAACTTTCCTTTGTGCGTATGTGTTGTTCGTCGTGATTGTAGGCCGAATGAGCTCCGCGAAATACGGCATGGTTTTAATCTTTGAAGCCGCGTACTCAATGGGTCACGCATCACCAGGCTTGTGAATTCGCGAGTTGTGACAACATCGCTGAATCATTTGAGGTGACATGAGAGTCGCGGCCCGATGGGCACGCGGTTTAACCAGGATGCTCGGCGACGCTGGGCGGTGACGTCGAACGGCTTTGGCCTAAGCCTTGCCCGCTTTCAACCTCAAGAATGAATCAAAGAAACCTTGCAGTTCGCTGCCGTCCATCACGCTGTTGAAACTACCGACGTAATGTCCGGTTCTAGCATCTTTGACACGTTGATCAGGGTGCATGAAATAGTTTCGGATTTGAGATCCAAAACCGGTGCGAGCACGCGTTTCGTGTTTCTTGGCATCTTCGGCTTCGCGTAGTTCTTCTTCACGCCGAGCCATCTTGGCTCGCAGCATTTTCCAGGCGGTTGCTTTGTTTTGGTGCTGGCTACGCTGGTTTTGACACTGCACGACGGTGTCGGTGGGAATGTGCGTCAATCGAATGGCACTGTCGGTTTTGTTGACGTGCTGTCCGCCTGCACCACTTGCGCGGTAAGTGTCGACGCGAACATCTTTTTCGTCGATTTCAATTTCGATCGAATCGTCGATTTCGGGGGACACGCTGACGGCAGCAAAACTGGTTTGACGTTTGCCTTCGCTGTTGAAAGGGCTGATGCGAACCAACCGATGCATGCCTTCTTCGCCTTTTAGGTATCCATACGCCATGGGGCCACGGATCGCGATCGATGCGTGATTGATTCCGGCTTCTTCGTTTTCCTGACGATCAAGCAATTCGATTTTGTAATCGCAGCCGACGGCCCAGGCGGAATACATTCGCAGCATCATATCGGCCCAGTCGTTGGCGTCGGTGCCACCATCGCGAGCGTTGACGGTCAAGATCGCACCGGCTGAATCGTTGGGGCCGCTCAGCAGTGCTTTGAGTTCCAGATCATCGAGGACTTTTTCCAACCGTGCAACTTCGGCCGACACTTCACCGACCATGGATTCGTCCTCATCGGCCATCTCGAAAAGCGCATCAAGGTCGCCCGCGGACGATGTTAGTTCATCCAAGGGTGACACGATGCCCTTGAGGCCTTTGAGGTCCATGATGACCTTTTGAGCCGATTCGTTGTCGTCCCAGAAGCCTGGTTCGCCCATCTTCAATTCGATGGCTTTGATCTGATCGATTTTGCCAGCGTGGTCAAGAGAGTCTCCCAACTGGGTCAGACGCTGACGAATATCTTTGCTGCGTTGAACCAGTTCAGCATCCATAGGTGTCGTGGACTCCGTGCGTATAATAGGATCAGCTAGGCGAGGATCGATTTTGCGAAGATCGATTTCACTTCTCGGCAAAGCGTTTTGGCAAACTTGGAATATACATGGCTCGGGTGGTTCTAGCGATGAGTGGCGGCGTGGACAGCAGTGTCGCTGCGCATTTGTTGCTTCAAGCTGGCCACGACGTTGTGGGCGTTTTCATGCGGCATGGCGAAGAATCGGCCAGTGTGTATCAGAACTTGGATGCGTGCAAAGTTGGCGACGGTAACGCACGTCCCGACGCGAAGCTGCCGGTTCTAGCGGGTGGTTCGCGTGCGGATCAAAAACACGGTTGTTGCAAGGCGTCGGACGCTGCTGATGCCCGCCGCGTCGCCGCTCGCATTGACATCCCTTTTTATGCCCTGGATTTACAAGCCGATTTCAAGCGGATTGTGGACTACTTTGTCGATGACTACCTGTCCGGTCGAACCCCCAACCCATGCGTTCGCTGCAACCAATGGATCAAGTTCGGGCGATTGTTCGACTACGCAGATTCCGTTGACGCAGAATTTGTCGCGACGGGTCACTACGCGCGAATGATCGATGGGTCGCTGCATCGCGGGCTCGATTCCAAAAAGGACCAGTCGTATGCGCTGTTTGGAATTCGCCGTGATCGATTGTCTCGGATGATGTTGCCCGTGGGTGGATTTGAAAAACCAAAGATCCGTGAAATTGCTGAGTCATTGGATCTGGGCGTGGCGGGAAAGAAGGACAGTCAAGAGATTTGTTTTGTGACCCAGGGCCATCACAGCGATTTTGTTCGCGCCCGCGAGCCGGATCGATCGTCGGCGACGCCCGGGAATTTTGTCAGCATTGATGGGGAAGTCCTGGGGCAACACCGTGGTTACGAAGCGTTTACCGTTGGGCAGCGAAAAGGTTTGGGAATCGCTTTGGGTGAGCCTCATTTTGTGATTCGCATTGATCCCAAAACTAGCGACGTGGTGTTGGGCAAGAAAGCGTCATTGGCCAAGGAAGGTTTGACGGCTGGTGAGGCGAATTGGCTGGTGGACCTTTCGGACTTGCCAAGCGAGGTTTCGGTTCAGATTCGATACAACAGCCCGCCCCAACCGGCCAAGTTGACGGTCAATGAATCCAACCCGGATCAGTTTGAAGTCACATTTGATGAACATCAAGACGCCGTTGCGCCGGGCCAGGCAGCCGTCGTTTACGACGATTCACGTGTTTTGGGCGGTGGTTGGATCCGCTAGGCAGGGCCCATTCAACGATGGTTTGTCGTAGTTGGACCGGCTTAGGTTCAATCCATTCTCGGCCGATTTTAGGTGCCTGCTTGTCCGAACCATGGCGGGATCAGCCGCGTTTCGCAGGTCAAAGACGGGAAAATGTTTGCTGCGGGTGATCGCGACAACTAAAGTTCATAACTAACCCGCGCATTCGGTTTTCGCGGTAGATTTGATCCTTACAAAAGACTCCTCAATGGAAATTGGTGAACGGACGACCAATCACTTCGGAGGACTGCAACACCGATGAAAAAACTAGCACTCACAATTTTGGCCCTTGGGTTGTCTTTGCCTTTGGCATCGAAGCCTGATTCTGCTGAAGCTCAAAATGCGATTCTTTCCGACCTTTACGGCCGGGGCGTTCACGCACATTACGCGAACAAGTCGCAAGAAGCGTACGACCATTTTTCGATGGCGATCAATAATGGCATCGAAGATCCAAGAGCGTTCTACTTTCGTGGCATCGCCGCGTGTGCCCTTGGGCGTCAATTCGAAGCGGAATCGGATTGGCAACGAGGCGCAGAGTTAGAGGCACGCGGGAAAATCGTCGGTTCCATTGGGCGTTCGCTCGCCCGATTCCAAGGCGCTGATCGCATCAAGCTCGAAGAGATTCGTCAAAAAGCGAAGCTCGACTTCTTGGCCCAGGCAGCGATGAGATCCAAGGCCCGGTACGGTGAAATTGAATCGATGCAGGGTGACATGCTTCGGTCGCGTCCACTGCAACCTCTCGCACCAAGAGGTTCGATTGCTCCACCACCGGCACCCATGGCGGCGGATGACAATCCATTTTCGGATGACCTAGGTGAACCAATGGTCGATTCGGATGACGCCTTCGAAGGGGCGATGACAGCTCCGCCAGCGGACGACGCCACACCACCGGCTTCCATCGACAACACTTTGGACGCGCCCGCAGCGGATTCGGGTGGATCCGACTCAGCTGATCCATTCGGCAGCGATTCTGATCCGTTCGGCGATTCGTCGGACCCGTTCGGCGGTGACGCCGATCCTTTCGGTAACTAGGTTTGGCGAATAAATAAGTTAGCCGAAGGCAAACAAACGAAAGAGCGGCTGGGGCTTCCAGTCGCTCTTTTTTGTAGTGGTTGGTACACTGCTGCACTTCTCAACAGAATAGCTCGATGGAAGTCTGCTCCGATGAAGTACCTGGTCTGGGGATTGATTGTCTTCTTGGTGGTGATTCATCAAGACGTTTGGAATTGGAACAATGATACACTTGTGTTCGGATTCATTCCCCTGACGCTGGCTTACCATGCGGGGATTTCGATAGCTGCCAGTGTTGTTTGGCTGATCGCCGCGACGAACACGTGGCCCAGCGATTTAGATGAATCAAGTAGCGATGCGGCCTCAGGTGAGGTTGTCACGGGCGAAGCGCCGCAGGAGTTGTCGATATGAGTCCTGGTGTGATCAAAGTCGTCATTATCGGCGTCTACCTTGGGTTGTTACTTTGCTTGGGACTGTTTTCGTCTCGTTTGTTTAAAGGCACGTCCAAAGACTATTTGTTGGCAAGTCACTCGATCGGTCCATTCTTGTTATTGATGTCGTTGTTCGGCACTACAATGACAGGTTTCGCGTTGGTGGGGTCGACCGGGGAAGCGTTCGCTGAAGGCGTTGGTGTTTACGGCATGTTGGCGTCGTCATCGGGCATTATTCACTCGCTCTGCTTTTTCGTCCTTGGCGTCAAACTTTGGGGCTGGGGTAAAAAATACGGTTACACCACCCAGGCAGGTTTCTTTCGTGATCGTTTAGACAGCGACAAAATCGGTTTGGTGCTCTTTCCAATTCTCGTTGGTTTGGTTGTGCCCTACTTGTTGGTAGGTGTGATCTCGGCTGGGAAAGCGATCGCAGGTGCAACGCGAGGCGACTTCCCCGGATTGACCGAAACCGGCGCAATTCCGCCGTGGCTGACATCGCTGGTGATCTGCGTTGTGGTGTTGGTGTATGTGTTTTTTGGCGGCATGCGGGGCACCGCTTGGGCAAACACGTTTCAGACGATGGTGTTTATGGTCTTGGGTGTCGTCGCGTTTTACTTAATCGCAACGGGACTGGCCACGCGAGCAATCGAGGATGGACGGGCTCATCAAATGGTCGATGGCAAGCGAGTCGTTCGCACCGAACCTCCGACCGGGTTCCTGGACTCTCTACAAATTGTGTCGCAGGAAATACCCAAAGCCAGACGAGTCCGTGCCGAAGTGACGTTGGATGACCAAATCGAATCGATCGAAGCACCCGCTCAGTTTCGCACTCGCGAAGCGTTGGATCCGTGGATGTTTTTTACTTACATGTTGATTCCATTTTCGGTCGGTATGTTTCCGCATTTGTTCCAGCATTGGTTGACGGCTAAGAGTGCCAATGCGTTCAAGTTACCGGTGGTGGTTCATCCGGTCTTCATTTTGATCGTTTGGGTGCCGTGTGTCTTGATTGGCGTATGGGCGACTAGTGGTTTGATCAACATACCGCCGCCGATCGCTAGCGATCCCAATAAGGTTCTCGGTTTCATGGTCAAGTCGCTTTCGGGCGATGTTCTGGGCGGTTTCTTGCTGGCGGGAATTTTGGCGGCAATCATGTCTAGCTTGGATAGCCAATTCCTTTGCTTGGGGACGATGTTTACGACCGATGTGGTGGTTCACTACGGCGGCAAGAATCGTTTCAACGATAAGCAGATCATTCTTATTTCCCGCTGTTTCATCATTGCGATTGTCGCGATTACCTACGGTTTAAGCTTGACAACGATTGCTCAAACGCGGGTGTTCCAACTGGGGATTTGGTGCT
>CAYVAN010000011.1:0-10826 GCA_964449225.1 uncultured Rhodopirellula sp.
TCGGAGAGCCGAGCGACAATGTTGAACACTCAAAGTGAAAAACTGATTTACCCTGAGGCACCCAGGCTGGATCGTGGGAAATCTGCGGTACGGAAAGCCTTCTGCTTGGGCTTCGTGCCGAGAATATCGACGCCGTTTGCGGATCTGTTCGAGCTGGATCGATGCGAGTCGCTGCGATCTCTTCCCTACCGCTACTCCTATTTTCCATGTATCGTCGCAGAGCCCATGGCGTTAAGGAATTTGACCCAAGGCGGTACTTCTACCTATTTTGTTCATCGCAATCTGTTCATGGCGATCCTCGGCAATCAATCCAGCGACCCCGGTGGACCACCGATCCCAGAAATCATTGGCAACTCGCCAGCGATGCAAGAGGTCTACCGAATTACTCGGCGGGTTGCTGGCAGTAACGCTTCCGTCTTGATCTTGGGTGAAACCGGCGTCGGCAAAGAACTCATCGCCGATGCCATCCACAGGCTTAGCCATCGAAGTGGTGGTCCCTTTGTTCGAGTCAACTGTGGGGCTCTGAGCGAAAGCTTGCTGGAGAGCGAGTTGTTTGGACACGTGCGAGGAGCCTTTACGGGGGCTGTCGCAAACCGGACGGGGCGATTTGAGGCAGCCCACGGAGGAACCGTTTTTCTGGATGAAATCAACAGCACGTCATTGACGCTGCAAGTCAAGTTGTTGCGAGTGTTGCAGGAAAAAGAATTCGAGCGAGTTGGCGATACCGGCACGCTTAGCACCGACGCTAGGATCGTTGCCGCCAGCAACCGTGATTTGATGAACGAAGTTCGCGAGGAAAGGTTTCGCGAGGACTTATACTGGCGGCTCAATGTTGTTCCGATTGAGATCCCGCCGCTGCGGCACCGCCGCGAGGATATCCCCGCGCTGATCTCTTTCTTTTTGGAACATTACAACGAAGTCAACGATCGCTACGTCGTCCACATGGGCAAAGGCGTCATCGAAGCAATGCAGTCCTACCATTGGCCCGGAAATGTTCGCGAGCTGCAAAACTATATCGAGCGAGCAGTGGTGATGTCAGAAACGGATGAGCTCTCGTTGGAAAACTTACCCCGATGCATGGTGGATAGTTCGGTTCAGGCTGACCTGCCACAACACGGATCTCCTAACGACTTTGGAACGATGGCAAAACAAGTCGTTCAGTTGGGCCTCGGCCAAACAGCTGGCGATGAAGTACATGCTTCCATCGTCGATCAGATTGAAAAAGAAGTCATCCGACAAGTGTTGCAAGAATGCAATGGAGTCCAAACCAAAGCCGCAACCCGGTTAGGAATTAACCGCAACACTTTGCACAAAAAAATTAAGGATTACGGTCTGGCTGAGTCCGAATAACAGGGACATCAACGAAGAGACGGGGTCGGTGTTTTAATTTGTGACGCCTGGCCAACAACAATTCCCAAGAAGCTAAAAAACACAATCGACTCTGGCCGCACCGGGCCCATGAAAGAGATCCCCAGTTGTGCCCATCCGAGGTACCACACCGACGCGACCATCGTCATCAGAAAGAGCCGTCGCTGAAATGGGTTGCCAAGCCGAAGCATCAATGCCACCAGGGCGGATTGCATCATCGCGATACCAAAGACGATCAAACCAATCGCACCGGTGGATACCAATACCTGAAGAATCAAGTTATGCGCCGTATGGTTATGTCGCGAATTCCAAACCCACAGAGACCCAGTTTCGCTGGTCACGAAGTATCCGTGTCCGATCAGCAGAGACTTTTGGTACTCGTTCCAGATCGCTGTCCACATTTCGCTCCGTCCAGAGACTCCCTTTAGCTGATCGCCAGATTGCCCCCTCGTCACATATTCGGCACTGGCGCCCGCCGTTGATGACCAAAGTTTGAATCCCGGATCCAGCAAGACGAGCGAGAAGCAAAACACTCCAATCACGGCGAGCACTTTGGCGCGCCCCACGTTGGTGCTATACCAAAAAAGGACGGAACCGATCGTGATGATTGCCAATGCGGTCGCCGTGCGACTATTGGATAAAATGAGGATGCTGCCATGAACTAAGACGCAAGGTGCAAGCAGTTTTTTTACCCAGTTGAACTTTCCGATCACGTGGCAAAGCGTTGGAATCAATAGCCCCAGCGATGCGGTCGCACCCGCTGTGGTTGGATGGATCATGCCGTCACCACCGCTGTGAATTCGGCTGCGATTCAGGCCTGAAATCGTCGGGTCAATCAAGTAAGCCACTAAGATGACCAAGCTGGCACCCAACAGAACACAACACAGATGAAAGAGGACGAGCGACACATTCCTTTTCCGCCCAGTAAGCATTCCAACGGATGTTGCAAAAAACAAAAGTGCCGCCAAGCCGCCACACTGGAAGATCGTCACCGCTTTCAACGGCGACCAAAGCGTTGACAACAGAGCCCACGCAAAATAGGCATAAAAAGGAAGCAGCGGATCGATGATCCGCCGAAATCGTCGATGGCCAAGATTGGCGTGAAGGGTGAAAACGCCGCCAAAGCAGACCACTGCCAAAACAATCAACTTCACCAAATCCAGTACCTGCCACGAATCAACCGTCGATTCGGCCGGCATCGTGAAGCCCATGATGGGCAGCATCCAAAATGCCATAACCGTAAATCGAAACAATAAACGTTCATTGGCAGCCGTGGGGACCGCACGGGTTTGTGCGATCACCTGTTTTGGCGAAAACACACCCTCGCTCACGAATTTGATTCCGAATGCGTGACAGGAACCGATGCCTCGGTATTCGATCTGTTTGGGTTGTCGGGTGTCGCATGCCCAGAATCAAACCGTTCTCGCTGGTCAAATCCCCAACCACGATTCAAGTCCTCGTCCGATTGTGCTAGCTGCTGCTGCCTTCGGGTTTCGGCCAAGACAGGAAGACTGACCGCCAATGCTGTCGCAGCCAATAAACCAGCGATCGCACATAACGGCTTGTTGGGTGAAACGGGACGCATTTGAAACGTCGCTGGTTGTACTACATTCACGCTGGTGATTCGCTCAGTCGCAAGAATATCGTTCAGTCGCGATTGTTCCATCTTGACTGAATGTTCAGCGTACCGACCTTCCAAAATTCCAACTTCACTTTCTAACGTTCGCACCAGACGTTCGGTGCGGTTGAGCTGCGAAATTTCTTTTGCCAAAGCATCTTTCTTCTCCAGCATCTCGACTCGTTTCTTTCCGATCGCTTGCAACTCAGCTTGAGCAAGCAGACGGTTTTCAACGACTTGTTGATAAGCCGGATTAATTGACTTGGTCACTTCTTCTCGCGTGGGCTTTTGTTGGCTCACGATGCTTTTAGCGTTGTCCAGCTGACGTCGAACAGAGACCAGCTTGGGGTGATCGTTCTTGTACTTGCTCTGAAGATCTTTTTCGATCACTTCTAACTCAAATAGTTGGCTACGCATCAAATCACGAGCTTCGTTGTTAGTGCCCGTGACGGCCGAAGTAATCATCGAGTCATTTGAATTTAGAATGTCTTCGTAGGAATCGATCTTGGATCGAAGCGCGACCATCTCGCCATCAATGTCCAGGATGGAATCACGGACTCTTGCTAGCTGCGTTTCTAGCAGGTTTTGCTGTCCATCGACCGTGACCAGGCTCGAGTCGTTTTTTACTTGTTCCAAGGCTAGACGTGTGTTTTCCAGTTCATCACGAATGACCTTTCCTTGATCTGCAAAAAATTCAAAACTGCCTTCGCTGTGATTTGCGTCGGCATGTTGATCGATAAAACTATCCAACCAGTTGGCGACAACTGATTGGGCGACCTGGGGAGACTTCGTCGTGTAAGCCACCGACACAACGCTGGATTCATTGCTCGAACCGATGTAAACGCCTTTGCTTAATTTGCGAACTGCTTTTTCGCTTGCAGGCACTGGATCAATGCTTCCCAATACACCAGTCACCGATCCAATTGCACCAGAAACCATCGCCCCGATACGAGAAGCAGCTGACGTTTTTTTTCCCCTTGGCTTGCCTTTCAAAATCACGTCTTCGCCGATCTTCTCTACGACGTGTTCGACAATCTCGCGACTTTGCATGACTCCGACTGCGGACTGAATTTCATTCTCGCGCGTGTGGTGCATGTTTAACTGGTCGCCAACCGAACTGGCGGTTGGATCCATGGTGACACTTTCACGCCCAATTCGAAGCAGCAGCTTTGCTTCGGACGTGTACGATCGCGGTGCGAACAGAACGACCAGGATCGTCAGAGCCATGACGGATGCAAATGCAACGATTGACAGGAACGAATGCCGCCTGATCGCAGCGATCCATTGTTGATAAGAAATGGGCATGATTTTGCTATCTGGGTAGGAACGCAATTCGGTGTGAATTGAGACCATCTACTTTAACCACTAGAAAGCCTGACGAAACCTTCCAATTTAGGAACCAGCGATAAGATCTCGCGACCGTCATCGACCCATCAAATGGGCGAAGGCAGCTCTTGCACTGAATCGGATTGCGAATCAGCCGGTAAATCACGGAGCGAATCCGCTTGGGGATCGGCGTTCGGCGTGGCGGTCGGGGCGACATCAGATTGAGCCTGCGGGGTAGCCTCCACAAGACCTGTCGCCTCTTTCACGTAAGCACGCAAGCCCTGGTGAGTACGACGGAACCCTGGGGCGATCCAGAGATCTGATAGATCTGCGTTGCCCGATAGTCCGTCATAGTTTCTCAGCAAATCCTGCAATCTCGATCCGTCACCACGTGATTGAACGGTATCAATGATCAGGTCGGGATCGAGGTATTCCAACCAGACATCAGCATCATTGATCCGCCGCGACAAAGTTCCTCTTAATTCGCCGGCCGATTGCAATAGCGAGTTTTCATCCACCAAGGATTCGCTGGTCAGATCTGGTTGGTAGCCATCGATATCCCCTGCGATGTCAACCATCTCACTGGGAGCTAAACGATGAAGCGATGGTTGCGGATAAACATAGGAACGACGCGGCGCAACGTAGCGGTGGCTTGGCACAGCGCGAACTGAGTAGATCGGAACTCGAGAAATTGGAACGCGGTAGAGGGGCGCCCGATAGTGATTGACTGGGTAACGCGGAATGCCCACATGCGGCGCAAAGCCAGGATGCCGATATCCCCCGTATCCAAAGCCGCCGTATCCAAAACTGCCCCGTCGATAACCATGGTGTCCGTAGCCATAATGTCCCGGACTAAATCCTCCGTATCCAAATCCGCCCAGCGGAATGCTGATGTGCACACCACCGTATCGACCATGCCGAAACTGAGCTTCTGCACCGCATTGAAACAAAAGGCTGATGATCAAGCCCGCGATCGCGATTGGTAGCATTTTCATGACTTGCTCTGCAGGGAAACCTGGAATAAACAAACGTGGAATCCAAGTTTGGACGCCAACTTTAGTCTAACCAAGTTCCGAGCAAACGACATCTCAAAGCAACCGTTCGCAGGGCAAATCAGTTTTTCACTTTGGAGTGTTCGACCTTGTCGCTGGGCTCTCCGGGCCCGATAGCGCTGTCGGCTCGGAGAGCCGAGTGATAATGCCTAGCTTGGAAAACTGAATTGCCCTGAACCGATCGCAAGGAGCTTAGCCTAATTTTTTGCTCGTCATTTGCTTTTCCTTTTTGCCTTCCAACTCTGCGGCTTTTTTGTCTTCGGAGTTGGCCTTGTCGGGGTCCAATGCAAAGGGACGCTCATTCTGATATCGAACAAGGATCTTTTCGGCGAACTCTTTGTATGGCTCTGCCACCATTTCAACGACTTTTTCTTGCCAACCGATAGCCTCCTTGAAGTCTCCGTTGGCAGCCAAGGCTGCCGCCAGAGCCGACAAATCGCTTACCCCGGTAAAGTTATTCAGTTCGCAAGCAGCCTTGGCCATTTCGACCGCTGCGGCAGGATCGCGAACATCATTATCTTCCGATGTTGCCAACAACCAAGCGCGATTCTGCATCGCCAAGGCGTACTTAGGGGCAAGTTCCAGCGATTTGTCATAGTCCTTGATCGCTTCTGCATCGCGACTCAATCGGGTCAAGTTGTAACCACGATTGTTCCAGGCCACTGCATCGGATGGGTCAAGCTCGATGGCTCTGGCAAAGTCATCAATCGCCGCTGCATGATTTCCTGTCTGGAAATACACGTAACCGCGTCCCATCACGGCGCGGCGATCATTTTCGTTGTTTTTGATAATTCGGCTGAAATCGGCAATCGCTTGCTCCATCTCACCGGCTGCTTTGTGAGCGATCGCACGCTGATGCAAAATCGATGCAGAATCTTTCTTCGTCTTTAGCACCAGGGTGTAGTCATCGATCGCCTTGCCGTGATCCCTGCGACTCATGTGGACTGCCGCACGATTGATGATCGGCGCGATCGATTCGGGATCAACTTCAAGCGCCTTGTCGTAGTCTGAAATCGCCTTGTCAAAGTTTCCCATTTCGGCATGGAACAAACCGCGGCTGGTGTAGGCGTGTGCCTCGGTGTACCCCAGTTCGATTGCCTTATCAAAGTCTAGGACTGCTTGCTCTGTTTTTCCAAGCGCCCACCATGCCGCCGCTCGCAGTGTGTAGTAGCGACCCTCTTCGGGAAATTCCTCAATCAGTTGCGTGTAGATATCAGAAGACTCGGCAATACGAGCTGCGTTGTTCTTGTCGACCGCTCCCTTGGAACCATCATGGGTGACAATGACATAGTCGTCGTCTCGTTCTTCGATGACAGTCAGCAAATCACCTTTCTCAATGACGTTGACGACTTCGTCATCAACGGCCAGCTTCATTTCGATTCTAGCGACGACGGGTTCAGCCGATTGGCCAAAAACCGGCACTGTGAATGAACCGAAAACCGCTGCCGCGGCTGCGATGGTGGCTGAGCAAATGCGTGAATTCACGGCGAAAATCCTGATCGTTGTAACACTACTGGCGAAATGCCGACACAGTTTGGCTGTTGCACGAGGCTAATTTGGCCCGTGAAACCAACATTGCTTTGTGAACCGCAAAAGCTCCAAAAAACCGTTGTCGCTGCTGTCAAACGGGGTTTTAACGTTTAGATCGGTAAACCGTCTGGTAGTGATTTTTCTGGAAAATCAGAAGTGAACGGTTGTATGTCAGGTTTGGGTATTTAGTCTCGAGGGGGAAGCTGCTCGGGGGAGTCGGCTATTCGTTTTTCAATAGTTGGCAGATGGTATTTCTACCCCCTTTGATTGAAGGAAGATCGCAGTGAAGTGGATTGCAAGTTTGGTAAGTATGTCGGCCGCTGTGCTGGCATCAGCCGGCATTAGCCAAGCCGGCAACTGTGTCCCATGTGGCGGATGTAGTGACCCATGTTCAAGCGGAGCTGTGACTGTCAGCGCTGGTTCAGCATGCGGTGGATCGATCATGGCAGCAGGCAGCAATGGCTGTGGCCAAGTGATTTCGGCAGGTTCCGCGCTCAGCGGACAAGCCTTGGATTCAACAATGATTAGCGGAGCCGCGATCAGCGGTGGCGAATCACTTTGCGGACCCGTGACAAGCTACAAAGTTGTCATGGAGTCCAAGTATGTCACCGAGTCTCGCGCGGTATGCGTTCAAAAGACTCGTCAAGAAACTCGTTATCGCACCAAGACGGTTTACAACACCGTTCCCGTGACCGAAACGAAGTATCGCAGCAAGGTTGTCAACAATCCTAAGACGGAAACGAAGACAATCAACTATTCGGTTTTGGTTCCTGTAAAGACAGAAAAGACCATCGAAGTTCAAGAATCAGTTCCGGTTTGGAATGAAGTCCCCGAAGAGTACACCGTGCGTGTTCCTCAACTTGTCGACGTTCCAGAAACCTACACCGTGAAGGTTCCACAACTGCAAGATTCAACGTTCACCTACAGCGTGAACGTTCCTTATCCTGTGACTGAGCAAAAAGTTCGTACGGTTGTCAATGCGGTCCCAGTGACCAAACAACGCACGATCCAAGTTTGCGTTCCTAAAACAACCATGCAAACCGTGACCAAAGACTACGGTCACTTCGAAGAGCAAGTTGTTGAAGTTCCGGCGGCACCTGCTGCCATGAACGTTTCCTATGGTGGCGGATGTGGTTCAGGTGCAGTTTCCTACGCCAGCAGCAGTTCCTGCGGAAGCAACGGCGGATCACGATGCGGTTTATTCAGCCGTTTGGGTTGCCGTAACCGAAGTTGTGGCAGCAGCTGTGGTTCATCTTGCGGCAGCAGCTGCGGATCGTCCTGTGGCGGTTGCGGAAGCAGCACTGGCGGATGCGGAAGCTCGGCTGGTGGATGTGGCAGCAGCGTCGGTAGTTACGGTATGGGTGCCGCTTCTTGCGGAACCACGACCATCACCAAGAAGGTTTGGGTTCCCAACGTTGTCACCGAAACGGTTCCTGTAACGACCAGCAGCTCAAAAAGCCAAGTCGTTAACTACACCGTTTACGAACAGCAATCGACTCAAATTCCTTACGAATGCACCACAATTGCTTATCGAAGCGAAACTCGCACCGGTACAAAGCAAACCGTTGTGTACGCTGACGAACAACGCACCCGAACTCGCAAGGTCGTTCAGTACAACGACGAAAAGCGAACTCGCATGCGTAAAGAGCTGACCTACACGACTGTCACCAAGACGGAAACAGTTCCACACGTGACTTACAAGACCGAGCAACGCACCAAGGAAGTCTCGTACACCTACAACGTGCCCGAGTACACCATGGAAGCGTACCAAACGACTCGCTACGACCGCGTTGCGGAAGAGCAAGTTGAAGAGTACACCGTCTCGGTTCCTTACACCGAAACCGTTGAGCAAAAAGTTCAAGTGTGCAAGATGGTTCCTCGCTTGGTCGAGCAAACCATCAACCCATGCTGTGGCGGCGGATCAGCCGGTGCTCTTGGTTCTGGCGGATCAGCTGCCGCTGGGTGTGGTTCGACTGGTTGTGGATCAACTGGATCAGGCTGTGGTTGCGGTTCTGCTCCTGCTCCCGTAGCAACGGGTTGCGGATGTTCAGCTCCTGCACCTGTAACTACCGGTTGTGGTTGCTAATAGGTTCTAGCAAGGACCAAAGGTTAACTTCGAAGCACTTTGCTTCACGAGTAGCGAGACCGTTGTCGTTCCCATCAGGAAGCGGCAGCGGTTTTTTTATTGGTGAGGCCAGTTTTGAAATCGGCTACAGGCCAAAGTTGAGTTAATTTCCAAAGGCAGGACCATCTCACTGGTTGAGCTTATCGTAGCGAGACTCGCTAAGAGTTTCGGAGGGTCGGTCCACGTTTGGTTGGGCGATAAGCCGAAAGTCTTGGCGACATTCGCGACGTCTTCCTCGTGAATCGTAAACACGTCGCCTGTCCCTTTGAAGAACCATCTTTTCACGGCTGGTGTGTTCGTCATTTCCACCATCACGAAAGTGGTTCTCCATCTTGTACGCTGACTTTCCCAAACCAAGATGCGACGGTTGTCCGAAGCTTGCCATTTTCGCGTAAGCGTTACGCCTAATCGTCCGTGGCTTTTTCAGATTTACTTCGCATAAAGGTACTTTGCTGAACGTCTTCTGCTTTAAGTTGCTTCGTCTGCACCGGCAACCAAAGTGACGTTGCGGGTACATAAGTAATGACAAGCAGCGCCAGCACCATCGACGCGAAGAACGGCAGCATGTACTTGGTCACTTTAGCAATCGTCGTCTTGCCGACTCCGCAACCAATGAACAAGCAAGTTCCAACCGGCGGTGTACACAAGCCGATGCACAAGTTCGCGATCATCATGATCCCGAAATGCACTGGATGCATCCCAAGTCGCTCCACCACCGGCAAGAAAATTGGCGTGAAGATTAGGACCGCTGGCGTCATGTCCATAAACGTCCCAACGCAAAGCAACAAAACGTTGATGGTCAACAGAATGATGATCGGATTCTCTGATATCCCCAGCAACGTCGCGCTGACAGTTTGAGGAATGTTTGCCATCGTCATAATCCAACTCATCCCCGAACTGGCACCAATCAACAGCATGACAATTGCGGTTGTAATTCCGGTCTTTAGCAACAGGTCAGGCAGCTCACTTATCTTGATTTCGCGATAGAAAACCACCGACAACAGCAATGCGTAAACGACTGCGATCGCAGCAGCTTCGGTTGCCGTAAACACTCCGGCTAGAATTCCGCCGATCACGATGATGATCAGGAACAGGCTAAGGAATGCTCGTTTAAAACTGACCAGGATTTCCTTCATTGATGACCTGGGTTCACGCGGATAGCCGTTCTTAATCGCGAATGCACCGCACACCAACATGATAAACAGCCCCGTGATTAGGCCGGGCAAGACGCCGGCCATAAACATGGCCGCGATTGAAACCGAACCGGCTGCGACCGAATAGACGATCATGATATTACTTGGGGGAATCAACAGGCCGGTCGTGGCAGCCGTTGTCGTCACGGCTACATTAAATTCTCGGTTGTAACCCTTGCGATTCATTTCGGGGATCATAAATCCACCGACCGATGATACTGCCGCAGCGGCCGAACCAGAGATCGATCCAAACAACATGCAGGTTAACGTATTGACGTAGGCCAGCCCGCCAGGAAAGAACCCGACCAAGGTTCCGGCAAAATCGATTAGCCGACTTGCCATTCCGCCGCGTCCCATCAAGTGACCCGACAAGATAAAAAATGGAATCGCCAACAATGCAAAACTATTGACTCCGCTGATCATGTTTGCGGCGACAACCACGCTTGGACTGGACCCCTCGGCCAAGATCGCGACAAAGGTTGACAGGGCAATTGCAACAGCGATGGGCACATCCATCAACAACAACAGAGCAAAGACCACAACAAGAATGACTGCGATGGTTCCCATTATTCGGTTGTTCCTTGCGAATTCGGCGTCTGTGAATCGTGTGATTC
>CAYVAN010000011.1:10836-36676 GCA_964449225.1 uncultured Rhodopirellula sp.
CGGTATCGGCAACGCTGGCTCATCAAATTTCGCAGCTGGCGTCGTCACCGTCTCGAGAAGGTTTTCGATGCTGTAAAGCACCATGAAAACGCCAGCGATGGGAAGGGCCAAGTAAACGTAACCCATCTTCCATCCCAGGGCTGGCGTCATCTGCTCCATCGTCAAGGCATCACGAACCACTTGAAAACCGCCATACAGAAAGATCGCACCGGCGAAAAACAGGACGACCAAGTGGCCCAGCACCGCGACAACTTTGCGAACGTCGGGATGAAATTTGCCGACAAAGTAGTCAACGCCCAGGTGCCCCTTGGTTCCAAACGCAACCGCGCCGCCAAGAAGCGAGACCCAAATCAATAGGAATCGGGCAAGCTCTTCGGTCCAGTTCGCTTGTTGCCCCATTGCATAGCGTGTGAAGACGCCCCAGACGACATCGATGACCAAAAGTCCAACGGCCAGGATCAGCGTGACCTCTAACGCTTTGTCCATGCAAGCTTTTAAACCAGAAATAGCACGCCGCATTACTTGACCTCCGAAATTTTCTTGATCAGATCGCGGACGATCGGATTCTCCGCATTCTCTAGCATCGGTGCGACCTTATTGGTGAATGCTTTGGTGTCAACTTCATAGATCGTTACGCCTTCTTCTTTCGCCTGCTGCATCGCCGTTGCCGTCATCTCTTCCCAAAGCTTGCGTTGGTAAGTCGATGATTCGCTGGCAGCTTGCTGAAGCCACTGCTGCACCCTCGAATCAAGGTCGTTCCAGACCTTTGTGCTAATCAATAGCATGTCGGGAACTCGCGTGTGCCCGTTCAGCGAAAAGTGCTTGCAGACTTCGTAATGTTTATTGGTGCTAAAACTGGGCAAGTTGTTCTCCGCACCATCGACCGTCCCTTGCGCCAGTGCGGAATAAAGTTCACCCCAAGCGATCGGCGTAGGCGCACCGCCCATGGCTTTCACCATCTCAATGGCCGTGGCGCTATTCATGACACGAATCTTCATTCCTTTCAAATCATCCGGCGTACGGATAGGATCATTCTTGGTGTAAAAATTGCGACTGCCCGCATCGTAGTAGCATAAGCCACGCAGAAATTTCTTTTCGCCATCTTGCAGTAATGTTCTGCCGATCTCTCCACCGATCACTGCCCAGTAATGATCGCTATCGCGGAAGACGTATGGGTAGCTGAACACGGACATCGAAGGTATGAAATTCTCCATCGCTGCGGCTGACGTTTTGGTCATCGCAAGCGAACCATTTTGCAACTGTTCAATGCACTGGGTTTCCGAACCCAATACCGAACTCGGATAGATGTCGATGCTGACGGACCCACCGGAAAGTTCTTCCAAACGCTGCTTCATCTTTTCCATGGCCAAATGCACCGGATGGCCCGTGTCGAGTCCGTGGCCAAGTTTCAGCACAAATTGATTGGTCCGGTCACCATTGACCGCCTGTTGTTTCTGTGATCTTAGAAAAAGTGAAAAACCGAGGGTGGCAACCAAGCAGCCGACCAGGACCCCCGCAATGAACAACGAGACTGATTTACTGATCGTCCCGGTCGTTTTGGTTTCGTTAGAGCTCTCGTCCATCGTGTAAACGTTCTGGTTTCGTGTTGAAAGATTTCCGGGGTTGCAACGTCTTCTAGGTCACAGCATACCGGCTGCGCCACCTTGCGTGACGATCTAGCAGGAAATCGTCGCCTAATCGTTGGCGACTCTCTGCGGACCGATAGCAAGGCCAAGGGGAACGCTTCGACCCGTCTGACGATTTTACTAGAGAGAAAAAGCTGCCAGTTTGCTTGTTTTCGGTACGTCGCGACCATGGTCAAAAGCAACGCGTTGGCATGGCGGAAAGTGACGATCTCTACCACTGGAAAAAGTCACCGGTTCATTGGATTGATCGTCGTAGCACGCTTCCGTATGACTTGCCCGGCCGGCCCACAGATACTCCATTTGATTACGACAGCAACAGTTGGTTTCCACTTAACCCCGATGGTCAGCATTATGAGTCAGAGATTGACGAGGGGCGTCACTGGGTTTCATGGCGGGATCCCTTTTACTACCGCGAAGGTGATCGTGGTTGGTTGCTGACCGCTGGGCGTGTCAACCATGGACCGGTTGTCCGTCGTGGTTGCGTGGCAGTCATGGAAGAGACGCGGCCAAACCACTTCGAATCGCGACCTCCGCTGCATCACCCAGGTCTGTATGACGATGTCGAAGTTCCGAACCTGTTCAAGATTGAAGGTGAATACTACTTGATCGGTAGCATGCGCGAGGACGCGAAGATTCGTTATTGGCACACGGACCAAATCGGTAAGCCTTGGCGTAGCTACGCGGACAATGTCCTATTGGCGACAGGGAACTACGCCGGACGCGTCAGCGAGGATGAGCGTGGGATTCTACTGTGGAGCTTCTACACGCCCGGTGGTGTGGATCGTCTGAGTAACAACTTAATGCCACCGCCAAAACGTTTGGTGCGGACAGACCAGGGCCATCTACAGGTTCAATCGTTCGAAGGTTTTGAATCTCTGGTTGAACGCATCACGACGCCGGAGCAGCTGTCCGGTCTAAACTCACACCAAATCGATAGTGAGGCTTGTCGCAAAGGCGACAACGAATGGGAACTTCGATGTGATGGTGGATTTCAAATCTTTACATCAAAGGAAGCGGTTCATTGCTTTCGTTTGCGAGCCAAGCTTGAAATGCTTAACGAAGGTAAGTGCGGGATCGTGTTCCGGCTGGACGAAGCGACGCATGATGGGTACTACCTGTCTCTGGATCTTTTCAAAGGTGTCGCCCAAATGCGAGCGTGGGGTAGTGGTCCCGATGGGAGTGGCGAAGACATGATGCAGTTTCGTTCCTTGCAAGCGGGCTACTGGGAACAGGAAACTAGAGGCAAAGCTGATGTCACGCTATTGGCGCACGGTAGCTACTTGGAGTTGTCCATCGGCAAACGCGTCATTCTTTCACTGGCAGACCAGACGTTTTCAAACGGACTGATGGGTTTCTGCATCGAAAGCGCCAAACTTCATATTAAAGATCTTAACGTTGAGTACTTTTATCCACCGGTCCAATCAGACGCACATCTTGCCAATGGCTGAGGTGCTGTCGGATTTGCAGGTGAGCGGAGTGCAATCCAACCAGCAATACTGAATAATCGATGGACCATGGCTTCCGCCGTAGGGATGTCTGGTAACTTCGTATTGACCGCCCGACTGCTATACGAAAGAGTTCCAGCAATTCACGCAGTATCCTTGCCGAATGATCCCTGCCGAATGCTTCCCCGGCTGAACCTCTAGCGGCTCGGAGGTTACTATGACATGACCGATCGCTCGGCATTCCTTCATTCACCACCGGAGAAACTTGTTCGTGGACGCCCATTCAAAAAAACTCTTGCAGTCGGACGCTTTTCGATCGGATCCGCGAATCGCTCAGGCGCGTCAGCTAATCGCTGATGCTCTGGCTGATCACCAGTCCAAGCTGACCGATGTTCGGTCCACTACTACGGATGCGGCGGATGCAAATCAGAAGATGTTGGATCGTTTCAGTGAAGCGCGTGGTGGTGCCACGTTTTGGCCGTATCTTTCGGCTGGCCTGGGCAATGGCCCCTATGTTGAACTTGCCGACGGCAGCGTTAAGTTGGACTTCATCGGCGGAATTGGCGTCCATGGTTCGGGGCACTCGCACGTTGCCATGGTTGATGCGGCGATAGACGCGGCAATCGAAGACACTGTGATGCAGGGCAATTTGCAGCAGCACCCGCCAAGTTTGACGATGAGCGAACGCATGGTAAAGCTTGCGTGTGCCAGCGGTGCCGACTTGCAGCACTGTTTGCTGTCAACCAGCGGCGCGATGGCGAATGAGAACGCTCTTAAAATCGCGATGCACTATCAATCGATGAAGCTACGAGGGCAATCGATGAAGCAATCAGGGCAATCGATCAAGCAAGGAGGAAAGTCTTTGGATCATGGCGTTCAAGCTGATCGAATCATTGCTTTTGACAACGCGTTTGCCGGACGCACCTTGGCACTTGCGGCGCTGACCGATCGCCCCAATTATCGCATGGGCCTTCCGTTGACGATCGATGTTGATTACCTGCCATTTTTAGACCCGCATGCCCCGGCGAAGAGTCAGCGTTGGGCATTGGACGAACTAAAACGATTGCTTGACCGACACCCTGGACGTTATGCAGCATTTTGGGCAGAACCGATCGCTGGCGAAGGGGGTTACTACGGCGGCAGCCATGAGTTCTTTCGTGCACTTTGTGAACCGCTGCGTGATGCTGGTGTGCCGATTATCTTTGATGAAGTGCAATCATTTTCGCGAACATCGCGTCCCTTTGCGTTTCAGCATTACGGCTTGGATGAATTCGCCGACATCGTCACGGTTGGCAAGATCACGCAGGTTTGTGTCACACTGTTCGGTGAGAAGTTTAAGCCTAAAGGCCCAATCCTTAGCCAGACCTTTACCGGTTCGTCGTCAATGATTTCGTGCGGTTCGAAGATGTTGGACTTGTTAGACGAAGCCGAGTGCTTTGGCGAGAATGGTCAAAACATGGCACGGCATCAGTACTTCGTGTCACGTCTTGAATCGCTACACCAGAAGTATCCAAACCTGATCCGCGGTCCATATGGCGAAGGCATGATGATTGCATTCACGCCCGGCGATGGCAGTTTTAATCAAGCCAAAGTTTTAATGGAAACGATGTACGACATTGGTATTCTTGGTTTCGTATGCGGCGCAGATCCGGTGCGAATTCGTTTCTTGCCGCCACCGGCAATTACGACCAACGATCACATTGATGCAGCGATCGACTTGTTGGATCAATCATTGCAGAAATTCGCGAGCGATTTGGATTAGAAACTTTTGGGCAAACAGTGTGTCCGAACGATTCCGCAGTCGGCGCTGAGGCCATGCGAACTCGGAGCGTTCGCCCACAAAGATATGGGAGACGCCGATGTGGATTGTTCGAGCCGTACGCACTTCTGACTTAGACTCGCTTTGTAATCTGGTTGCCTTGGCGACACAGGGTTTGACGTCGCTACAACTTGACCGAGATCAATTGCTCGATCGGGTCGAGCAGTCAGTCTTTGCGTTTAGCCGCCGTGGCATGTCGCCTCGCGGCGAGCCGTTTGTTTTGGTGATGGCCGAACCCGAATCAGGTGAGATCGTCGGCACTTCGACGGTGTATGCCAAGACCGGCGGCTATCAACCTTTTTATCTTTATCAACGAATCGTTTCCCAGCACCGCAGCGAACAGCTAGGCGTTGGGCAGACTCGCGAGCGTTTGGAATTGCAACGGACCCATGACGGCCCCACCGAAATTGGCAGCCTGTTTTTGCGTCAGCGTTGTCGGGGCGAAGGACGCGGTCGTTGGTTGTCGCTAGCTAGATTTGCCTTGATCGCAGGCATGCGACATCGTTTTGCCGATCGAGTGATCGCGGAAATGCGAGGTCTGACCTTACCCGATGGAACGGTGCCCTTTTGGGATGCTGTCACCAGTCGTTTTGTTCCCGTCGACTTTGCGACTGCCGACACCTTGTCAACCGTTTCAAAACAGTTCATCGAAGAGATGATGCCGCAGCATCCGATCTATTCAGACCTTTTGCCCGCCGATGTAAGAGCAGCAATCGGTCAGGTTCATCCCGAAACCAAGCCCGCCTTGGCGATGCTTCAAAAAGAAGGGTTCGAGAAGACCGACCAAGTCGACATCTTCGACGGCGGTCCTGTCGTCAGCTGCGAAACGGATAAGATCAAGGCGGTTGAGCGAACGCGTTCGTTAACCGTCACCCGCGTGGTCGACAAGCTGCCTGCTGGATCGGGCCAAGTCATCCTGGTCAGCAGCAAAGAAGGGTTCACTAGCATCCGAACGTCGGTCGCAATTCAGGGTGCTGAGATTCAGATCACTGTCTCGGATGCCCAAGTGCTGGACCTAGCAATCGGCGAAACCTGCTGGATCTTGCCGGAAATGACTCGACAGCCATAGTCGCTTTGGACCTCACCCTCTTTTTCAAGGAGAGTCGACTCTCCCAGGGGGAGAATGGAGGGACGTTTAGTGCTGGCTTTTAACGATTCGCACCTGATTGACGCCGTTTTTCACGGATTTGGTGATTCATGGCGGCTGTGGTGTTGGCCTCGACGATTCCCGGCACTGGCTGCTACATTACCCCTCCGAAACTACGCTGCGAATATTCCTCCTCCGATGCTGTGAAGCGCTGGCTCGTCCGACCGTGATTCTGATCCTCAAAAACAAAGCCACTGACGGGCAGATCGACCACGTTTTGGCGAGGGTGGAAGAAATGGGGTTGCAGCACCATCTTAGCCGCGGAACCCACCGGACGATCGTCGGTATCATTGGCGATGAAGATAAGCTGCGTGAAGAACCGCTGCGGGCCATTTCGGGTGTGGCTGAAGTCGTTCCTGTTTTACCTCCTTATAAACTTGCGTCCATCGACGCACATCCCGAGCCCAGCGTGATTGACGTTTCGGGCGTGAAAATTGGTGGCGGTCATTTGGGCATGATCGCGGGTCCATGCAGCGTCGAAGATCCTGACCGCATGTTTCGCATCGCTGAATCGGTTGCCCAGTCTGGGGCGAATCTGTTTCGCGGTGGAGCGTACAAGCCACGCACCAGTCCTTACGCATTTCAAGGCATGGGCGAGGACGGTTTGAAACTGCTTCGGGAAGTCGGCGACAAATTTTCGATGCCGGTTGTCACCGAAGTCACTGATCCCAGGTTGGTTGAATTGGTGGCTAGTTACGCGGACATGCTGCAAGTCGGTGCTCGTAATATGCAGAACTTTGCGTTGTTGACCGAAGTCGGGAGAACCAAGCGACCGGTTTTGTTGAAACGCGGAATGAGTGCGACCATTACCGATTTACTGATGTGTGCCGAATACATTTTGTCACAAGGCAATCCGCACGTGGTTTTGTGTGAACGTGGGATCAAGAGTTTTGATCCATCAACGCGAAACTTGTTTGATGTTGCCGCAGTGCCTTTGGTTCATAGCCTGTCGCACTTACCCATCATCGTTGATCCGTCGCACGCGACGGGCCGACCGGATTTGATTCCCGCTTGTGCATTGGCGGGCATTGCCGCCGGTGCAGATGGCGTGCATGTCGAAGTGCATGACCGTCCCGAAGTCGCCAAGAGCGATGGACCGCAAGCACTATTACCCGAACAGTATGCCGAGCTGGCCAGCCTAATGAAGAAAATGGCAGAGCTGCTTGGCAAGCGAATATCCCCATTACCGGAGACACTGGTTTGACCCGTAGAATTTTGATCGCTGGAAACTGGAAGATGAATACTCGTCGCGATAGCGCTGTCGAGCTCGCGAAGGCGGTTGTTGCCAAGGTTGGTGAAAACCCCAACGTTGATGTCGCGCTTTGCCCACCTTCGGTTTACCTAACCGCCGTCGCGGACGTGGTTGCAGGAACACCAATTGGCTTGGGTTCGCAAAATGTCTACGCCGCTGACGATGGTGCTTACACCGGCGAAGTGAATGCATCCATGTTGACCGATGTCGGATGCCGATACGTCATTTTGGGCCACAGCGAACGTCGTGCAATCCTTGGCGAAACCGATGCCATGATTAGCGAAAAACTCCACGCAGCACTTGCTGGTAATTTGGTGCCAATTGTGTGCGTCGGTGAAACTTTGGAAGACCGCGAAGCAGGCGACACCGAAAAAGTTGTTGAAACGCAAATCCGCGGATCACTCGCCGGACTGGATGAAGTTCGCGCCGCCGGGATCGTGATCGCTTACGAACCCGTGTGGGCAATTGGAACAGGCAAGACCGCATCGCCTGAGCAAGCCGAGGAAGTTCACGCATTCCTTCGCAAATTGCTGGGCGAAATTTTCTCTGCGGAAGTCGCCGACCAAATCGTCATTCAATACGGTGGCAGCGTCAAACCTGGCAATGCCAAGGAATTGCTGGGCCAAACGAATATCGACGGAGCGCTCGTCGGTGGTGCCGCGTTGAAGGCCGAAGATTTCATTGGCATCATCGAACCTGCATAGCATTTAAAAAGTGGCATTGGCTTCCTGCCGGTGTTTTCATAATCACAGGCTAGAAGCCTATGCCACTCTTTTGACACCACCCCGTATTTTCCACACACAACATTTTCCACACACAACCACGAAGATAAATCGAATGTCAAACGTATTGCTAGGATCACTTTCGGGCATGCTGCTTGGATGGCTAATGGGATTCCTTTCCCTCTTTCTGATTCTGCTAATCCTTGTCCAACGTGGCAAAGGAGGCGGGCTCAGTGGGGCTCTTGGTGGCCCGGGCGGCCAGAGTGCGTTTGGCAGTAAAGCAGGTGACACTTTCACCGTTATCACCGTCGTTGTCGCTAGTTTCTGGGGATTCACTTGTGCGTTCACCATGTGGTTGCTCGGCACGCATGCACCGACCACTTCGATCACCGATTCGGCAATGTCGGCAGGCCCCAGCGAAGACGATGCCTCGGCCGATAGCGGATTGATCGTTCCGCCCATGGACGGTGGCGAATCAAGTTCAATCAATGACGGTATTGGGCTCAGCGGTGTCGACAACAGCCAATCCGATGAAGAGCCAGCTGATTCGATGGAGCTTCAAGCCGAAGCTGAAACCGAAGCGGTCGAAGTGACACCCGCCGACGGAGAAGCAGCAGCTGAAGCCAATCAACCCGAAGCGGAAGCAAAACCTTAGTGTCTCTTTCGAATTGTGACGGTGTGCGCAGCATGACCGGCCAAGGTCATGCGAGCGACGAAGGCGAGCTCGGTACCATTCGTGTGGAAGTTCGAACGGTCAACAATCGCGGACTTAAGTGCAATTTACGGCTCAGCGATTCGTTATCGGCGATGGAGAGCAAAATTGATGCGTTGGTTCGGTCGTTGATTTCGCGAGGCAGCGTTTCGTTGTCCGTTTCGTATCGGCAACCAGCGGGGCTTACCATTCCGCCAATCAATGTCGATGTCCTGACCGCGTACGCCAACAAATTGGCCGAGGTTAAGTCCCGCGTTGTTGGAGATACCGTCATTTCAATCGACTTGGCGTCTCTGATGACCTTGCCCGGCGTTATTTCATCGGATCGGGCAGAGCGTAGCGAAGACGAAGGGTTGTGGCAGTTTGTTCGCGGTGCGATCAATGCTGCGATGACCAACCTAGATCAAATGCGGCAAACCGAAGGCGGCAATATGGCGACAAGCCTGCGTGCCGATGCCGCCGTGATCGCGGAAAGGTTGGAACAGGTCCGCAAATTGGCACCCGGTGCTGCTGATCATTATCGCAATCGATTGGAATCGAAGATCCAGCGAATTTTAACCGAACGTGACATCGAGTCGCAGCCAATCGATCTGCTACGCGAAGTCCAAATTTACGCCGATCGGGTGGATGTTAGCGAAGAGATCACGCGGCTGGAAAGTCATTTGCAGATGTTTGAAAGTGTGATCACCGGTAAAGCCCAGCAGAGTAAAGATGTAAAATCTGGTGGTCGGCCTGAACCAATGGGCCGTAAACTTGATTTTGTAATACAGGAAATGTTTCGTGAAACCAACACGATCGGAAGCAAGGCCTCCGATTCGTCGATCTCGGCCCACGTAGTCGAAATCAAGTGTGCGATCGAACGAATGCGAGAACTCGTGCAGAATCTAGAGTAAGATCTGGCATGGCAAGTGAATCGAAGGGACGTTTGGTCATTATTTCCGGACCCAGTGGAGCCGGTAAAAGCACCGTGCTGCGCGAACTGATAAGCCGGTCGGAATTGCCGCTGGCGATCAGCATTTCAGCCACAACGCGTGAACCCAGACCAGGGGAAATTGACAAAGTTGACTATTTCTTTCTGACCCCCGAAGAGTTCGAGCAGCGAAGAAAAGACGGCGAATTCCTAGAATGCAAAGAAGTTTTTGGACGCGGGCACTGGTATGGAACCCTTCGCGACCAGGTTGCCACTGGCCTAAATCAAGGCAAGTGGGTTATTTTGGAGATTGATGTACAGGGAGCTTTGACGATTCTGGACAACGATGCGTTCAATCCAGTGACCTTATTCCTGCATCCCGGCAGTATGGATGAACTGGAAAAAAGGCTCCGATCCAGGGGCACCGAAGATGAAGCTGCGATTTCAGTGAGGCTGGAAACGGCGGGCCGCGAAATGGCGTTCACGCACTACTACGATTACGAAATTATCAATGGTAACGTTGACATTGCTGTCACCGAAATCTGCGAAATCTTGAAGAACAAAAAGGAAAACCAAGCATGCTCGAAGAGCTAAAAGAAGAAGAAATCGTTAACAAGGTCGGCGGCCGATTTAAACTCAGCACGCTGATTCAAAAACGCCTCGTTCAACTCAACCAAGGCAGTCGTGCGTTGGTCAACGTCGACACGCACGATAAAATGTCGATCGTGCTGCAAGAAATTGTTCAGGATAAGATTGTTCTAAACATGGACAATGAAGTCGAAACGGTTCCCGATTTGGATGCAGCCATGGCCGCCGCAGAAGGTCCGGAATTGGATCCAGCGGATCTGTAAATGATCGGATTTCTCGTAGCTGATCCCGCCGGGGTTCAGTTCAAGTAGCGACGCCGCCAGATGGTGAACGGGTTCGCATTCGTTTCCCGTTCCATCTGGATGCCGCCATGGCTTTGCACCAAAAGACTTATCATGAGCAAAACCCAGCCCATTGTTTTGCTTGTCGTTGGCGGCGGGATCGCGGCGTATAAGTCTGCGATGCTATGCAGCCAATTGTCGCAGGACGGGATCAGCGTTCGCGTTGCGATGACTCGATCCGCGACGGAGTTCATTGGCCCCCCCACGCTTGCGGCACTTTCGGGACGTCCCGTTGCGATTGATTCTTTTGATCCGCGATACCCGTTGGGTGCCCACATAGAACTAGCCCAGGATGCTGATTTGCTGGTTGTTGCACCCGCAACCGCTGGCGTCATCGCTAAATTCGCGTGTGGTATCGCTGACGACTTGGTGTCCACCTTGTATCTGCAAGTCACTTGCCCCGTCATGGTCGCGCCAGCAATGAGCGACCCGATGTGGAACAAACAATCGACTCAGCGAAATATCAAACAACTTCGAGACGATGGTTGCCAGATCATCGGCCCTGAATCAGGATGGCTCTCGTGCCGGGTTCGCGGAGAAGGCCGCATGAGTGAACCCGATGCAATTGCGGCCGCGATCAAGAACGTCGTTCGGAACAAACAAACCTAGTGTTGGGGCGTAAACGTTCCGGTTTCGCGGCACTACGGGACTCGTTCTGTGTTGCTAAGTCTATTTTTAATCTCGAAGTAAACGGTATCAAAAAAGCGAATGAGCGTTTTTGTATTTGGCCATCGCAATCCTGACACGGACGCGATTTGCAGTGCATTGGCCTACGCAGATTTCTTGCGTCAAACGACACGTCCCGACGCTGTTGCAGCATGTTGTGGCACACCCAACGAGCGTACCGAGTTTGCACTGCAACGAGCGGGGATACAGCATCCTCGTATCATCATGGACATTCGTCCTGAACTGGAAGACGTCTGCAATCGTGCTGCCGTGACGGCTAGTCGTGACGAAGTGTTCTACGACGTGTACCAGCGAATGCATGAACACGAAATTCGTTCGATCCCGGTACTAGACGAAGAAGGCTGCGTGACGGGCATCGTCACGTTGCTGGACTTGCTGGAATTAATGCTGCAAGGCGGCGTTGATCCGGTGCGTTCGCGCGAAGTGCGTACGTCGCTTAGCAAGGTAAATTCCGTCGTCGAAGGAAGATTCCAACATGCCGTGGATCCAGATCGGACTGATGATTTCGTATTGACCGTCGGCGCGATGAGCGCCGCGGGATTTACCGAACGCATGCATGCCTTTCCGGCTGATCAACTGCTGGTCGTCAGCGGCAACCGACCCACCATTCAACTGCCAGCTCTTGAAATGGGGGTGCGAGGTTTAGTGGTCACCGGCGGCTACGAACTTTCCAGTGGCTTGATGCAACTAGCCGAAGCACGAGGCGTTTCCGTTATCAGCAGCCCCTTTGATACTGCGACGACCGCGATGCGAATCAAGGCGGCGCAAAGAATCGAATCGATCATTGATGACGATTTTCTATCGTTGTCAGCTAAGTTGCCTGTCGCAGCAGCCCGGTCACAAGTATTTCGGTCCAGTCAGACTGTCTTTCCGGTGGTCGATGGTCGAAAATTGGTTGGAGTTCTCAGTAAGAGTGACTTGGTGAATCCTCCTAAGCCAGAATTGGTTTTGGTCGACCACAACGAGCTTTCGCAAGCAGTGATTGGCGCCGAAGACTGTGAGATTATTGAAGTGTTGGACCACCATCGATTGGGTGGTTCGCTGAAATCAAGTCATCCAATTACTTTTCATATGGAACCTGTTGGATCCACGTGTACGTTGGTGGCTAGGAAGTTTAAACAAGCTGGTATCCATCCATCGCCTGGCATCGCGCTTTGCATGGCATCTGGGATGATCAGCGATACATTGTTTTTGCGGTCGCCGACCACGACTAATGTTGATCGTGAAATTCTGGCTTGGCTGCAAGACTATTGCGAGTATGACCTAGAGGAATATGCCAACGAGTTCTTCCGAGTCGGTTCGGCGTTACGTAATTGCACGCCCGAACAAGTTGTGCGTGAAGATTGCAAAGAGTTTGAAGAGAACGGGATCCGTTTTTCAATCTCTCAAATTGAAGAGATTGGTTTCGATCGTTTTTGGGATCGACAAGACGAACTCACCGCGGCGTTGGAGGGGTTGTGCCGAGAACATAGCCTCGGGTTTTCCGCGTTGCTGGTTACCGATATCTCAAGTAACGGCAGCTTGCTGCTGATGAGCAGCGAACCCGAAGGCTGGGAAGAGATCAATTACCCGCAGTTGGAAGAGAAGCTTTACGAGCTGGAACGAGTCGTCAGCCGCAAGAAGCAATTGCTACCGCTCATCATCAGTTTGCTGGACTCGTCTCCGTCAACGGCGCATTAAGGATTTTGCTTGAGACGCTTCGGCACGAAGCGTCGGTGTCCTAGCCAGTATTTTTGACGGTCTTACTTTTGTCTCTGGTTTTGGTTGGTCGAAGCCTTGCCAGACCAGATCACGAACGGTTCAGCGAAGCCCCTCAACCGGTGCTAGGCGTACCGGACCTGCTGGTCTGAGTGCCTGCTGCTGAATTTCGGGTGGTGCGAAGCGAATCGGTCGCCAGGCATTAGGCTGCGGGAAGAGTGGTTCGATTGCCTCGGTTCCGGCTCTGATGATTTGAGCACTGACAAACCATCGAGAATCCGAATCGTCGATTGCACCTGCCAAATCAGATCGCCGGATCGCCAGCTCAAACGTGATGTTTTGTTCCTTGCGGTCAACATCGACATACCAAGTTGGTTGCCAGCGAGTGTCATTGCCGACCGCATCTCGCGTTCGACCTGTGTCAGTGATCTCGACGCAATGCGAAGTCCAAAGATCACCATCAGTGTCGAAACGCAGTTTTAATCGATCTACATCAAATAACACTTGATCGCGTGCAGCGTGACCGGTCAATCGTCGACCTGCGTCCCTAGCGATCAAATCGCTTGGGCAGACTGCGGCAACATAAAGATAGTTCTGGTCGAATGCCAAGCTGATCTGAAAGTCACCGAGCGAAATGTTGGGTGTTCGATGATCCCAGCATGGGTCATCAAGCTTTCCATCGAGCCGCGGTGGAGAACCGGTTCGCTTCACTAGACGTTGGGGCAATCCGTGATGGCTGCTTCGCGAACCACGTGCATCGCTTGCAAGCAATCGTTTCCAGTCGCCGGTGCCCTGCATCGAAATTCGACGAAGGTCTCCCATCGTTGTCGCAGTAGGCGCGTTAGTGGTCATGCCGGTTGTGCCGTCATTGGATCGCTCCGCTTGGCTATCTGGCTTGTCGACGAGTCGAGACAACATGACTGCCGGATGCAAGTCGAGTTGCAAGTCAACGTTGGAGGCGGATTGGATCCTGCCGGATACCGGCGATGCTTGAATGACTTCGGGCTTTGCGACGCCAACGGGAATGATCGCTGATGCCTGTTGGATTTGACTGCCTATTGATTGATCGAATTCAGGCTTCAAGTTTTGAAACGGTGAGAGGGCAACCGCTGCTGCTTGCACCGAAGCTGCCTGCACAACCTCCGAACGAGGAACCTCCGTCAATCGAAGGAACTGCTGCTCAGCGCTATTTTGATGCGCATCGATTCTGACTGCGGCCCATTTGCCAACACTGCGATTGCGAAACCGATCGGCAATTTCTTGCAGGCAGAGATTCTCGAAGTGAGTCCCGCGGGTCCGCGTTAGTACAGACCAAATCATCCGAAGCTGGTCCTCTTCAGCGGTTTGATCCATCAGCTGACGCAATGATGTTTCAAAAACCCTTGATGAAGTTAATTCACGATTCGTCAGAGATCTAATCCACTTAGATTGCTTCGATCGTGCTTGAACGACTTGCAAGCGATGACGAGTAATTGACTTCGCGATTCCAACCACCTGATTCGACGGATTGACGGTTAAACCGGCCATGATCGACTCGCCACCACCACCGATTCTCGATGAGCTTGAATCGTAAAGACGTGTTAACGAAATCGATGCTGGTTTGCATCGTTCGGGTGCAACTAAATGCTGGGCATCTAGGATTAAGTCAGCGGCAAGCAGGCCAATTCTTGGTAGCAAAGCACTTTGGTGCAGCAGCGATCCGCCCTGCTCTTTTTGGGATGCCAATAAGACACGCGTTACCCCCATTGAAGCGGCTGATTGAAGGACGGCTTGCCGAGTCTCGCTGGACACTGATTCGTCAATCACGACCACCGATGGCCGGTGAACTGCGATCCATCGCCGAGCTTGCAGATCCGTTGGTTCTTCTAAATTATCGTCGCCTTGATACCAATCAACACTGGCAGCACCAAGCATGACGGCAGCTTGGCGGAGTAGGCCGAGTGGTTGCTGAATGTTGGTCGTTTGGATTTGGAGGCTTCCGCTGATCGGTCGCTCGACCAACATTGCACAGCGATGCCGCCACTGAAGTGATTCCGAACCAAGCAGCGACCAGGATGCTGATTGAGCATCGCCAGCGACGAATAAAATGGCGGCATGCCGGCCGCCACCACGTCTTGCGGTCCAGGTTTCGCCATCGTCTTCGCTGGTCAAAATGAGTCCGTGATCACCAACTGCACAAAGTTGACCGGCTGTAATTCGGCAGGCGTCGCGAACCGGTGCAGGCGAACCGGTGATGCTTTGCCATCGAACGAAACTGATGGCTGATTGGCTTTTTGAATTTTGGATTTCAGGACTTGGACCTCGTGGTTCTTTGGCATTGTTGTCCGAGCCTTGCCACGAACGTCCACCGTCGCGGCTAACAAAGGTGCTGGTTAGTTGCGAATGAGACCAATCACCATCGGCGACCAGCAATCGATTCTCGGACAGTCTTACGTTGTGAAGTAAGGGAAGATTATGGTCTTTAATTCTGCGAAAGCTCGCTCCTGCATCGCGGCTGACCAAAACGACGCCACGGCTGAGCTGCGTGAGAGGATCGTATGCACCGCCGATGACGACAACCGATCGGGATCCAGTCCAAAGGACGTCATGCAAGCGGCAATCGACCGGACTTGGTAGCGCAGTCCATGTCTCGCCTTGGTCGGTGGACCGATACAGGGCACCGCGATCACCTACCGCAACACCAGTTCCGGCCATGTCAGATTTAGAATCCGCGAACGCCACTGCGCCAAGCGACGAATCGCCGCGAAGACTTTCGGCGTTGGAATAAGCGGGCAAAGGCTGGGGTGTCACTTCCGCTCGGGCTGCGTTGGCAATTAAAGCGAAGCAGCAAAAAAACAGGGCAAAGCGAACCAAACCGCCGTTCAATCCATCCATGTTTTCACTCCCTCGGCCGCCAGCACCAAAACGAACCAACCCAGCAGCACATTCGCAGCGATGTAAGCACTCGCCAAACCCATTCGTCCGCTTCCGACCAACATGGCTTTTTCGGCTGCAAAGGTCGAATAGGTCGTCAGGCCGCCCAGGAACCCAACCTGGATCGCCAGCTGTAGCCGATGCGGAAAAATATCCTGACCCAAATTCCGAATATCAACGTAGCTTGCAAAACCACCGATCAAAGCGCACCCAAGCACGTTGGCGGCAATTGTCCCCCATAAAGTCGATCCACCGGGGATTAGAGCCGCCAACAGCGTCAGCAGATAGCGACAGACTGATCCGATTGCGCCTCCGCCTGCGACCGCGACTATATTGAGCCAAGTTGTCATCCAATGACACCGTTTTATCCATTGCCTAAAATTCAGTCCGAACTTACGTTGACAGGTAAATTCGGGGTTTTAGGCGTGTGTGACAATGTCAGTTTGTTGACATCCGCCCCCCCAGTTTGACTTTCCAGCAAAATTCACTCCGTGAACTCCTTGAACCCCCCGACTAAAGAGCAAATGAGTACCGCTGCTACCGATGCTACTGAAACGACTTTAATGACCGGTGCCGACGTTTTGGTCAAATCGTTGGTAGATCACGGCGTCGACGTACTTTTCGCCTACCCCGGTGGTTGCAGCATGCCAATGCACCAAGCCCTGACACGGTTTGGTCAGTCAATCCGAACGATTCTGCCGCGTCATGAACAAGGCGGTGGTTTTGCGGCGCAGGGTTATTCACGTGCCACTGGTAAAGTCGGCGTCACCATGGCAACCAGCGGTCCAGGAGCGACGAACTTGGTCACTGCAATCGCAGACGCCAAGCTGGACAGCGTTCCAATCATCTGCATCACCGGCCAAGTGCCCACCAAGGCGATCGGCAGCGATGCTTTTCAAGAATGCCCCATGGTCGAAGTTTGTCGTGGGATCACCAAGCATCATTACTTGGTGACCGACGTCAAAGATCTTCCGCGAATCATCAAAGAAGCTTTCTACATCGCTCAAAGCGGTCGGCCGGGGCCGGTTCTGATCGATATGCCCAAAGATGTTCAGTTGAGCGACTTGACCGACATCGACATGGATCCGCCAATGGACCTTCCGGGTTACTCGCCCGTTCCCGAAGCAGTCCCCAGCGAAACGATCCGTCAAATCGCCGCCGCGATTAAGTTGGCTCGGCGACCGGTGATCTATTCCGGCGGTGGAGTCATTCTTGGCAGCGCTAGCGAAGAACTGAAGGAGTTCATCAATAAAACCGGTATCCCCACCGTCACAACAATCATGGGCATTGGATCAGTAGACCCTGACAACGAGCACTCGCTCGACTGGCTTGGGATGCACGGTTCAGCGTATGCAAATTATGCGGTCCGTGATTGCGATTTGCTGATCGGTTTGGGCGTTCGTTTCGATGACCGAGTGACTGGAAAGATCGAGGCCTTTGCGAAAGATGCCAAGATCATTCACGTCGACATCGATGCATCCGAGCTAAATAAAAACAAACCAGCTCATATTCCCGTACGCGGTGACGTTAAACCTGTTTTGACCGAACTGAACAAGATCGTTCAAAAGCCTGAAATTGATGATTGGCGAAAGCACTGCCAAGAACTGAAAGCGAAGTATCCCTTCCACTATGACAAAGACTTCGATGGCATCTTGCAACAGCACGCCATCAAGACATTGTCGGACATCACCGCAGACATGGACACCTACGTTTCCGTCGGCGTCGGTCAGCACCAGATGTGGGCGGCGCAGCATTACAAATTCCGCAAGCCAAGGACGTTCCTAAGCAGCAGCGGATTGGGCACGATGGGTTTTGGATTGCCCGCCGCGATGGGTGTGCAAGCAGCACTTCCCGATGCATTGGTGATCGACATCGATGGTGACGGCAGTTTCCAGATGAACATCCAAGAGCTGGCGACTTGTTTCTGTGAAGAATTACCCGTCAAGGTTTTTTTGCTGAACAATCAACACCTCGGCATGGTCGTTCAGTGGGAAGATCGCTTCATGAAACGCAACCGAGCACACACGTACTTGGGACCGATTTCTCACGTGGAAGCAAGTGGCAAGAGTGATGCCGATCGATTTGCCTACGCCGAAGATCGCTACCCGAATTTTGTAGAAATCGCGAAGGGTTACGGATGCGGTGCATCGACGGTGCGAAAGAAGGCTGATCTAGAGGGAGCAATCCGCGAGATGATCGCTCATGACGGACCGTACTTGCTGGATGTCGAAGTCCCCTACCAAGAACACGTCCTGCCAATGATCCCAGGCGGAATGACCTGCGATGACATGATTCTGGAATAAGCCTGAACCAGATTTCTTCTAGCCGTGATGGATCGACCAAGCGAGTCGATCCACAAGAAAACCACGCGATCATGAATCAATCATGATTTGAAAGAGTGATCGCGAACGTTGACCATGGGGGACAGGATTTCACCCCAGAATCGATCCCACGACCTGGCGATCAGTAAGCATGATCAACGCGCAAACGAAAGCGTTGATTTGCGAAAAATAGCTTTTGGTCGCTCGTGACGACCAGCAACACCCCTCATCAATGCCCGGGGCGGGACTTCCCCTGACGCGTTAAATGCGGGAGAAAACGCCATGGACCAAGGAGGTACCCCCGAAAGTACCCCGCGAACTGCGTGGGTCTTCGCTGACTGCATTCGTCAGCACCTGACCAATGACGAGTTGTCCGAGTTACTAGACGCATTACGAGTGAACGCGACGGATTAGGCACTACCTTTCAGCGGTCACAACTGAGCCCACAAAGGGAATAGTCGGTTGGCACGACTTCCTAGATAGATTCAAGGATGCCGTAGGTACTACCTCAATGTGACCCGGCGACGACCGAATGGGGAACAGTTGGTACGCACGACTCCGTAGCGCCCGCATCCGGGCGACCAGCGCCCACCGGGGTGCAAAGGTACTTGGGGCGACTGCTTTTCGCAGGTCTTCCCCTACCCACTGCGATACTCTTGCACGCGTGCGGTGTGAACTGGCATGACCACCACTACTATTGTGAGACGCGACTCACCGACGTGATGCCAGTGCTGCGCCGGACGGACTGTCCTCGATGTCTCATCAATGACGGTGGGTAACATCCATCAGAATGCCTAGAAAGGACCCGCCACCCCCGGGGGCTTTTGGGTCCCTTGTCGGTGTCGCGTCCGTGCTGCGGTACAATGAGGCCCGGGACATGACGAACACAGTCCGGCGCAGCTGCAATTGCTCCGGGGTTGGGGTACCTGCGCCAAGATCCACCGGGGCGTGTTCTTTTCTGATGCCTGACCGCCCGCGACCTATCGTCTCCCGCTTTCGTCTCTGCGTGCAGCAAAATGATTTCTGGGTCCCTCCGTGAGGTTTTTGCTGTGGGGGTGTCGTCATCGCGGTCGGTCTCTGGTTACAAGATTTGAAAAACGACTTTCCTTTCCCTTAATGAGAAACGCCCCGCAATTCACGACGTTTTCGAGAAGGGCAAGGGAAGTCGGTGTTACCTGGACGGACTGTCTCTCACACACCCGGGCTTCTACATCGCAGGGCAAAGCATCGAAACCCCCAGAAGGACCCAAAGGGGGGCGGTCTAGGTCCTGACGCTCAGCGCCACGTAGACCGTTTGTTGCTTACGTACGCGAACAATGTCAAAATTATTCGATTTCATTGTGACAGGACTCGGACCATGAACCCTTACGATTCAGCCAGCGAAATCAGTCAAGAGCCACTGGCCCAAAAAAACAGAGAGCTTGCGCAGAATCGCCAACAGACCTTGCTGTTGTTTGCGTGGCTCGCTGCCTCATTCGTTACGACGGTATTGCTGGCGGCAGCATTCTTGTTCATACGAGAAGTGGCTGTGTTCCTCGTTGCTATCTTGTTCGTCGTGGTGATTGGATGCCTGGTTCCATACTTAATTCTGCGGATCACCAAGCGGCGCGAACTATGAACCCCTACGATCCGCCGCAGCCCTACTACCTTTGGGGACCTCTGGACTCGACAAGCCACTCTTGGCCGAAAAAGTCGGTATTCTTCTAGGCCCCCAAATAGCCTCGTATCCTGCAATGCCGCCAAGCAGCCAAAGTAGTCGCTTGATACGCAGTCGTCTGCCTACTCCAACAAGATGGAATCGAGATGATCCCAACGAAAACACTTAAATACTGGGGCTTTCGAGACCACCCTTTCGCCGACAACATTTTGCGTGACAGCCTGTTGAAATTGTTCGTCAATCGCGAGACTGAATTGAACGACGCTGAGGATGCTCTTGGCCACAGCCGAATCGTTGGGGTTTACGGTGGGCTCGGCGTCGGAAAGAGCTCGTTTTTGCAAAAGCTTAGGCATGCTCTTAACAACGACGGCCATCCGGTCGCCTATGTGCATCTCACGGCCGATTCCGAGGAAACTCTTTATCGAGAGATGCTGGCAGAAATCTTAGTTCTGATGCTCGCTGGCGACTTGAATCCGAAACGAGTCAAAGGATTCAAGGCGAAAGACGAGGTCATCCGATTAATGGCCAGTGTCAGTCAGTCTCGTGGTGCAAACTTTGGTGGCAAGTTCCTTGGATTGTTGGGCGGTGATTTGAAAGAGGGCAAACAAACGCAGGTTGACGCACATACGGAAGCGTCGGCGCGTGCAACTTTACGTAAAATCTTCGATGCCCTGAATTCGCCGCTGGTTGTCGTATTGGATGACTTCGAGAAACTGCGTTACGAATCCAGTGGAAAGCAACGAGACTACTTTCCGATCCTGTCTCGGTTCATTGGCACGCTGGAAGAGATATTCAATCACAAAGAAGTTTCTTTTGTGGTTTCAATGGATCGGCATGTTGAATCACTGATTGCGCAAAGCAAGAAAAGGAAGGAAGCCTTTGCCTTTTCTCTCAACAGTCTGGTTGAGCTGCCGAATCTCGAGCTTTCGCACCTTCGTGATTTTCTGAGGGTTCGCTTGAAGTCTCACGGTTGGAAAACAGGTACGAGTCGATTCATTACCCAAGATGCTTTTCTTGCGTTAGCGTTGGCATCGGGCACAAACCCCAGATGGATTGTCCGTATCGTCGCGGAAGCCATGAAATTGGTGGCTGACAAGAAGAAACGTACCAAGCAAATTGATTTGACGACGATGAAGGCTGCTTGTGAGAACGCAGGAAGTGCGCTTGATGCGAAGGATTGGATCGTCGTTGATTACATCCGCAAAGGCGGTGAAGGCTCCGCGAATGAAGACGCTTTGCGAAAGGTACTCGGATTCAAAAAACCAAAACGAAAAGACGGCTACCACACCTCGGTCGATAGACGGCTTAGGACCGTTGCGGCGAGCCTTCGTCTTGAATTTAATGAGGTGCCGACCGGAACGACCAAGAAGAATGTTTTGCTGATCCCAGACATCAAACTGGATTAGACGCTCCACGCGCTCCACGCGCTCCACGCGCTCCCCGCATTTTGGGTGCGTGTGCGGCGATTTGTCCGTAATTGAGCTGATTGCCATGCTTCAAGAACTACCTTGGTAAACCCATACAAGCCGCCTACTGAGCCGTCAGAAACGCCGGAGAAACGACCGAGGAGGGAAAAATCTCCGGCCTACATGATTCCAGTTTGCGTTTCCGTTGCGTTGTTCGGACTGGCTCTCATCTGGCTCGATGCCGCCATGCTCGGAACGATTCTCATTGCTATTGGGATCGCGGGCGTCGGCATCATTCGGACCGAAGAGGGGCGATCGAAGTAGGCGGTGCGATCCGTTGCGTTTGAGATTGCATGGGTCATCAACCCAACCATTGCGCCCATCGGTGCCCCCGCAGACGGTTTTCCCAGTGTTTTAGATCCGAACACGTCTGAAACACCGTGAAAACCCCGGCGCTCGGATTGGCTCTGTTCACCTACCCGCTGACACACCGTGTCACACAAAATTTCCGGCATCGCTTGACTGCCGAACTGGACACCGCAATAACTGTTTCATCTGTCGGCTGTCGTGTTGGCTTAAGAACTTTCACGACTCGGCCGCTCGCATTGTCCTCGCGAGTGGTGACAACGGCCAATGAGTAACCTCTTGATGAATTAGGAATTTGCCAGCACGGCGATGCGTCTTTTGACGCAAAGCGATGATCCGGCATAGGCCGGGGAGCAATGCCCAATTGGGCCGGAGTTACTCCCGGCTTCTTAAGCGTGTCGTCGTGCTAGCGAGTGCGCGGATCCAAAGACGATCCGTGAAAGGCTACGAATTCATGATTCGACCACAACGAAGCTCAGAGACACAAAAGCGGCTAGACCATCTACGCCAGCGTCACCGCGTCCACAAGGGAAAACGATCCGAGTCACCTCTGGAACAGGCCAGGCGACTGCTGGCGGTCGCCGCAATCCTTGCCAGTGCCCGCTCGCAGGGCTTGACGGCGGAAAGTGTCACCGAAAGGGTACGCGAGCAGACCAGCAAGCAATGGTGTGAGCGAACAGTCAGGCGTGACTTGGACGCACTTCACAACATGGGGATTGTCAATCAAACCGACGGTCGAAAGCGGGGATGCGGGAACCCGTACGTTTGGCTCGGCCACTCAAAGAACCTGACCCGGGTCGTGCTGCAAGCTGCCGAAAACACAGCGTCGAAAGTCGCAGGTCCTTGCGCTGATCCTGCGGCGTGGAACCATCACGTGCCGGGAAGTGGAAGACACTTTTCATCGAGGTTCTGCATCCGTCCGCGAACTGCGGATCGATGGGCACTTGATCGACACCGTCAGCCAAGGCGAACGAATGGCCTACGCGTACCGTGGATTCCACCGGCGTGTGCGCGTGACGGATCAATTGCAGGAGAACTACTACCAGTCACCGCACTGGAAACGAACAGCAGCAGAACGAAAGAGTGTTGATGGATTTCAATGCAGCCAGTGCGGGGACCGGCGGACGCTGGAAACACACCATTGGTCCTACGAACTATTCAACGAGGAAATCCTGCTGGACCTGCAAACCTACTGTCGCGAATGCCACATGAGGCTTCACGAGCGATTGAAGGGATCGAAGGTGCATTTCCCAAGGTCGGTAGCGCCAATAGTCGCAGCGGAGCTTGGGTGGGCGGGGGAAATCCAAGCAGACAACAGGGTCCTTCCGAGCGGTTTGGGCGTCGAAGGTCGATTGTCCGCGGGGTGTCTCTGGTTATGAAAGATGAAAACGGACTTCGCTTCGCTCACCAGTTGACCTGCCGTTGCACCCGTGGGTTTGCAACACGGGGCAAAGCATCACACAATGAACATACGTTGACCGTCAATCAACGTTTCACGCATCGCGGCGTGACAACCGTGATTCATAGGTAAGTGGTTTAGCGGCCACCTCGCGATTCCTCCGGCCATCGGCGTCTTCCTTTCCGCCGTGGCCGGTCGAATCGGCCTGGTTTGAAAGGAATGCAATGGGCAAAACATCTGAACCGGACACAGACTGGAAACATCGGCTTCAATATCTGGTCGAAGAAGACGTGGCGAATCAGAAAGAAGCTGAAGAACTACGTGAAAAACGCAGGCTTTACCATCTTGCAATTGATGCTTGGCACGACTTGGCTCAGGTGTGGATGTTGAATGTTGCGACTGAAAAGACCGGGCGGTCCGGGCAGAGCTGCGACGATGAGCTAAATAACGCTATCGATAAAGTTGTTTCTTCATCTGCTCTAGCTGGAATGACGGATGCGATATGTGAAGCAGCCTCAAAATTTCAGCCCTACGCAAGTGCAAGCAATACGCACCAACAAGAAGCAACTGGTCTTGTGCTGCATCTAGTCAGCGATCGAATCAAAACCGCAAAGAACATCGAACCCGACATCGCTGATCACCTCTGCTCAGGCATGGGGCATTTCTTCAAATTTTCATCGAATGACATTCAGGATCTGATTCGTTGTATCTCCGAATGGGAATCACGGTGCGAGGAATGCGGCGAAATCCGCCAACTGATTCCGAATTTGAGTGAACACGTCAAACGTGGGTGCAATCACTGTCTGAACCAAGCAGGCTCGACTGAAAGCAGGCAGGTGAAGCTAACTTTGGTGGACCTCTTGGGTGCCAACATGGTTGTTCAATTGAAGTCACTGGCTCAACGCCTTGAGGTTTACCAGAGCCTTCCCGTGCACTCCGTTTGGCTTTGTGTTTCAGACAAAGGCCCTGGGTACGATCACAAGAGTCAAACCACGTCCTGGGCAAAGGGAGACAAGATTGGTGGCGGTGATAATCAACTCACTTCGAACGACATTCGAAGCGCTTCACACGTGAGTGTGCATTCAGTTCTCACAAAGCAATCGAAAGAACCAGGTAAATGGGGTTTGCCGAAAGCGGTTACGCCGTTGGTCGACACTCTGTCAGATTCCGCGGGCATTTTCAAATCGGTCGAATTTCCTAATTTGAGAGTTGGACCGACTGTGGAACTCAAAGGTTTGTGCCGCTGGGTATGCGTCCTTCACCGACTGAATTGCGAAGGGGTTATTCTGGGAACCAAAGATCCTTCATATTTGCTCTCTGACGTTGGAGCGTTCGGTCGTCTAATGACGGGTCAGGGAACAGACGCCGACTTGCGAGCCCAGAAGCTAGTTTGGAGAGTTCCCGACCTATTACGTTTTTCGATCGATGCCTTAAACATACTTGTGGCAGAGTTTGATCGTCGGAATCAGGAAGTCGGTACTAATTCAGCCACGACTGACCAAGCGAAGCCGCCGCAGAAGCACAAAAATCATGGCATCATAGAAACCGCTGACGCAGCAGACTCTGTATCAATCGATCTTGGGCATGGCCAGGACTTGCTCGGCAACATTCCAGCACGCGACGATCCGAAATATCGTTGGCTCAACACTGCTGAATTTGCTAAGCATAAGAATTTTTCGACTGGGGATCTTGCCAACGCTCGTCGAACGAGCGTGCTTCAATTTGAAAGCTCTGACAAGTTGGAATGTCGAGATGCACTCGGCAATGCATTCAGGCGAAAGACGCCCAGAGGCCATCCAAGATACCCGGCGGAAATCGCGCAAATCGAGTAAAACGCGTAGTTAATTCGTGCGCAATTGGACATTCTGTCCTTAGTCAGCCAAAGATTCCTCATGTCAGCCCGACGCTCGGGCAGACGTTTTGAGACTCGATTCAAAAAGGGAATCAGCATGGCACCAATAACGCCGCATCAAGCGGCACCACCAAGCTTGTGGAACAAGAAAGAGGCCGCCGAGTTCTACGGCGTCTCGGAGCGCACCATTGATCGATGGCTGGCGAATGGAACTTTGCCGAGGACGGCCAAGGTCGTCATCGGCGGAGTCGTTTGCTTCCGCACTGCGGTACTGTTGGATCACATTGCACCACCCTCGGATTCTCCGGAGGTGAACTGATGGCCCACAAAACAAAATCGAAACGCCAAGCCATTGCGATCGCGAAACGCCGATTCCTGAAAGCGTTGCAGGAAGGACCGTGTACGTTCACTTCGATCGCCAAGGGCATCGAGTTACCTGATGGCGTCGATGGTCGCTGCTACGGCCCCATGGTCGCCGAGCTGCGTCGTGACGGGATCATTGAGCCGTCCGGATTCGCGCCTTCGGCAAACACCGATTGCTTTTCACGGCGATGGCAACTGGTGGAATTCACCATCAGCCCAGCGGCTCAGCCCAAACGAAAAGAACCCGCCGCCAAGTAGACGACGAGTTCTCAAGTGTTCTTCCATTTCTACCGTTCCGTCAGGTGCAACTGACGGGGCGGATACTTCAAGCAAGCAACGCAATGATACCCCAGCCCCAACGGACGGCAAGGCCAACCCAGGCCGCCACCAAACGATCTCCTAAACCGCCGCGACAGGTCGGGTGCCTCGGCGAACAGATGTAAGCGTTCGGCGGGGGGATGGGGCGAAGCTGCCCTCGACGATCGGCGGGGTACCAGCGGAAGTACCCCCAACTTTGCAGGACAACACGTCCTTATGCGAAGACACAAAAAAAGCCGAGTCACAAAACCCCGTAAATAACTGGGTATGTCTTGTGT
>CAYVAN010000012.1:0-35437 GCA_964449225.1 uncultured Rhodopirellula sp.
GCTTTGCACTCGGTAAAGCGTCGCAGGTAGCCCTGCCGAATTCTCAATCTCCAATCGCGCTGTTTGGATACCAAAGGGACGCAGAACGGTCGGTTGAGTTGACTTGTTGATGGCCTCAGATTTGGCGGCCGTTGGGGAGTCGAGTTTTGGCGAATCGCAACCGCTGACCATGCTGACCAAGCACGCAGTAATAACTACGTAGAAAATCGGGCGAATCCCAAGACATGGCTGCGTTGTGGGTAATAGAGATGTTGGCCGGTGGTGATTCATAACCACCATCCTAAACGACCCGGCGGCCCCCTCTTGAGCATTGTCTGCTAAAAAAGAGAGAATAGAGCCTTCGTTCATATTGTGGTCCGATGAAATTTCGGACCGCCGCTTCAACCCGCCAGATGATTTGAAAGTTTTGAAAGTAGAAGATGATTGTAATTGCAGGAATGATTCGAATCCCAGCGGAGCGCCGCCAAGAGATATTCGATTGCTTAGCCAGGCTGCGGCAGAATTCTCTCGAACACGATGAGGGCTTAGCCGCCTATCGTTTTGGTATCGATTTGGAACAGGAAGACCTGCTGCATGTCTACGAAGAATGGGAGTCTACCGAGGCGTTGAAAGCTCACATGCAAAAGCCGCACATGGATGAGTTTCGAAATCTGAAAAACAAATTGAAATTAGAAACCAGCGGCTTCAGTCGATGGCGGGCCGCTGAGTTGGGCCAATTCTGAACAAGCCAATTCGGAGCAACTCAGCAAAGATTCACACCCAAAAAGGCCGGCAAAAACACCTATATTCAACGTCCGATAATGTTTCTTATGTTCGGTTAGGGCCCTGTTTTTCCTCGGGAATAGGCACATTTGGGTTTCATGACCGAGGTATTCCGTCATGTCCCCCAATCGTCAATGCCTTGCTTAGCCAGGTGACATCAACACTCAACCACCAGAGCGCGTGAAGTTGGTGTCATTGGCAAAAATCTAACGCGGCTGCACGTTCGAATCGTAGGCTCGTCGAAGCATCTCTGCGGTCGTTTCCACGCCACGCTGAATCACGTCTTTGGTGTTGATCGTGGTGTTGATTTCCGGCCAACCGTTTTGCCCGGTCGTGATCGAGCGCTGCGGTTGCTGCGGCTGAGTGTATCCGTTTTGGTATTGTTGCGGCTGGGTTTGTTGTGGCTGATAGAACTGACCATTGTTCTGCGGATACGAATTGTTGGAATTATAATTTTGAGTCGTGGCCTGTCGATTCAAGCCGAAACCGTTGCTGTTGTTGGTCGGTTGTTGTTGCTGAGGCGTTTGAAACTGGCCTGGATAATAATTAGGCGCCGTTTGCTGTGCCGAACTGGCGTTCACATTCGAAAACCCGCCGCCGGATGAGTAGTTGGGCGCGTTGGTTTGGAAGCCATTATTTTGGAAGCCATTGTTTTGATTGGCTTGGAAGTTTGGCGCGGTGGTGTTGGACTCAAACAGCGCTCTTTTCTCCGGCGTCGCACCGATCGTTTGATCAAACTTTTGGTAATGCGGCTCCAGATAAGGCAGCAATTCGTCGGGAGTGAAACGCGCGAATTGCCGAATGCCACTGACCACGTAATAGCCAGCTTTTGAGTTGTGAACCATATCGCGTGTTGGCTGAAATAATGAAACGGCGAAAACCGTCGCTAACATCGCGAGGATCGCACCCTTGAAGCCACCGACGATCGCGCCGGCTTGGCGATCGAATCCGCCCATGTTCATTTTCTTAATGTTGCGGCTGAAGGAAGCAAATACCGTCCAGACAACCAGCGAGGTCCCCAGAAACAAAATCAACATTGCTGCGAATTGGTTCCAAGGTGCTTGAGCTGAAATCAAAGCCGCCACGGGATTTCGAAAGTTCACCGCAACGAAATAGCTGAGCACGATCGACATGAGTGAGGCGACTTGCCACGCCAACCCTTTGCGGAATCCGAACCAGATGGACCCGATAAAAATAATCAACATCACTATGTCATAGATCGACATGTTCACTCCTTCATTGGTAGGCAAATTCGCAATTCGCAAAGTCCCATCGAAAACGATTCCTCGATGCAACGTTATGCGGTTGCGGATTAGAGAGGAATCTGAAATTCACGACAACGTCGATTATCAGCGTCCGTTAGCGGTTTAGCGATCGCAATCAAAGCTCTCTGCGTCGTAGGCGATCGACTAATTCAGCATAGGTGTTACGGGTACAACGAACGGCTAGTTCGGACGAAAACAACTGATTCCGCTAGCAAAAAATTGCGAACCACCCTGCCCCGTCTTCGTATTACCCCTGGAGTTTCAATTGCTATAGCGAGACGAAACGAATTTTGAAATAGTTACGTAGATCGTCACGGCTGACGATGCCTCAAGGAATGGAATCATGGCAAATTTTCAAACGCACATCAGCGCAAGCACTCTGCTTGGCATCGCTTACGGCACCGTTGCCTACACTCAATTTGGCGTTTCAGCCGGACATAGCTGCGTTTCGGCGGGACTTTGTGCCGTCGCTGGGATGTTGCCGGACTTGGACCATAAGCTGGGCGTTCCATTACGAGAGATGCTGTGTTTTGTGTCCTTGATGGTGCCGATGCTGATGCTCCGGCGTTTCGAAGAGATGGGATTGTCACCCGAGCAAATGGTATTCGTCTCTGGCGTACTGTACGTTTTGATTCGATTTGTAGGGGGGGAACTCTTTCGAAAGTTTACGGTCCATCGCGGAATGTGGCATAGCATCCCAGCGGCAGCCTCGGCTGGTTTGATCGCTTACTTAGTGATGCCGTGTCCGACGGAATCGATTCGCGTTTACAAGAGCTTAGCCGTCGTGCTTGGTTTTATCGTTCACTTGACGATGGACGAAATTTGGTCGATCGATATCGCGGGTGGTTTTCGGCTGAAGAAGTCGTTTGGAACAGCGTTAAAGTTCTTTGGCAACAGTGCCTTGGCGAACACGATGGTGTGGGCGATGTTCGGCGGTCTGCTTTATTTTTCAATGGGTGATCATGAAGTGGTTGATCGTATTCGCGATCGAACTCAACTTGAACGCACTTATCTGGCACAGCCAGAACCCAGGCCTTGGCGCTGAGGGATGTGAGTGTCGGCTATGCGTGGTGGATCTTGTTAAAGATCCCGCAGAAAGAATCTTTAACAAGATCCACGAACGTAAGAATTGAACGTTCAGCGTTTACCGATCTAAGATCAGCGTCACGGGACCATCGTTGACCAGGCTGACCTGCATGTCGGCGGCAAAGATTCCTTGTTGGACCGGGATCCCGCGATCACGCAGGCATTGAGCATATTCCAGATAGAGTTTGTTGGCCTGGACCGGTTCGGCGGCGTCTGTGAATGCTGGGCGTCTGCCTTTGCGGCAATCTCCCAGCAGCGTGAATTGACTGACGACTAGCACCTCGCCGCCGATATCTTCGACGCTCAAGTTCATCTTCCCTTGTTCGTCCGGGAAAATCCTCAGGACTGCCGTCTTGTCGGCCACCCATTTTGCCTTCGCTTCGGTGTCATCGTGTCCGACGCCGATCAGGACTAGCAATCCTTGCTTGATCTCGCCAGCAATTTCGTTTTCAACTCGGACTTCCGCCGATTTGACTCTTTGGATCACTACTCTCATCTGTCGTCTCGATTCAGGTTAAACTTAGGCTCCCCCGCCCTTCCCCACGTCTGTGTCCATTGCAGCGAACGCCAACTAGCGTCCAACGGCATGCCATTTCTTTTTACTTGTCCGCACTGCGAAACGAAAACACAAGTTGACGATCAGTACAGTGGCAAACAAGGCCAGTGCGTTTCTTGTGGTGGTGATATTACGCTGCCAAATTTTGCGAAAATCACCAATGTGAAATCTAGATCGCCAAGGCGTGATTCAAAGCTGATCAATGTGCTTGCCGCGACGGCGGTCGTTTCTCTTATCCTAGGCAGCCTGCTGTTTGCGGTCATCCGTTTCGGTGGTCAGACGATGACCACGTTGTCGAACAGTCGAGAGCAAACCGCGTCGATTCGCAATCTGGAAAGGATCGCAGCGGCGATGAATGCTTATGCTGCTGACCACGGTACTTACCCCTTGCCGATGACTGTCAATTCCAACGGCACTCCCCTGCACTCTTGGCGAGTTCTTTTGTTGCCGTATTTGGGTGAAGAAGATTTGTATGATCGCATCAATTTAGAACTTCCTTGGGATCACGCCCAAAACACGATGGTGATGCAGTATTCAGCACCGTCGGTCTATCAGCATCCCAGCTTGGACAAGGTTGGTTTTGGATCAGGTCCAGCGTATTTTCTTATCACAGGGACAGGCACGCTTTTTCCTCCCGCCGGGCCGCTTGCTCCGGATGATGTTTCCGATGACATCAGGCAAACGTTATTAGTGGTCGAAGGCTCACCGGTTCGGCCGCCAATGTCCTGGGCTGAACCCGTTGATTTACCCTTTGCGATGATGACCGGGCGGTTAGCAGGGAACCCCGGAAACGAACCGGGTGGATTGCTTGAAGGCGGTGTGGCTGGGGCAACGGTGGACGGTCGTGGCCACTTCATCAAAGACTCGATTGCACCAACCGATTTCTTGTCGCTGGTAACGCCAACCGGAGGCGAACGGCTCCGCGACGATACGTTGGATTGAGCGGTTGGTGAGGCCTTCGTTGCTAACGCAGTGATCAGCTGACCCCCGGCGGGGTCAGCTGCGACAATTCAATCGTTTAGTATTTGCGAGGCGCGACGACACCTTGCACGCGAGATGGTAGACCTTGAATTCTTAGGAACCCTTCGGCGTCATCTTGGTTGTACGATCCGCCACCTTCCATGGTTGCGATTTCTGCGTCGTACAAACTATTGGGGCTTGATCGGGCGTCAACCATGATATTGCCTTTGTAGAGCTGTAGTGTCACCTCGCCGGTACATGGTTTTTGTGCTTCACGAATGAACGCCATCAACGCGTCCATCTTTGGTGTGTACCAGTAACCGTAGTAAACCATTTCAGCTACTTCCGGTGCCATGCGGTCACGCATGTGCATCAGGTCGCGATCCATCGTTAGTTGTTCGATGTACATCAATGCGTCGTAGAGGATTGTCATACCGGGTGCTTCGTAGACGCCGCGGCTTTTCATGCCGACGAAACGATTTTCGACCATATCGATTCGCCCTACACCGTTGCGTCCGCCAATGTCATTAAGGCTTTTGACCATTTCCAGGGCGCTGACCGTTTTACCGTTGAGGGAAACCGGCACACCGGATTCAAAGCCAATGGTGACTTTTTCTGCTTTGTCAGGAGCGTCTTGCGGGCTGACGCCCATTCCGAAATCAACAGTTTCGACGCCGTTGACATCAAGTTCTTCTAGTTGGCCAGCTTCGTAGCTGATGTGCAGAACATTTTCGTCACTGCTGTACGGTTTAGCCGTTGATGCTTTGACTTCGATGTTCTTGTCTTTGCAGTATGCAATCAGTTCGGTGCGTCCGGGAAACGCTTCGCGGAATTCTTTGATCCGCCAAGGAGCGATCATTTCAACCTTGGGGTCCAGTGCTTCGGCGGCCAATTGGAATCGACATTGGTCATTGCCCTTGCCGGTTGCACCGTGGGCGTAGGCGGTCGCACCGACTTCCCGAGCGATCTGAAGACACTTTTTGCTGATCAGCGGGCGGGCAATCGAGGTGCCCAGCAGATAGATTTGTTCGTACTTGGCTTGCCAAGCAAGAACGGGGAACGCAAAATCTTTGCACAGTTCTTCTTGGACATCGATCAGGTGAGACGATGCGGCACCACAGTCCTTGGCCTTTTGCATGATCGCTTGACGATCCTCGCAAGGCTGCCCCAAGTCAACATAGACGCAGTGGCATTCGTATCCTTGGTCTTGCAACCAACCGAGAATGACCGAGGTATCGAGTCCACCGGAGTACGCCAGAACACAGCTTTTGGTCATCAGAGGAAAGTCCACATCAAGGAGTTAAGAAGATAGGTTAGGGTCACAGCAGCGGTGGTCGTCGGCTATGGCATTCATTCCTCCGACCACCATTACGCGGATCCATATTTGAATCCGTTTCCTTTCCAATGCAAGGTGCCCGAACTTGAACGAAGACTCCCCTGCCCCGCCCGATAAGCCAATCCAGGCCAATGATCCCGCAAAGACCAAGTGGATCGACAATGCAGCAGTGGATATTGGACGGCAGGCCCGCTGTGGATTTGGTGAAGCAATCTACGGCGAGGGAAAATCCGCTGACTTGATCGTGCAAATTATCCGAGCCCAACTCGAACAAGGGCAGCAAGCACTGGTGACTCGAATTGAAGAAGCGGTCGCAGAGGAAGTATCAGGGCACTTCGATCATTGCCGCGCCAATCCAATGGCACGAACCCTACGAGTTGCAACGCAGGCGATTCAACCACCAATCGATGAAGAGTCGCATCGGGTTCACGTAGCCGTCGTGACTGCGGGAAGCACGGACCAGGGAATCGCCCAAGAGGCAATTGAAACATTGGGCTGGATGGGAATCCCGGTGCGATCTTACACAGACATTGGCGTCGCCGGGCCGCAGCGATTGATTGCCGCCGTTCCAAAACTTCGCGAAGCTTCCGCGCTGGTTGTCGTAGCGGGAATGGAGGGTGCATTGCCATCGGTGGTAGCTGGTCACATCGCAGCACCGATTTTTGCCGTGCCAACCAGTGTTGGTTACGGTGCCAATCTGGGCGGAGTGACCGCACTTTTGGGGATGCTGACCTCCTGCGCCGCCGGTGTTGCTGTGGTTAACATTGATGCAGGATTCAAAGGGGCCTACATGGCTGGCTTGGTGGTTCGACAGCAGTCACGGCAACAAGAAACTCAGCAACAGCAATCTCAACAGCAGTAGAGTGCCATGTCCCCTGCCCTGCCCCACTCAGACCCACCTTTTCCGCTGGCTCCGCGCGAGCCGGGCTCTCACAAAGGAACCTTTGGCCGAGTTCTTTTGATCGGTGGTTCGCGAGGCATGGCTGGATCGATTGCGATGTCGGCCATGGCCGCGATGAAATCCGGCAGTGGCTTGGTCTCGGTAGCAATCCCGAATCGGTGCTTAGAGACGGTTGCTTCGTTCCATCCTGCCATGATGACGATTCCAATCAGTGACGACAGCGACGGCCGATTCGGGTTGGATGCGGCGTCTGAGTTGTTGTCCAAGATTGAATCGTATGACGCGGTCGCCGTCGGTCCGGGGATGACCACTGAGCCAGGTTCGATCAGAATCGTTGAGTCACTGATCGATGCTGCGGCCTGCCCGGTCGTTCTGGATGCCGATGCTCTGAACTGTTTGGCCCGGTTGGAAAGCGCCGAGCAACTGAAGCTCGATCGAGTCGTTCTGACCCCGCATCCGGGTGAGCTTGAGCGATTGACGGGCATTTCACGCGGCCAAAGAGACGAACAAATCGCCGAAGCCAGCCGTTTCGCAAAAAAATCTGGGGCAACGATCGTGGTTAAGGGGGGACCGACCGTGGTGGTCAACGGACAAAAAAGCTATCTCAATCAAACGGGAAATCCAGGAATGGCGACCGGTGGAACTGGGGACGTTTTGACCGGTGTGATTGCCAGTTTGCTTGGTCAGGGACTGATGCCATGGGAAGCCAGTTGCCAAGGTGTTTGGGTTCATGGCTTGGCTGGCGATATTGCTGCGGATCGGTATGGTTCGATCAGTATGACAGCAATGGAGGTTATTTCCTCGCTAGGAAATGCCTTTCAGTGTTCAGCTGCCCCGTAGCTCTGTCTTGGCTGCGATAGCTGTTCAAATTACCTAACCCGTAAACGCTATCCCCCAGTTTGTTGGTTCGGTTAAGGGCAAGTCCCAAGAGTCACGCTCGGATAAGTTACCCACTCGCTTCGAGATCCGGTTTTGGGCTGCAAAAACCGTAAATCCATGAACGCGACTGGTGAATTTTTGTTTCAACACTTGACCGTGTGCCGATGACCTTAATGGTGTGCAAAACACGCATCAAAAGCGTCGGGGAAAATTTCTGGATAATCGGTTCGATTTGCCATCGTCTTTTTCTCCGTTTGCATAATACTTTCGGCATTCCAAGGGGTTAAACCTTGCGGATCCAGTTGTGTTTGCGGCCATTTTTGATGGGATGGTCTTTACGAAACTCGAATCAATCTTGTACCGTCCAAATTATCGATGCCTCCGTGCGTCGACCTTATCCAACTTTGCTCATCGAATTATTCCCTGCGGGACGTTGCCAACCACCAGCAAGCATGCGAACTGATGTTCGATCGAGGTTACCTCATCAACAGAATATCAGTGAGCCGCTGACGGGCTTTCCTTCTGCACCGGAATCCACTTTTCAACTAAACAGCATCCGCTGTATCGCATTGCGATTTGTAAATCCAGTTCCACCGATTTTTGGTCTGGGTCCAATCACTTTCGCTCGCGTGCCCGGTTGCTTGTTTCACTTATCTGTATTGCCTTCTTTAAAAGGATTGGCTTCGTGAATTGTTTGTGTGCTCTCGCAGTCCTAGCTAGCGTCACCACCGTCGCATTCTTGGTGGAGGCTTGGTTGTATCGTCGGCGACTCAACGGAATTCCCATCAGAGTCCACGTCAATGGAACTCGTGGAAAGTCCTCGGTTGCTCGTTTGATTGCTGCGGGACTTCGCGGCGGCGGGGTTCGTACCTGCGCGAAGACGACCGGCACATTGGCACGCATGATTTTCCCAAACGGAGAAGAGCTTCCAATCTTCCGACCTGCTCGAGCCAACGTGATTGAGCAAAAACGAGTCGTTCGCGCCGCTGCCAATGCCAAGGCCGAAGCACTCGTCATTGAGTGCATGGCACTGCAACCGCTGCTGCAATCGACTTGCGAACTGCAACTGGTTCGATCGACCCACGGTGTCATCACCAATGCTCGCGCCGACCACTTGGATGTCATGGGGCCAGACCGCATCGGCGTTGCGTATGCTCTTTCAGGCACAACACCCGTGGGCGGTACTTTGTTCACCGCCGAATCACGACTTGATTCGCTGCAAGTGATGCAGCACGCCGCGAAAGACCGTGGCAGTGAGATGCAAATTATCACCAAAAACGATAGTGCCAAAGTTACCGAAGAAGAATTGTCCCAATTCAGTTATTTGGAACACGCCGAGAACGTTGCACTTGCTTTGCGAGTATGCGAATCGATCGGTGTGGAGCGGGAAGAAGCACTTCGCGGTATGTGGGCTGCCACGCCTGATCCCGGTGCGATGAAAGTACACACCACTGATGTCCAAGCCATGCCGTTTTTTGATTCGGTTCAACCAACCGAGCCATCGGTGTTCCACTTTGTCAACGGTTTCGCAGCCAACGATCCCGAGTCAACCCAGCAGCTTTGGGAAACTGCGTTCAACCGTTTCCCTGATTCTGATCGTCGGGTCATGGTGATGAATTGCCGCGAAGATCGCCCCGATCGATCTGAGATCATGGGTGCTGCGATCGGAAAATGGTCCGCAGCGGATCAAGTGGTTGTCATCGGTACGGGCACTGAATTGTTTATCAAAGCGGCAAAGAAAAGCGGCGTTGATCCATCCAGAATCGTTTGTCTGGGAAATGTGGAATCACCCGAAGAAGTTGCCGAAGCAATCGCCTGTGACGACGCCCTTTGCGAATCGGGGGTCATGGTGATGGGAATAGGCAACGTAAAGAATGGCGGATTCGCTTTGGACAACTTCTTTGAAGAGCACAGCAGTTGGGTTCCCCAGCGTGTTGCTGCGGCGATGCAAGAAGCAACACCGAGTCGCGCGAGTGCGGCGGGAGCATCTTAGCGATGGAATGGGTCGCCGTTTCGATCGGGCTTGGCCTGATTGTCAGCTTGCTGTTCACCGAAGCGTTCGGCTTGAGTGTTGGCGGAATGATTGTGCCGGGATACTTGGCACTGCATTTTGACCGTCCCGGAACCGTGGTTGCAACGATTTCTGCGGCCGTTCTAACCTTTGTCGTTGTTCGATTGATCAGTAAGTATGCGATCGTGTTTGGTCGCCGACGAGTCGTTTTGACAATGCTGGTCGGATTTGCGATCGGCGAGTCTCTGCGGCAAACCTTTCTTTGGTACACCAGCTACACGATTGCTAACGATCCGACCATCTCTGCGACTGCATCCAATTTGCTTGAATCTGCGGGATCGAGTATCGACGTTGCTGACACCAGCGTCGGCGTGATTGGTTTCGTGATTCCGGGGTTGATCGCGTTGTGGATTGATCGAACCAGTCTTCTTCAAACGCTTTCGCCTCTCTTTGCCGCATCAGGTTTGGTACATTTGACACTCGTTGTTTTGGGTCTTGAATTCCTGAATTGACCGGAATGGGAATCGTCAAACCACGCAAGCGTCGTCCCACCAGCTACGATTCTGCTGAAGACCATTGTTTCGGGTGACGATCAGCGTGATTTTTTACTCGGTCAAAAGGACAGAGAACGACCGTCTGTTCGAGTCTGGACGAAATGGAAACCGGCTGAAATGAAATCGCTTTATTACCGAACGCAAAACGTATCCAGCCGCGCACTGATTTGGATCGCAGCGATCACGATGTTGTCGCTGTTCATGCTTCGCCTGTGGCCGGTTCGTACTTCGGATTGGGAACGCGATCGCATGCTGGAGGCGTCCTACCGCACCGAAGCCGCTTTTGACGCAATCGCATGTCGACGAGTTGATTTGGGGCAGCAGATGCTTCGCAGCCAAGATCCCAACGAGACCGGAATGCTAGGTCCATCAATGTCGCTGGTGACGACATTGCCGGGGCACTTAGACGCCAAGCTCACTTCGATCAATCCTAACTTTGCCGCGGTGACGGTGCGGTTGCTATTGGATGCTGGGATTCAACCAGGTGATTGTGTTGCGATTGGAATGACAGGTAGTTTTCCCGCCTTAAACATTTCAGTGTTGCAAGCCTGCGAAAGTTTGGACCTTAGGCCCTTGATCGTTAGCAGCGCCGCATCAAGCCAATTTGGTGCTAATGATCCAGGCATGATGTGGCCCGATATGGAGAAAATTCTCTATGACGAAGGCCTAATCAACGAACGCAGTTTGTTGACATCACCGGGTGGGTTTCGCGACGCCGCCGCGGGCATGAGCGATGACACGCAAAAGTTGCTCTACGATTCAATCGTCCGCAATAAAACCCGATTGCTCAGCTGTGAAACGCTGGAGGAATCGATCGAAAAGCGAATGGAGTCTTTCTTTCGATCCGCTGAGAACGAAACGATTAAGGCCTATATCAATGTTGGCGGAGGAGCCGCATCGGTTGGTGGCACCGAGGGTAATGATTTCTGGGGCAGCGGTCTGGTTTTGCCTGACGTGCTTCGGGCGATGGACCAAGAACTTGACTGCGTGGCCACTCGCTTTCTAAAGCGAGATGTGCCGCTGATCAACATGGTCAATACCGTTTCCATGGCGAAGCGATATCAGCTGGTGATTGCGGGGGCGACTGCACCGATCGTGGGCGAAAGCACCGTCTATGAATCAGCCGCCTACCGCCGTTGGTTGGCTCTTCTGGGGATTGTGATGATCCTGGTGACCACCTGGTTTGCGGTTAAGCCACCGGAAGCCTTTACGAATTTGCTTCAGCGAAGCCGATCTTGGCGTGAGAGTAACGAAAAGCCGCAGTGGATGGTTTAGTTCCAGAATTTACCGAACCGATGCAGGCCTACAGCAATCATCAAAATGCTTTAGGTTCAGTGTTTACTTCCAGCGCTTACCCACCGTGGGGATAATTGCTATCCTGCCCTCCCCTGCCCCGCTGATTTACTGCCCCGGTTCGCTGCGACTTCGTGACACATATCGTTTCCATCTCTGATCTTGCGTTCAATGGTGACGGCGAATCAAGCTTGCCTGATGAATTTCGCGGAGGCGCGATTTCAATTGGAAACTTTGACGGTGTACATCGCGGGCATGCAGCATTACTTAGCCGCGTCCGCTCAATGGCTGACCGCTTTGGTGGACCCGCAATCGCCGTTACGTTTGATCCGCATCCAGTGCAGTTGCTTCGTCCGGAATTGGCACCGACTCGGTTGACATCCATTTCCGTCCGTGCCGAACGAATGTCGCAGCTCGGTATCGATGCGTTGGTCGTATGTGAGACTACGCCAGACTTGCTTAGTCTGACTGCTTCCAAGTTCTTCCAAAGTTTGGTTTGCGATCAGTTAGACGCAAAGGGAATTGTCGAAGGGCCTAATTTCTTTTTCGGCAAAGACCGCGGCGGCGACATCAATCTGCTTCGCAAGATGGCCGATGAATCGAAACGTGAGATCATGATCGTTGATCCCGAACGAAGCGGAGATCAGATGGTTAGCAGCAGCATGATTCGGGGCTGCATTGCAAGAGGGGATGTTGACGAAGCTGCATTGCTTTGCGGACATCGGCATCAGATCATGGGGATTGTTTCTAAAGGATCGCAACGCGGTCGAGAAATCGGTTTCCCTACCGCAAATCTGGAACGTATTGACGCGATCGTGCCGAAGTCCGGTGTGTATGCGGGGCGTGCGTGGTTACCAATGGAAAATGAAACTCGATTAACCGCAGCGGTTCATATCGGCCCCAACCCAACGTTTGACGATGACGGAGCCGTCAAAGTTGAGGTTCATTTGATCGACTATGATGGCGATCTTTACGATCAACCCCTGCGAGTTGAATTTGTCGACCGTGTGCGTGATGTCCAACGCTTTGATTCGTCGGATGATCTAAAAGTACAACTTCAAAAAGACGTTCAGAGCGTCCGTGATCTAGTTTCCGCGATCTGAAACTTTCAATTCGGTGCCCCCCGAAAACTACCGAAAGGCCAACGTCGATGAGCGTCAATTGGAAAACATTCATCAATCAGATTAACCACTACGATTCCTTTGTTTTGGTTAGCCACATTCGGCCTGATTGCGACGCTCTTGGCAGCGAACTTGGGATGGCCGAAATCTTGCGAACGGTGGGAAAGAAGGTGCGAATTATCAATGCGCATCGTACACCCGCTGCACTGAACTTCTTGGACCCCGCTGGGAATATTGAAGTCCTTGGCGATCATGTCGAAGCCGAAGACATTTCGACAAACTGTTTCATGATCTTAGACACCAGTGCATGGGGCCAACTGGGCGACATGGGCGACGTGATTCGTACCGCTAGTTGCGACAAGATGGTTCTGGATCACCACATTGGTGAAGACGATCTGGGGGCCACGATGTACAAGGATTATCAGGCCGAAGCGACGGGGCAGTTGGTCGTGCAAGCAGCCGATGCGCTGGGGGTTCCGCTGACTCGGACCATGGCGATGCCCTTGTTCGCTGCGATCGCAACGGATACCGGCTGGTTTCGATTCCCCAGTGTTACCTCGGAAACCTATCGAGTGATCGCTCGATTGGTCGATGCGGGCGTCGTGCCGGCGGAAGTGTATGGCGACCTTTATGAACGGGATACGATCGGTCGTTTGCGGCTGCGCGGATTGGCACTTTCCCGAACGCAAACGGAGCTCGATGGGGCGTTGATGTACACCTGGGTCGAAAAGCAAGATTTCGAAGCGACCGGGGCACTGCCTAACGACACCGAAGACGCGATTAACTTGACGTTGGCCGTCGAGGGAGCCCAAGGAGCGGTAATTTTTGTTGGCCAAATCCGTGGCGGATTTAAGATGAGTTTTCGTAGCCGTTGCGGAATGGACTGCAACGAAGTTGCGAGGAATTTTGGCGGTGGTGGTCACAAAGCGGCTGCCGGGGCTTTTATCGAGGGAACCCTGGCTGAAGTGAAAGAGAGGGTGCTTCCGGTGGTCCGCGAAGCGATGGAAAACGGACTGCAGTAGGCCGGGGGCTCGCGGAGCTGATTTGATTATGAAAACGGTCGCCAGAATCAAACAAGCGTGCGAGGGATCTATTAGGCTATGGGATTGCATCAGGTGTCAGTCGCCCTGATATCTTCCTGTTCTCTTGCAAAGTATCCCTCGATCATGCGTTTTGTGCCTCATCTTTCACTCGTGTGTTACGCAATCGCTGCTTGTTTCTTATTCGCAAATTTTGCGGATGCCAAGAACAATGTTGTCTTTCAAGAACAAGACGGCATCGTCGCGGTCGAAGCCGAACATTTTTTCGAGCAAGCGCAAACTGATCGGCGTGCTTTTTACCTGACCACCTCAACGGTCACACCCGGCGTCAAACCCGATCCCGACCCAACGCATCTTGCCGGTGCCAGTGGAGGAGCGTATTTGGAAATTTTGCCTGATACTCGCGTGACGCATGACGACGAGCTGATTGAGGGCACAAATTTTTCGCCCGACCCCGGAAAGATGGCAGTCGTTCACTACCGGGTTAATTTTCAAACGCCGGGTAAGTACTACGTTTGGGCTCGCGCTTATTCAGGTGGCGGCGAGGATAACGGTCTTCACGTGGGACTTGATGGTGAGTGGCCCGAAAGCGGGCAACGCTTGCAATGGTGCGTTGGTAAGAACGGGTGGCGATGGGAAAGTAAGCAGCGAACCAAAGACGTCCATTGCGGCGTGCCGCACATGATTTTTCTTAACGTTAAGACTGCCGGGCAGCACACGGTTTCATTCTCGATGCGTGAAGACGGTTTCGAGTTTGATAAGTGGTTAATGACAACCAACCGAGACTTTGCGCGACCCGCTGATGCTGGACCGGTCTCTGTTGTTCATTCAGGAACCATGCCCGCAGCTTACCCAGCGGTTGCGGCCGCCGCTCCGCAGGCCAAACGCAGGTCAAAGCCCGGTGCATCGAAAGGTGTAAAGGTAGCCAACGGTAGGAACACCCTGACGATTGGTGCCCGTGATTTCGATCTTGCCGGTACGGGGTTTTACTTGGATCAGGGCAAATGGCTTGCGATCAATCCCGAACAAAGAAAACAGGCAAAGGTGACGATCGCTTTCCCCTACCCGACCGGTAAGTATGACGTGACTTTGCAAGCGATCGGTGAAAGCGATGGTCAGTCCACCTATAAGGTTGAATTGGATGATGAGCTAGTTGGCAATTTCAAGTGTCCACTCAGTAAAGAGATGTTCGAGGACGCCCCAAAGTTTCGGACAACATGGAAAGCTGTCGCGATCACGGATGGATCGATCCTAAAAGTAACGGCGAACATTGGCTCAAGCGATGGCTTGGAATACGCACGCGCCCGTTGGGTGGCGGTCAAGTTCCACCCTGCCGACGAGGCAACAAGAAACGCGGCCCAACCATTTTTAGAAAGACAAAAACCAAAGTCAGGCAAAGCTGCTTTGCCCTCAACGTCTAGCACGACAAAGCCTGTTGGTCAGCCGCGACTCGTTTTGCCTCGTCAGCCTGATGGTGATGGTTCGATCAAGATAACGGGTGAAACCAAGCAATGGCACAAAGTTACGCTGACGATGGACGGGCCGTTTGCTCACGAACAAGACAACTCGCCCAATCCTTACACCGATCGATGCATGTCGGTAACTTGGAAACACACTGACGGAACGACCTACACGATTCCCGGTTTCTTTGCCGCCGATGGCAACGCGGGCGAGTCCTCTGCCGAATCCGGAACGGCTTGGCGGGCTCATTTTACACCTGACCGAATCGGGCAATGGTCCTACCAGGTATCATTTAAGCGAGGTCCACTTGCGGCACTTAGCTTGGGGAAATCAGGGGATGCAGTGACGCCGTTTGACGGCCAACAGGGACAAGTGTCGATCGCGATAAGTGACAAGCAGGGTAACGACCTTCGTGCGCATGGTCGGTTGCAACTCGTTGGCAAGCGATATCAACAATTCGCGGGCAGCAAACGATATTTTCTAAAAGCCGGTGCCGATGCTCCCGAAACATTGCTTGGTTACGTGGACTTTGACAACACGATTGCCGGAAAACCAAAGAAAGTTCCGTTGAAAACTTGGACGCCTCACATCGGCGACTGGCAATCAGGCGAGCCAACCTGGAAAAAGGGTAAGGGTAAAGGCCTGATCGGGGCGATCAATTACCTTTCCGGCAAAGGATGCAATGCATTTTCGTTTTTGACTTACAACGCTGGTGGCGATGGGGACAACGTTTGGCCCTTCACGCATCGTGACGACAAGCTTCACTACGATTGCAGCAAGCTTGATCAGTGGGGCATCGTTTTCGATCACGGCACTGCCAAAGGCATGTATCTACATTTCAAGTTGCAAGAAACCGAGAATGACGACGATGTTCCTGAGTCACTTGACGGTGGGGATTTGGGTGTCCAGCGGAAACTCTATTGTCGTGAAATGATTGCTCGCTTTGCCCACAACCTGGCTTTGAATTGGAACATCAGCGAAGAAAACACTCAGTCGACTAAGCAGATCAAAGCAATGCTTGATTATATTGCCAGCTTGGACGCTTACGGTCATAACCGGGTGACGCACACCTATCCAAATCAACAGGACAAAGTTTATCGACCGCTACTTGGCAACAGGTCCAAGTTGACCGGGGTGTCCTTGCAGAACAGCACCATCAAAGCCACGCATCGTCAAACAGTGAAGTGGGTTCAATTGTCCCAAGCGTCGGGTAAGCCGTGGATTGTTGCATTCGACGAATCGGGTACGGCTGCACATGGCCAAAGTCCCGACCTGGGATATCGCGGATTCGACGGTCACGACAAGACCGGCAAGATGGCCTACACCCAACATGAAGTTCGTAAGCAAACTTTGTGGGGAACTTTGATGGGAGGAGGTGCCGGCGTGGAGTACTACTTTGGTTATCAATTCGAGGAAAACGATCTGATTTGTGAAGATTGGCGGAGTCGCGATCAGAGTTGGGATTACTGCAGAATTGCGATCAACTTCTTTCACGATAACGAGATCCCGTTTTGGGAAATGTCCAATCAAGATGCATTGGTGGGCAATCCAAAACATGGCAAGTCCCGGTTTTGTTTCGCAAAATCAGATGAAGTCTATGTCGTTTACCTTGCCGACGGCGGGACAACTGAACTTGATCTAAGTGGTACCACTGGAAACTACACGGTGCAGTGGTTCAACCCACGTGATGGCGGAGCGATGCAAAGCGGAACGGTGCCAAATGTCCAAGGTGGTGATGTCGTCGACCTGGGGAAAGCTCCGGAAGACACCAACCAAGACTGGGTCGTTTTGGTGAAGCAACGTTAGCTTTGTAGTGCTTTGTAGGGTGGGTCAAGCCGCTTCGGCGCTGACCCACCATCTGTCATTTAACGACGAGAAAACACAAATTGTTGGTGGGTCAGCGTCGCTAAGGCTCCTGGGCCCACCCTACCTCTCTACTTCAGAAAGAAACCGGTCAGTGCCCAACCATCTTCGGTGGTTTCAAAGAAGCTACCGTATTCAGGCATGTACTGTTCAATGTCCTTCAACGGCGGAAGCTTTCTGGCATTGAGCGGATCAGGTTGACCGTCGTCTTGCGTTTCAACCATGCGACGCATTAGCGACGCCACGATCGAATCGCTGTCTTTCAATTCGCCTCTGCGAAGCAATTGATACTTAGCTCGAAGCGATCGTTTCATCCTAGCGATGCGATTGTACGCGATTGAATTGGCACCCAGTTTTTGCATCGAACTAAGGACGCGTTGAACATTACTCACCTTGGCCAAGCCAGCGGGTGCGCCTTCCATGATTCGTTTCGCGGTTTCGACAAGCAGATCCGGGTGGCTGGAAAACATTAGATAGGGCGCGTCGGAACTGGGCCCTTTTTCTACCAGGGCAATTGCCCAGTGATCCAACAAAGGTGGTGCCGTATCGATGTCTTCTTCGGTTTCCTCGAAATCGTCAAACAGGTCGGCTCCAAAATCGTCTTCGGCTTCGCCTTTTTGTACACGCCAAATTTCGACCCCCTCGGGGCCCACCATCCTGCTTGCATCCGGTTCGGCTTCCATCGCCTTGCGAATCGAATTGCGAATGATCCTGCCATCCTTAATTCGGATCGCAACTAGCATTCGTTCTGAATCGATCTGCACGGGTTGAGTGTTGTCGGTCAACATTAAGACGCGATCATCCAAGTTCGGCAAAACGTTGTTTTCAATGTCGATTTGTGGACCATCTTCGTCGTCTCGGATTCCGTCAATGACTTCACGGAAAAGTTCGTCATCCAAAGCATCATTAACTAGGGATTCGGCGGCCCAAAACGCTTCTTCAATCTTTACGTTGATCTGAGTCAGCGATGCGATATTTTCGCCAATCCAATCTGGGATGTTCGCAACGGGTTCATTGACGAACTGCAACATGCGAGCTGCTTTTTGGTATTTGCTTGGTTGGTTTGTTGTCGGTGGTGCCAAGACATAACCCTTGTGAATCAGGTCAAATTCTTTTCCAGCGATCACGGCAATCCCGCCAGCAGCCAAAACTGCGTCGAAACCTTGGTCTTCCAATAATTGCAGAATGTCTAACTGAGTTCCGCGATCAATGTTGATCGAATCGCGAACGATCCGTCCCATTTGGAACGGTCGAGCAAACCACTCAACTGCGATCGTGCCACCATCAACACTGGCAGGCTGGCGAATGGCGCGAGCTGATCGAGTCAGGACGGTCTTGAACATATCTAACTGAGATATTGATGGTCCTTTGGGTTGACCAGCAGCGGCATCGAGTAAATCAGTTACGACTGATTCGCGGTCAGAAGCAATGATGCGAACGTCATTGAGGCAGATCGCAATCTGTTCGATTTTCAGCTGACCTGGTTTGGGTTTGATGTTGTAGACTCGAATCGTTTCGTCGCGAAACGTTTTGTCGGTTCGATTCCATCCACCCGCCTTTAGGTCGGTGTCAATTTTCTCGATTGCATCAACAGCCTTTTTTTTACGGCCACGAACATCCGCGACCGCAACGACCGCAAACGGACGGCGACGATCATCTTCGAATCGCAGCCAAGCCAACACGGCTTCGCCGGAACCAATGTGATAGATATCGTCTAATTTGATACCGATTTTGTTGTTCACCGATTCGAGGTAATTCTTTGCACGTTCTCGCTGTGATTCGATGAAAGGTTGCATTTTGGGGTCATCGATCATTCTGCCCACGTTTGTCGATTCGAATGCTTTGCAGAATGCTGGCACATCGGGCACGCGAACCAGTCCGGCAACGGTCTCGGGCAGCAGCTTAATAGCAGCTTGGTAGGGAGCATCATCCTTGGCACCGCCCTGCCCTTCCAGCCGTTCCCCCTTTTCCGCTGATCCAGAGGTCACTGCATCTTGCGCGCAAGCGATGCTAAATCCACCAAGGCAACAAAAAACGATCGTAGAGATCAAGATTCGCAGACGCGAAGAAGTCAAATTAGACACGTAAAACATTCAAATTCCGATGAAATGGTTCAAACCTAAAGCGAGACGATCCCATCAGATCGGCTCGGGTTGGTTCCCTATCGTACCGGAACCGTTTTCCGCCCGAAACGCCATCCCGGTTGGGTAAGCAAAATCGGTCCTAGAGGTTACATTCTGGAAATGTGGGTTTGGTTTTCCTGACCATATCCCGTTTTGCCTTCTAGTTGCTAATTTGGAGATTTCGAGTGCCGGCCAACCTTCCCAATGTTCTTGCCAGCCGATACGCCAGCACCGCGATGACCGATATTTGGTCACCAGAGAGCAAGATTATTCTGGAACGTCAGTTTTGGATCTCGGTCATGCAGTCCCAGGCTGACCTGGGTGTGCCGATCCCAGCGGGCGTGATTGAGGCTTACCAAGCCGTTATCGACAAGGTTGACTTGGATTCGATCGATGCGCGAGAACGCACGACTCGTCACGACGTCAAAGCCCGAATCGAGGAGTTTAATGATTTGGCGGGGCATGAGCACATTCACAAAGGCATGACGTCGCGTGATTTGACTGAGAACGTCGAGCAATTGCAGGTTAGAACGGCATTGTGTTTGGTGCGTGACCGAACGGTCGCCGCCTTGGGCCTGTTGGGGGCTCGCGCAGCTGAATTTTCGCAGCTAGCGATTGCCGGTCGCAGCCACAATGTACCCGCGCAAGTCACAACCGTCGGCAAACGATTTGCAAACATCGCCGAGGAAACGTTGTCGGCTTACCAACGAATCGAAGAGCTGATTTCCCGCTATCCGCTACGTGGAATTAAAGGGCCCGTTGGAACTCAGCAAGACATGCTGGACTTGTTTGAAGGCGACGCTGGAAAGCTTGATCAGTTAGATCAGCGTGTCGCAGATCGGCTTGAATTTTCGGGTACCTTTGACTCGGTCGGTCAGGTGTACCCGCGATCGCTTGATTTTGATGTTGTTTCTTGCCTGACTCAGTTGTCGTCCGCGCCGGCAAACTTCGCGCGGACGCTGCGGTTGATGGCGGGTGCTGAATTAGCGACGGAAGGTTTCCGTCCCGGTCAGGTGGGATCATCGGCGATGCCGCACAAGATGAATGCGAGATCTGCGGAGCGAATTGGCGGATTCGCCGTCATCTTGCGAGGATACTTATCAATGATTGGCGGGTTGTTGGGTGACCAATGGAACGAAGGCGATGTTAGCTGTAGCGTCGTTCGGCGTGTTGCCCTGCCCGATTCTTTCCTAGCAATCGACGGACAAACCGAAACGCTGTTGACGGTTTTGTTGGACTACGGTGCCTACCCGGCCGTGATCGATCGCGAACTCGCCCGATACTTACCATTCTTGGCAACGACAAAGATTTTGGTCGCGGCAGTCAAGCAAGGCGTCGGCCGCGAAACGGCTCACGAGGCCATCAAGGAACACGCAGTTGCGGCGGCCCTTGCGATGCGTGAACAAGGCAGCGATGACAACGACGTAATGGAGCGACTTGCCGGAGATGAACGAATTCCAATGGACTTGTCGCAATTGCGGGCAGCCATTGGTGCCCCAATCGAGTTCATCGGTAATTCGCAAAATCAGATCAATAAAGTGATCGCCAGGATCGAAGCAATCACCAAGCAATTTCCTGATGCCGCGGCCTATCGGCCGGGCTCGATTTTGTGAGGAAACGAATCGTCAGCGGCGCAAGCCCTCCGGTTTTTCGGACCCTCGTGTTTACTGCGGACGCACCACTAGGAATTCTTCGGCGTGTGTGCTTCGAATCGTGTTCGACGATTTTGTTTTACCGCTTCATTCTCGCTTGTCGCTTTGTCGAACAGGACTTTCTGAGCTCGATACGGACGTTTCTTGTCTACCACACGGTCATACGAACCATCGGGCTTCATCACCCAGGTGTTGGTGTTGTCCTTGAAGTACGTTCTTAATGTTTCGCGTAGTTTTCGATGACACTTATCATCTTCAACGGGGACTAGCAACTCGACGCGGCGATCCAAGTTGCGGGGCATCCAATCGGCACTGCTGATGTAAATTTTATTGTCACCACCGTGCCGAAACTCGAACACTCTAGCGTGTTCAAGATAACGATCGATGATGGAAACCACCTCGATTGTTTCGCTTAGTCCCTTGACGCCCGGTTTCAGGCAACAGATACCGCGAATGTTGAGTCGGATTTTGACTCCCGCCATGCTGGCTCGATACAACGCATCAATGATTTTGATGTCGACCAATGCGTTTAGCTTTGCGGTAATCTCCGCCTTTTGTCCTTGTAGGGACCGTTGAGTTTCTCCATTGATCAAGTCGGTGATCCGCCGCCGCAGGGTTAAGGGTGCAGCGGATAAGTGTTGCATCATTTGGGGTTGGCTGGCTCCGGTGACGCAGGTGAAGAACGATGTCGCATCGTCGCCAAATTCTTCATCGCAGGTGAACAACGAAATATCGCTGTACAGATTCGCAGTCGCTTCGTTGTAATTTCCTGTTCCAAAATGCATGTAGCGAACAATACCCGTGGATTCTCGTCGAACAATGATGCAAATTTTAGCGTGCGTCTTTAGCCCGCGAATGCCGTAAATCACTTGAACGCCCGACTGCTCCATCTCGCGTGCCCATTCAATGTTTCGAGCTTCGTCGAATCGTGCTTTTAATTCGACGATGACCGAAACATACTTCCCGTGCTCGGCCGCCCGTTTCAGGGCATTGACGATTGGGCTGTCACGACTGGTGCGGTAAAGCACCTGCTTAATTGCGATCACGTTTGGATCAACCGAAGCCTCTTCGATCATGCGAACGACGGGATCAAATTGCTCGTACGGATGCACCAGTAGCAGGTCGCTCTGCTGGATCGTATTAAACATCGGTTCCGCTGGGTCGATGCGTGGATTGTGTTGCGGTCGCCACGCTTCGTCACGCAGGGCATCGAATCCTTCGATTCCATGAAGACCAAACAGGTACGTCAAATCAATGGGGCCGTCGATCGGATACAGGTCTTGGCTCTTCAGGTCCATTCGCTCGGAAAGAAAGCCTAGCATTGCATCGCTTGCGCCCTTGGAGTATTCCAGCCGAACCGCTGGCGATTGGCGTCGGCTTTCCAGCACGTCCTCCATGCCCACCATTAAGTCGAAGGCATCGTCTTCTCTTAATTCCACATCCGCACTTCGCGTGATTCGAAAGACGATGCTCTCGTCGACTTCGCGACCGGGGAAGAAATCAACGATGTAGTTTGTTACTAAGTCTTCTAACAAGACATAAGCATGCCCTCGTTCAGATGGCATTGGGATGATCCGCGGAAGCGTACGCCCCAGCGGGATGACAACAAAATCCCAGGGCGACTCTGACTCTTTGTCGCCAAGTTTGGTTGCGTTTGTCTTTGCAACGGGTTCGGATTTCAAGCGGACGCAGACATGGATCCCCAAGCCTTGCAGTAGCGGGAAAGGTCGCTCGGGGAAAATCGCCTGCGGTGACAAGACTGAAATGACATCGCTGTGAAAATGGCGGTCAGCTGCATCGATGCAGGCTTGGCTGCAATTATCCAGGTCAACTCTAGAAATACCGGCTTCCGCCATCAAAGGTTCGATTGACTGGCGAAACAAATCATACTGCCACTGGGTTACCAACTGGCACCGGCTGGAAACGGCTTCCAATTGCTCGGAAACGGTCATGCCAGAAGGGTCACGCTGCATTGAGTTTTGCTGATACTGCATCTTCAAGCTGCCGATCCGCACCATGACGAATTCGTCAAGGTTGGAGCTCGTGATCGCTAAGAATTTGGCGCGTTCCAATAACGGCAGCGACGCGTCACAGGCCTGATCAAGAACACGGCGATTGAATTCAAGCCAGCTCAATTCACGATTGATAAACCGATTCTCGGGCAATGAAGGCAGTTCTTTCTTGGCCTTCTTTTTATCAGAAGCCTTTTTCGCAGCGTCTTTTTTTTCAGGCTCCCTGTTTTCAGACGCCGTTTTAGCTTGAGTGGATTTTGATGACACGAATATCAACCCGGTGTTTTGGACGCAGTGATTTTAGGCAGAAATCGGTTTCCCCGCGGACTTGAAAATACCACGATCGGATTAAACTGTCGTCGGGTCAGGCAGACGAACACGCAGCGGAATGTGTTTGTCAAACCGAGCTGGGGCCAAATAGCGGGCGTTCATTAAGGCCAATGCAGGGCCTGTTCACGTCCGTTTGCCTGCTAGGATGCATGGCCCATGTTCCTCTCTTGACTCTTTTGTTGATTTTGATGTGAGCTGCTCTGTGAAATGTTTGATGCGTGTATTGGCAGCCCTGGTCGTTGTCTTCCTGTTTTCTATGAACAATGGGAGTGCGTCGTATGCATCAGATCCGCACCGCCAGCGGATTGATGATCGCGAGGTCTACATTGTCACCAGCAAGCTAAACGGTACCCGTCCGAAAATTGGTCCGATGCGGCATGCATCAATCGCGATCTGCCCGAATGGCGTTTCACCGATCGTCTACGAAAATGGGGTGCCGGTTAGTAATTGTCGCGAGTGCCAACTCTATGGGACTCAGGTGCTACAACGAGGTTTTCAATTGGACCAGAAACGCATCGGTGCTTCGGCGAAAAAGGTCACCGGCGTTTCGGCTACTGCGGTTGAGCGACAGATCAGATCTCACGATCAGTTGAACATCCCGCTGATTCATGACTGCCGTCACCATGTCATTCAGGTTCTAAATCTTCGCAACCGTCGAGGGCGGCTCAAACGAGCCTTCACAATTCGGTAGTTTGCCGTGAGTGATTCCGTGCTGGTTCGGTCATTCAAGCGGCATCCCGGCGTAGGCCAGTTTTCCCCAAGAAGTTTGGGTTGTTAGTGATCTGAAGTGCGACTCAAACACTCTCATGATTTCATTCGGCTTTCTAAGCCATTGTTCATAGGTGACTCGTTCACACTGTGTCATTGCTGCCAACGCATCGCCCTTCGCGTAGAACTTTCGGATCATCGGTTGATCAGTGACAAAATGAACGAACGTTAAGAAAGGTGTCCGCCATGGTTCAATCACGTAAAACGTTCCGGTGGGTTTCAAAATGCGTTTGACTTCGGCCAAGCACTGATCCAAGTCATCAGGGATCTTCGGTAAGTGATGCAAGCCACCTTGGACGATAACGATGTCGAAGCTGTCATCGCTAAACGGCATACTTAGACAATCCGCCAAGTGCAAAGTGGCCTCGCCGCGATATTCCGCAAGCAATGTGTCCGATAAATCCGTGCCTTCCACGTGGGAAAATCCAAGCCGCTCCAACGCGATTAAACCACCGCCGCGTCCACAGAAAATTTCATTGATGCGGGCGTCTTTGGGAAGCGACTCAAATCCAAAGCGTTTCAAACGGCCCGTGAATTTTGCAATTTCTTCTTCGGGTGTTTCAAACCGTTTGTACGCCGCTTCCCAAGCTGGATCACAGCACATTTGTCCGCTTGGAACATGCTGGACAATTTTAGGGATTTGATTCGGTGCACTCATCAAGGCGCATCCTTTTGGCGAGGCCGCTGCATTTTTAGAACTCCCGCCATTAAGCTTGCCATAGCGGTTTGGAAGCCGATCGCGACCAGAGTGACACCGGGCACGACCCATCGCATGGTAACGGGATACTGAAGTTCGCCAAATTCCCTTTGCCACCAACGCAGCACAACTATGCCGATCATGGCGACGCCGATTGCCGCAGCAAACAAACCGAAGACAAGTCCTTTTTCAACGGTCAGAGTTTCCAGCTTTTCATGTTTGGGCATCATCCCCTCACGTCCAGCGAAAATCCGCGACAAGGTTGCTAACAAAACACATTGCCAACCCAACAATCCAGCCAAGCTGGCGATTAACAACGTGTGAACATCCAACGCAGCGCCGAAAATTCGAATTTGCGGGATCGCCAAACCATAACCCACCATCGCCATGACAATCAGCAGGATGCCAGGTCGAAAAAAGGTCCACTTGGGACTGAATACTAAGAAAAGTCGCAGTGTTCGCCAGCCATCACGGAACGTGCGGAGGTGTGGCCCATGTTCTTGACGCCCATCGGGGTGCAATGTGATCGGCACTTGGCTCATCGACGCCCCGTGCAGACCGCTTTTGATGATCATTTCAGTTGCAAATTCCATCCCCGGCGATCGTAGGTCTAACCGATCGTATAGATCTCGTTTGAAACCTCGCATTCCACAGTAGACGTCGTTGATCGGAATCTGGAACATCATCCGCACTAACCAAGACAAAACGGGATTGCCAAACCAGCGGTGTAGGAAAGGCATCGCCCCAGGTAACACCGTTCCGCCACCGCGTGGTAGGCGGCAACCTTGAACGAGGTCGTAGTCCTTGCGGAGCTTGTCAACGAACGCGGGGATTTCCAAAAAGTCATAGCTGTCATCGGCATCACCCATCAAAATAAACTTCCCTTTGCTTGCTTCGATCCCATGCATCAAAGCAGCACCGTAGCCTCGCTGGGTGACGTCAATCGTGCGGGCACCATTTGCGATTGCAATTCGCTTTGATTGATCGGTGCTACCGTTGTCGGCAAGGACGACCTCGCCAATGATTCCAGCGTCATGCATCGCGCGAACTGCTTTGTTCACGCAAACGCCCACGGTGTCGGCCTCGTTTAGGCAGGGCATAACAACGGACAGCTCGATCGTGTCAGACACCTGCGGTTGTAGATCTTGGGACATATTGTTGTTCACACGGAGACGTCCGATGCAGGTTCTGTTTTCTGAGCGTGACCGCGAGGCCAAATCAGTGACAACGCGCTCCCTATCGCTGACGCACAAAGTGGCTCAATGACCATTCGGTATCGGTAATCAGGGATTTCAACGACACCAGTTACGGCACTGAAGTACAACAAAACACTGGCAATCCAGAGTCCCATGATGCGGGTTGGTTGATTGTAGGTTAAGGAAAGGACTGAGAAGCCAATCAAAATCATCACGATGGTGTTAGCCAGCACCGACTGACTGACGCGAAAGCGAAACGCCAAACTTGCGATGCTCTTGATGATTTCGCTGTTGGTAGACCAAGTAGTCGGATAGGGCTCGAATCCGCTGTGGTCTGGACTTGCGATCGGTAGTTGATTTGCCGGACAACGCCAGAAGTTGACGCAGCGCCGGATGGTCTTGTAGGCCACCGTTTTGGGCTGCGTCGTCATTGCTTCGATGGCAACGGTTTTCATCAATCGATCCGCCGCTGGATCGCTTAGTCCTGATTTTGTCAGAAGGTTCGATACTGTCCAGGTGTGTCGCCAATCGGAATCGAACCAGTTACCGTTGGTGACACTAACGATGCGTTCTTGCAATTCTTCTGCGGATTGTGATTCAGGCATATCTAAGCCAGCCCCAGAACCATCTTGGAAAGTGACAATCCAAATGTTTCGTCCTAGAAACTCCGTTAGAAAAGCTTCTCCGAAAAGACGGTGGTTTCTTGCTAACCAAGGAACGCACAATGCGATCACGATGATGGTCGCCAACATCACGTGACCCAAGCGGTGTTTCATCTTGATGGTATTTGATTCGTGTTCCCGACTTAGAACGTGTTTTGTCAAAATGAAAAACAGATGTGGGATCCAAAGCAGTAACACAATTGGACGAGTTAGCAGCGTTAATCCTAAGGTGAGCCCCACCAACGCGGCACGACCAAAACTACTGTTTTCGGAGTACCGAATCACCGACAATAAATGCATCATCAGTAGTGACACGAACAGGATTTCGCTGACCAAAAATCCAATGTAAGTTAGCGCTGAAATTGCTGGAAGCATCGCCAGCGTCGTGAAGGTTCTTGCGGACGCCCGCCGCGATATTTGCACAGCCAACTCGCCAGCTAGATAAACGGTTGCCAAATACAAGATCGCTTGAACGATGGCGACTGCGAGTAACGGGGAAACGAACCCTGGCGAGCCCTCCCGCAAACCAGCCAGCAACCACGGGTAGATGGGCGTTCGGTAAGCAATTGGGGCGTCCATCATCATGATGTCGCCATTGGCCACCCATGAGCTTAGTTTCCAATATCCCTGGGCGTCCCCCACGATTGCTGCCGGCCCCAGGCTGGTCCAACACCCGACCTTTAGAACGATCAGCAGGAAAATCGCAACACCAACCGATTTTGAATTCAATAGAGAACTCTTTAAGTTAGCTGGTGCCCGACTATTCAAGTTGTCTTCTCGGGTTCATCGGCTGTAGCAGAAACGGTACCCGCCTTTTCATCGGGCTCGGGTGACCCCAGCAGTGTTCGGAACATCTTTGGATAGAAGTCTTCGCCGTAACTCATTTCACCCCCCTTGTGCCCGACCAGTCCAACAACCGCGGCGCAAACCAACAGGCCGGCCTTCCAGGTCGTTGTCATTCGAGCATTTTTGGTTCGCAACGACAGCAACGCGATGACTGAGAAAAACGCAGCTAAAACTGAAACCGCAACACCTGACCAACGGTGCCAGAACACTTCCTTTTCCATGATCGCGGCATCGAATCGATTCCACGACCCGTAACCACGTTCGGCCGCAAACGCAAAACCCATGGCAGTGGAAGCGATCGCGGTGATCGCACCAATGAGCAAGCAGGCCAAGGGAATTTGCATTCCAACGGCGGGCCATTTCCAGCCCAGAACTACAAACGCGGCTCCCAATAACAACAGGGCGACAGGAAAGTGTACCGTTGCAGGATGCAGAAAGCCCTGCGCCGCCCATGCTCGCCCCAGCAAAGTCGTCGGCGGGGCCGCTGCCACGGTCACTTTGTCGTCAGCGTCCGCAGAGACCAGTTGGACATTTTCTGGCCAGTCAGCACCCTCATTAATCCAAACCCGGATGGTAGCCAATTCTGATGCCGAAAGCGGACCGCCATGGGTTCGCGGCGGCATCAACATGTCCTCGTCGTCGATGGTTAGGTAATCAGCAAATAATGTGCTCGATTCGGCATCATCGGGTTCGATGTATCCCAATAACGTCTCGCGATCATCGACACGAAAATCTCCTCGTGCGTCCTCTTCGTTGTGACACTCTAAACATCGCTTTCGCAAAACGGGGGCGATGTCACGGTCAAATCGAACCAAGCGACCGCTGTCATCGAGCGCGAAAGGCATCTCTGGTTCGGGGCTTTCAGCTAACGCATCAGCGGAACCAAGCAACACAATCATGCAAAGCCAAGCAAGGCTGGTAAAACTAGGTGATCGGTTCATCAGAATTTTGTACATTCGTTTCATTAAAGTGGCTTGCTAAGCGAATCGTTTGCTGCGGTTTAAAGATTAAACAGAGATTCCAGAAAATGCTTTGCTTAAACCTAGAAGTGAGATTTCTTTTTTTACATCTTCGCCGGTTGGATCTTGAATGGTTTCGGCAACTTCATCAGCAATCATTTGTGCGAACATCGTACGTGATTCGGTCAGCAATTGTTGAATGGTTGCGTCATTGAGTTTCTGCCCAATGTCGGAACGGATCTTCTCTGCCAGTTCCGAGGTTGTCTTCGCTGCGCCGCTGGTGGCTGCGAACAGCACGGTGTAGAAGGGCTCTTCGGTATTGGCATGTTCCAATCGCTCCAAAGCTCGCCAAGCTCGCTCTAGCAGCCCCTCTCGCCAATAAGTTAGCCAGACCTTGGACTCCAACGTCGCAACGTCCAAATTCAAAGCAGGTTGTTGTTTCTCGGGCATCTCCGCTACGGCAGTTTTTGCGGCTGACCGCACACCTCTGACCAAGAAATCTCGGAGCTTTCTACTTTTTTGGTCACCGAATCCCGCCGAGACTAAATGTCCCAGCAGTAGTTTAAGCGCACCGTCTGCGATTTCCTGACTTCCGACAACATCGGTCAAGATCCGCCGCATGGGAACGATGTATTTCAGTACATAGCCCGCCGCGCTATCGGCTTCGGTCCAGGGATGGCTTGAACGCACCAAATTGACGGTGCTCTTGCGTCCCTGCTGTGATGAAGAGGTCAGGTCGGTCATCCTTGAAGTTTAACCGCTAGCGAGACAAGTGGGACCGCTGGCGAGGTGCTGCTTTCAAGAAAAATCTTAAGTCGCGAGGCTGATGATTCTTTCAGGGCTTGCCAATTTTGGCCAGACCGCGACATTCTAGCTAGGTCCACCCACGTATCCTGCGATCAACTTCTTCTACGAGCAATCATTGTGAATCGAACTCCTGTTGCTGAATTGGCCGATGGACAACCGCTCGAACAAGCCTTTCGCGCCGCCGACAAACAGCTTCGCGTTAACCGACAAGGTGGCAAGTACATCCTGCTGCGGCTGGCTGACCGAACTGGTGTCATTGCAGCAATGTTCTGGAACGCCGACGAAAAACTCTTTGATTCGTTTGATCGCGGTGACTACGTTTTTTGCCACGGACGAACACAGATTCACAACGGCACGCTGCAAATCATTGTTACCGGCTTAGAACGGATGGATCCTAGCGAGGTCGAACTTAGTGAATTTGAGCGATTTGATGCAGCAGCATCGGAGCAATTGATCGATCGATTGGGCGAGCTTTTTTCGAAGCTCGGCAACCCGCATTTAGCTCGGCTTGGTGAAGCTTATCTTCAAGACGAGAAATTTGTTTCGCGGTTTTCCAAAGCTGCCGCCGCTGTCAACAATCACCATGCTTACCCTGGTGGCCTGCTTCGTCACACCGTCGACATGATGGAACTGGCTGCTCTGGTTGCGACCCGCTATCCACAGCTGGACGCGGATCTTTTGGTTTTTGGCGCGTTCCTGCACGACCTGGGCAAGATCGACGAATTGGCCGCCGACGGTGAAATTTCTTACACCGATCGCGGGCAGATGGTGGGGCATATCGTGATCGGCGTGCAGACGTTGGGCGAAAAAATTGCATCAATCAGCGATGGCTCCGATTCGGCAAAGTCTTTTCCGGCCGAACTTAAGTTGCATCTGGAACACATGGTTGTCAGTCATCACGGAGTCCTGGAATACGGCAGCCCAAAGATCCCAGTCACACTGGAAGCAGTCGCCCTGCATCACATCGACAACTTGGATGCAAAGATGGCGGCCTACACGTCGGTGATCGAAGCCGATGTTGCTGCTGATGGAAACTGGACAAATTACAATCCATCGATCGGCCGCAAGCTTTGGAAGAAACGTGACTGATAGAAAACCAGCGATCGTGTTGTTATCGGGTGGCTTGGACAGCGCGACCTGCTTCGCGATCGCTAAGAGCGAGGGGTTTGATGTTCACGCGATCAGCTTTCGCTACGGCCAACGTCACCAGTACGAAATCAAGTGTGCTGCCGGCCTAGCTGAAACACTGGGTGCTGCATCTCATCGCATTGTCGATATCGACTTAGCCGCCTTTGGTGGCTCTGCGTTGACCGACGGCGGCATTGCGGTGCCAAAGTGCGATCGCGTGGAAGATATCGGCAGCGAGATTCCCGTGACCTATGTGCCAGCACGGAACACAATTTTTTTGTCGCTTTCGCTTGCGATGGCCGAAGTTCTAAATGCGCGCGATATTTTCATCGGTGTCAACGCTCTTGATTACAGCGGCTATCCCGATTGCCGACCAGAATTCATTGAAGCTTTCCAAACGATGGCCAACCTTGCTACCAAACAGGGGGTGGAAGACGAGAGCCGACTCCAAATACACACCCCGCTGATCGATTTAACCAAGGCTCAAATCATCGCGAAAGGTCTGTCCCTGGGCGTCGATTATTCGACAACGATTTCCTGCTACGACCCGGGGGAAGGCGGCAAAGCATGCGGTCACTGCGACGCGTGCCTGCTCCGAGCAAAGGGTTTCGCTGAACACGGTGTAACGGAATAGCATTCTGAGGATTTCAGGCTTGCGACGGACCAATAGGACGCGACGTTGGGTGGTTCGCGGGACGCATCGCAGCTGATTGCTTCCTCGGTTTTTGCCTTGCCATACTAAGTGTTTATGAATGCTCTGGTGCAAGCGGAAGGCATGGTGCATTGGCTTTGTTAGAACATCTGGAAATTACCGGCACACTCAAAGGCGGATTCGTAGTGCTGGATCTTGTCAGGTTCGGGGCCGTCGCTGTGCCACCAGACGGCAATGACATCGAAACGGACCGGAGTGCCGAGGAGTTTCTTGCGTTTTAGATAACGCATCGCGGCTCGTGAGATTCGGCCCTGTTTGACATCATCGACACGTTCGGCCGGATGGCCGGGTTTGGTGGTCGAGTGTGTTTTAACTTCGACGAAGATGATGGTCTTGTTTCGCTCGTCGATCGCGATTAAGTCGATTTCGCCGGCGTGGTCGGATTCGCTCTCGGCGACGACTGCCAGACCTTTTCGCCGCAGCATACGTGCCGCGGCTTGTTCGCCTTTTTTTCCAACCTTGGCACTCGGGTCAATCCTGCCGTATCGCCAGTCGACGTAAGCCGTACAGATGCGATGGATGATTGATGACATGCACTCTATCTCCGGCGGATGTTGCCGTAGCTGGTCCAGGGCAAATCAGTTTTTCAAGCTGGGCAATGTCGCTCGGCTCTCCAAGCCCGACAGCGCTATCGGCTCGGGGAGCCGAGCGACAATGGGAACACTCCAAAGTGAAAAAGTGATTGGACATGGTAGCTGGTCCCGCCGGGTTTCAGAATCATCGGCTCATTAAGACGCGAACTGAACCCCGGGCGTGCCAGCTATGTGCCAGCTACGTCCGCCACGAATTAGACGCGGCGACGTTCTTTCAGTCGAACTGCTTTGCCGACGCGGTCGCGAAGGAAGTACAGTTTTGCGCGACGGACGATGGCGCTTCGCGTCACTTCGACCTTTTCGATCTTGGGACTGTGAACGGGGAATTTACGTTCAACACCTTCGCCAGCAACGATTCGGCGAACGCTGAACATTTCCTTGCTGCCGGTCCCGCTGCGTGCGATCACAACACCGCTGAACACCTGGATGCGTTCTTTGTTGCCTTCCAAAATCTTCAAGTGAACATCAACGGTATCGCCGATGTCGAACTGGGGTGGATTCTCTTTCAGAGCGGTCTTTTCGACCAATTCCATCAGTGATTGAGTGGACATGATTTCTCTCTTCGATATCTGATTGTTTGTGAGTTAACAGTTTGGTTGTTCTATTCTTCGTCAACATCTTCTAAACCAACATCTTCTCAACCACTGGGCGGCAGCAAATCGCTACGCCTTTGCTCAGTACGCTGGCGGCTCTGCTCGTCTCGCCACTTGGCGATCCCTTGGTGATCGCCGCTTAGCAAGATGTCGGGAACCTTGTGTCCGCGAAATTCGCGTGGTCGTGTGTATTGGGGAAATTCCAGAATCCGATTTCCACGGCTAAAGGAATCATCGATATTGCTTAGTTCGTCACCTAGGACGCCAGGAAGCAGTCGCACGACCGCGTCAACGATCAGCATGGCTGCTACCTCGCCACCATTCAACACAAAATCACCGACACTGATTTCCTCGGGTTCGAGGATATCAGTCACCCGCTGGTCGAAGCCTTCGTAACGTCCGCAAAGCAAAATTAATCGTTCGCTGAGGGCAAAGTCTTCTGCCATCCGCTGATCGAAGCGTTTGCCTTGCGGCGTTAACAGAATCGTTCGAGCGGGGGTGGGGTCTTTTTCGCGAACTGCTTCAACGCAATTGACCGTCGGTTCAACTTGAATCAGCATCCCGGGGCCGCCGCCGAACGGTTTGTCATCAACCGGTCGGTGAGGGGTATCGGGGGCGAATTCGCGTAGGTCATGACGATGGATTTGAGTCAAGTTTCGCTCGATCGCTTTGCCGAGCAGCCCTTGCGTCAAATATCCGTCAAACAGGTTTGGAAAAAGGGTGATGATGTCGAATCGCATGGTCGCCACTAACGAATTTACTCGCTAGCAGTTTCTTCGGCTTTAGGCTCTTCGGCTTTCGGCTCGTCAGCCTTGGCTTCGTCCGTCGGCGTTTCTTCGGCAGCGGGTGCTTCGGCTTTTGGTTCAGCCTTAGGCTTCGGCGGCACGAACGGTGCTGGAGTGTAATCCTTACGCTTTGACAAACGATCTTTTGCGGCCGCTTGGGCTTCCAGGTGAGTGCCTTCGGCGCCATATTTTTTGATCAGGACGGCAACCTTGTCACTGGGCTGAGCACCGACGCCGACCCAATAGGCGACGCGGTCAGTTTTCAGGGTGACGCGAGCGTCAGTTTCGGGGCACATTGGGTCATAGGTGCCCAGGTTTTCAATCACGCGACCATCCCGTGGACTTCTTTTGTCCATGGCACAGATGCGGAAGAAAGGACGGTGAGCTCGTCCCATTTTTTTCATTCGGATACGGACTGCCATTTCGTTTCGTTGCTCCCTTTCGGATGCGAGTTAAAGTTTGTCAAGCGTTAGACTTCCTGGGATCGTAACTGCGACAAGCAGAAACAATGCCGGGTCGGTACCTAAGTAGGTATCAGGTGACAGGGAACAGGTCACAGCATTGATGTTCGACTGTGACCTGTTTCCTAAGACCTGTTCTTTACTTACTTCCTTTTCTTCATCTTTCGTTTTAGCTTCTCTCGTTCTTTCTTCATCTTGGCTCGTTCAGCAGTGGATAGGCGTTTGCCCGTGCTCTTCTTGGTTTTGATACCCGACATATTGGGATCGTTCATCGCACCGCTGGATTGCAATTGTTGCATCATCTTCATGCGATCGCCCATTCCGCCGCTGGCCATGCCCTGCATTAACGGCTTCATGGTCTCAAACTGCTTGATCAACTGAGTGACAACGGGCATTTGCACCCCGGCACCTTTGGCGATTCGGTGACGTCGCTGAGCGTCAATTGCTTTTGGATTCTTGCGTTCGGCCATCGTCATGCTATTAATCGCACCGATGGTTTGGTTGATCCCCTTGGCCGCTTCATCGCTTTCCAGCACGTCTTTGAACTGGCCCATGCCGGGCATCAATCCCATCATTCGCCCCATCAGGCCCGGCTTGGCGACCTTCAGCATCATGTTTTTAAAATCGTCGAGCGTGAAATCGCCGGAAGCCATCTTGGCTTCCATCTCTTCACGTTCGCTTTCATCGACGATGCGGTGAGCTTCACGAGCAGCAGCGACAATGTCGCCCATTTGCAGGATTCGCCCGGCCATGCCTTCGGGGCGAAACGGCTCCAACGCGTCGAATTGTTCGCCGGTACCGATGAACTTGATCGGGACGCCAGTGACGTGCTTGACTGACAACAACGCTCCGCCGCGAGCATCGCCGTCCAGTTTGGTCATGACGACGCCGTCCAGTTCTAGTGCTTCGTTGAAAGCCCCCGCACTGTTGACCGCGTCTTGACCTGTCATTCCATCGACAACCAAGTAAACCTGATCTGGGCCGACCTTCTTGTCGATTCGTTTCAGCTCGCCCATCAACTCTTCGTCGATGGCCAAGCGTCCAGCTGTGTCCAGGATCACGACCCTAGCACCATCGGCCTTTGCCTTCGCAACACCGTTCTTGCAAACCTTGACCGGGTCTTTGTTGTCTGGTTCGCTGTAAACTGGCACATCCAATTGGCGACCGATCACGTGCAATTGTTCGATCGCAGCAGGACGCTGCAAGTCGGCAGCGACCAAAACTGGCTTGATACCTTCTTCTTTGAGCATCTGCGAGAGCTTGCCGCAGGTGGTCGTTTTACCACTACCCTGCAAACCACAGAGCATGATGATCGTGGGGCCGTCTTTCTTTAGGTGCAGCGACGGATCGACTGGACCCAAAATCGAGATCAATTCGCTGTGAACGATATTGACCAGTTCTTCATGTGGCCGAAGCGATAACAGTACTCGCTTGCCCAATGCCTTTTCTGACACTTGGCCCATGAAATCCTGGACAACGCTGTAGCTTACATCAGCTTCCAGCATTGATTTCTGAACGATTTCGAGCCCGTCGCGCATATTCGCTTCGGTCAGCTTGCCCTTGCCGGACAGACTTTTGAAGGCGGATTGCAAACCGTCGGAGAGGGACTCAAACACAGGTGGACGTCAAGGGTCGGCGAGAAAGGCTAGGAAAAACGGGATTTTGGGCCCCGGAGTGTAGAGACTTGGCCACGGTTTTGTATAGGGAGTCCGGGCCATTGATTACCGGGAATCACTGGAAAATGGCCCGCCGATCTCTCCTGGTGGCCTGTCAAAGCTAAAAATTCGGGTTGGCAGTAGTGGATCTTGTTCAAGATCCTTGTGCTTCAGGATCTTGAACAAGGTGCACTACCTTGAAACTTGAGCCTGACGCGGCACTAGGACATCACCGGGTTATCCAATGGGCATTGTGAAAATAAAGTCGAACCTTGGCATTGCGGCGAGCATCAGGATCGTTCATGGGCATGGTTTTTAGCCGTCACCCTTCCCTTCCCTCGTCTAAAAGCCGCCGCTGTTGACCCGTTCA